>WRMB01000003.1 GCA_009777345.1 Micrococcales bacterium | reverse complement strand
GGTCGTTCATAGATCACAAAGTCGTTCATCCGGATGAACGACTTTGTGATCAATGAACGACCGCGCACGGAGCGGCGTGGCTCAGTCGGGCTCTTCGCTCAGCTCGGGAGGCAGGCTGCACGTGAACATGAACTCTTCGACGTAGCGGACGAGCCGGTCCCGGTTTCTCGTCTGCCTGGTTCCGATCGTCTCGTCGGCCACCCAGCTGCCGTCGGCCTTGTTGTACACGCTCTGGAAGAACTCCACGCGAAAAGTGCCGTCGGAGTCCCAGTGGACCTCGAAGTGCAGAGCGGACTTCTTGCGCCGGGTGATCATGTCGCGGTGACCGGCTAGCAGGCCACAACCGCAGTCGTCGGAGTAGGACTCTGCGGTAGCGGCGTCTTCTAGCGGGTCGGTATCCCACAGGTTGTTGCGGTCGATCGTCCACCCCAGGCCCACCCGTAGGGGTTGGATCTTGCGCCACCACTCATCATCACTCGTCCTCGTAACGGCGTCCCAGTGGGCGATACCCAGACGGTCGTCCAGTGCCGTGCCAGGCGGTTGTCCCACAGCCTCCGGAAAGTTTGACAGCGGAAAGACGATCCCTTGTGAGTCGACGCCCCGCAGGCGCGCAGCCCGCACGACGTGGACCCGCCTGCCCGCGTGCTCTTTCTCACCACGACCAGCCAGGAAGGCGAACCGTTCGTCGTCCAGCGGCAGCGCAGCGCCGACCTTGACGTGGAGCACCAAGTCTCCCACCGAGAACTCGTCCTTCGCCACGACGACGGTCCGTCCCCGGACGACGGCCGCCTCGACAGCATCGGCACCGTCGACAGGAAGGACGCTCTCGACCGTCTCGACAGACGCCAGCTGTTTCGTCATGCCAGGTCAAGGTCCAGAGGAGCCTCTACCTCGTACCTCACACCCGGTCCCCTGGTCAGCCGACCAGGGTGGTCAGGACGGAGGTGAAGAAACGGAGGCCGTCGGTGCCGGTGCGGGGGCCGGACGGGCCGTCGGGGCCGAAACCGGGTTCGACCGCGTGCTCGGGGTGGGGCATCAGACCGACGACGTTGCCGGCCTCGTTGCAGATCCCGGCGATATCGTGGCGGGAACCGTTGGGGTTGGTCTCGTGGTAGCGGAACACTACCCGGCCTTCGTCTTCCAGGCGGGCCAGGGTGGCGGCGTCGGCGACGTACTGGCCGTCCTGGTTCTTCAGCGGGATGGTGATCTGCTCGCCCGCGGTGAAGTCTGAAGTCCAGGGAGTCTGGTCGTTCTCCACCACCAGCTGTTGCTCGCGGCACACGAAGTGCAGGTGGTCGTTCTTCACCATCGAGCCGGGCAGCAGGTGCGACTCGGTGAGCACCTGGAAGCCGTTGCAGATACCGAGCACCGGCAGGCCCCGCCCAGCCGCGGCGACGACCGACGTCATCACCGGCGCGAACCGGGAGATCGCCCCGGCCCGCAGGTAGTCGCCGTAGGAGAACCCGCCGGGCAGCACCACCGCGTCCACCTGGTGCAGGTCGTCGTCGGCGTGCCACAGGCTCACCGGCTGGGCGCCCGCGATACGGACCGCCCGGGCGGCGTCCCGGTCGTCCAGGGTGCCGGGGAAGGTGACGACGCCGATCCGGGTCATCAGGCAGCACCCTGCGCGCTGGGCTCGGTGCTGGGCTCGGCGGCGACGTGCACGACGTCCTCGATCACCGGGTTGGACAGCAACGTCGTCGCGGCCTGCCGGGCGGCGGCCAGGACCTCCTCGGTGACCGGCCCGTCCACCTCCAGCTCGAACCGCCTGCCCTGCCGGACAGACACGAACCCATCGATACCCAGGCGGGGCAGGGCCCGGGCCACGGCCTTGCCCTGCGGGTCGAGGATCTCCGGTTTCGGCATGACGTCCACGACGACGCGTCCCACAGCGGCGCTCCCAGGGTCGAAGGGTGATGGCGAGGCTGAGTCTAGTGCTCCCGGGCGCGGGAGCACCCCCCTCCCTCCAACAGACCGATAACGACCAGGCGGTTCATGGGTTGCACGCCGTTCCACCGTTTCGAAACGGTGGAACGGCGTGCAACCCACGAACTCGCGCAACCTTATCGGCCCGATGGGGGAGAGGGGGTGGGGCCGGGGGGTGATGAGTTTCAGGACGGTGGGGTGGGACAGTGGGGACCGTCCCCACCGTCCTGCTCTGCCGCTACCGTCCTGCTCGGCTGCTCGCTGTCAGCGTGGGGGTACGGCTCTGGGGTCGAGGTCTTGGCCGGTGATCCGGCGGTAGGCCTCCAGGTAGCGGTCACGGGTGCGGGTCACGACGGAGTCGGGCAGGGGCGGGGGTGGGGCGTCGGAGGTGCGGCTCCAGCCGGAGTCGGGCGAGGTCAGCCAGTCGCGGACGTACTGCTTGTCGAAGCTGGGCTGAGCCTGGCCGGGCGACCAGGCGTCGGCGGGCCAGAAACGGGAGGAGTCGGGGGTGAGGATCTCGTCGGCCAGGGTGATCTCGCCGTCGACGTCCCGGCCGAACTCCAGCTTGGTGTCGGCCAGGATCAGCCCGCGCTCGGCGGTGATCGCCTCGGCCCGACGGTAGATCTCCAGGGTCAGGTCGCGCAGGCGCCGGGCGGTGTCCGGGCCGACCAGCTCGACGGTGGCGTCGAAGGTGATGTTCTGGTCGTGCGAGCCGAGCTCGGCCTTGGTCGCCGGGGTGAAGATCGGTTCCGGCAGCCGAGAGCCGTCGACCAGCCCGCTGGGCAGCCTGATCCCGGTGACCATGCCGCTGCGCTGGTACTCGGCCAGCCCCGACCCGGTGAGGTACCCGCGGGCGACGCACTCCACGGGGTACATGTCCAGGCGGCGGCAGATCATGGCCCGCCCGGCGACATCGTCCGGCACGATCGTGGACACCACATGGTCGGCGACCGTGTGGGCCAGCTGGGCGAACCACCACAGCGACAGCTGGGTGAGCACCACGCCCTTGTCGGGGATCACCGGGGACAGCACGTGGTCGTAGGCGGAGATCCGGTCCGACGCTACGACCAGCACCACGTCGCCGTGCAGCTTGACGATCTGCTCACCCTCGGGCGTCTCGTCGGGGAGGTAGAGGTTGCGGACCTTTCCGGCGTAGGTCTGGGTCCATCCGGGCAGCACAGGCGTCGTCACAGGCTAAGCCAACCACGTCCGGGGGCCTGGTGTCCTGCACCGGGAATCCGGGCGACGAGTCCGCCGCCCGGACGCGTGCTCGCGGCGGTCTGGCACAAGCTGAACGGCAAGGCTCCCAGCCCGCCGCCCGGACGCGTGCTCGCGGCGTTGTCGTCCTCGGACGCAGCGCTGCCGCGACCAGCGTCCTCCGCCTTGCGGGTCCACGCCCGGCCCGACGGGCTCGTTCGCTGGATTTCCGGCGCAGGACACGGGCGAGCAGCGACAGGGTCGGACGGTCGCGACCGGACGCCTGTCCCGGCACGGGGTCAGAAGACCGGCGCGCTGGTGCGTCCCTGAACGGCGGCCGCGGCGATATCGGTGCGGTGCTGGGCCTCGGCCAGGCCGATCTTCGCCACACCGGCGTACGCGGTGGCCCGGGCCGCGGCCAGGTCCGGGCCGGTACCGACGACGGACAGCACCCGTCCGCCGGCCGAGACCAGGACGTCGTCACGCCACGCCGTGCCGGCCTGCAGGACGTGCACCCCCGGCACGGCCTCAGCCGCCTCGACGCCGGTGACCGGGTCGCCGGTGCGGGGCGTCCCCGGGTACCCGGCGGACGCCACGACGACCGTCACCGCGGCGGTGTCGTGCCAGACCAGCGGCGGGTGGTCGGCCAGCCGCCCGGTGGCGGCGGCCAGCAGCAGCCCGCCCAGGCCGGAGGCCAGCCGGGCCAGCACCACCTGGGTCTCCGGGTCGCCGAACCGGGCGTTGAACTCCACCACCCGCAGCCCCCGGGCGGTCAGGGCCAGCCCGCAGTACAGCACCCCGGCGAACGGGGTGCCGCGCCGGGCCATCTCGTCCACCGTCGGCTGGGCCACGGTGGCCACGACCGCGTCGACCAGGTCGTCCGGCGCCCACGGCAGCGGGGAGTAGGCGCCCATCCCGCCGGTGTTGGGCCCGGTGTCACCGTCGCCGACCCGTTTGAAGTCCTGGGCCGGTACCAGCGGTACGACGTGCCTCCCGTCGCACAGGACGAACAGCGACACCTCGGGACCGTCCAGGTACTCCTCGACCACGACCCGTCCCCCGGGGCGGTCCAGGCAGGCCCGGGCGTGGGCCAGCGCCGCAGCGGTATCGTCGGTGACCACGACGCCCTTGCCCGCCGCCAGCCCGTCGTCCTTGACGACGTGCGGCGCCCCGAACTCGACCAGCGCGGCGGCCACCTGGTCCTCCTCGTCGCAGGTGCGTGACGCGGCGGTCGGCACCCCGGCGGCGGCCATGACCTCTTTGGCGAAGGCTTTCGACCCCTCCAGCCGGGCCGCCGCCGCCGACGGTCCGAAGCACGGCACCCCCGCGTCGCGCACCGCATCGGCCACCCCCGCCACCAGCGGCGCCTCCGGCCCGACCACGACCAGCCCCACCCCCAGCCGCACCGCCAGCGCCGCGACCGCCGCGGGGTCCATCGGGTCCACGTCGTGCAGGCAGGCCGCACCGCCGATCCCCGGGTTCCCCGGTGCCGCGTGCACCGCGGCGACCGCCGGGTCCGCCGTCAGCGCCCGCACCAGCGCGTGTTCGCGCGCCCCGTTCCCGACCACCAGAATCTCCACCCCCCGACCCTACCGGGGGTGCGAGGTCTGCGGTGACGGGCACCCTGCTCCAACAGCCGACCGATAAGACAGTCCCGGTTCGAGGGTCCCACGCCGATCAGGTGGTTCAAACCACCTGATCGGCGCGGAGCCCTCGACTTGGGGCACCCTTATCGGCCTACACGGGCCGCCAAGGGCTGTGGGGTTCCTACCGTCCTCCCTGCCGTCTCACCGTGCTCTGCTGCAGGGGTCGTCGACCGGGTTGCCTTCAGCCTGGATTCTGCAACAGGCTCTTGAGACTACTGATCGGCGTGGAACCCTCGAACCGGGATCTTTTGCTCGACGGACTATTCGTCTCGGGGCACTGGACAGACGTCCGGCGCGGTACCTGGGCAGGTACCGCGCCGGACGGGGTGAGACGGGGGTCAGGACTTGGCGGCCTGGAGGTTGGCCCGCAGGGTGGCGAGCTGTTGGCGCAGTTCGGGGCGGACCTTGTCGCCGAACTGCTCGAAGTACTCCTCGGTCATGTCGGCCTCGGCCAGCCAGGCGTCCGGGTCGACCCGGAACAGCTCGGCGAGGGCGGCGTCGGGCAGGTCCAGCCCGTCCAGGTCGAGCTCGCCGGGGGCGGGCACGACGCCGAGGGCGTTCTGGACGCCGGGGGCCTGGCCCGCGATGTGGTCCAGCGCCCAGGCGACGACCCGGGAGTTGTCGCCGAAGCCCGGCCACAGGAACTTGCCGTCGGCGCTCTTGCGGAACCAGTTGACCGCGAAGATGCTGGGCAGCTTCACGCCCTTGGCCGCCAGCTCGGCGCCCAGGTTCAGCCAGTGGCCCCAGTAGTCGGCCATGTCGTAGCCGCAGAACGGCAGCATCGCGAACGGGTCGCGGCGCAGCGCGCCGACAGCGCCCTCGGCCGCGGCGGTCTGCTCGGAGGCCACGGTGGCGCCGATGAACACGCCGTGCTCCCAGTCGCGCGCCGCCATCACCAGCGGCACGTTGGAGGCCCGACGGCCGCCGAACAGGATGGCGTCGATCGGGACCCCTTCGGGCTTCTCCCAGTCGGGGGAGATGATCGGGCACTGGTCGGCGCGGACCGTGAACCGGCTGTTCGGGTGGGCGGCCGGGGTCTCCGAGCCGGGTGTCCAGTCGTGGCCCAGCCAGTCGACCAGGTGGGCCGGGGTCTCGTCGGTCAGGCCCTCCCACCAGACGTCGCCGTCGTCGGTCAGCGCCACGTTGGTGAAGATCACGTCGTGGGTCAGCGACTCGATCGCCGTGGGGTTGGTCGACATACCGGTACCGGGTGCCACGCCGAAGAACCCGGCCTCCGGGTTGATGGCGTGCAGTCGACCGTCGGCGCCGGACCGCAGCCAGGCGATATCGTCGCCGATGGTCTCGACCTTCCAGCCGGGGATGGTCGGGCGCAGCATGGCCAGGTTCGTCTTGCCGCAGGCCGAGGGGAAGGCGGCGGTGACGTGGTACTCCTCGCCGGCGGGGGAGGTGATCCGCAGGATCAGCATGTGCTCGGCCAGCCAGCCCTCGTCGTGGGCCATGACCGAGGCGATACGCAGCGCGAAGCACTTCTTGCCCAGCAGCGCGTTGCCGCCGTAGCCGGAGCCGTACGACCAGATCTCCCGGGTCTCGGGGAAGTGCACGATGTACTTGGTGTCGCTGCAGGGCCAGGTCACGTCCTGCTCGTGGTCGCCCAGCGGCGCGCCGACCGAGTGCAGCGCGGGCACGAAGAACCCGTCAGACCCCAGCAGCTCCAGCGCCTCGTTGCCGGCCCGGGTCATGATCAGCATGGACAGCACGACGTACGGGGAGTCGGTCAGCTCGATACCCAGCTGGGAGATCGGGCCGCCCAGCGGACCCATGGAGAAGGGGATGACGTACATCGTCCGGCCCTTCATGGACCCGGCGAAGACCTCTTTGAGCTCGGCGCGCAGCTCGGTGGGTTCGCGCCAGTTGTTCGTCGGACCGGCGTCCGCCTGGTTCTGCGAGGCGATGAAGGTCCGGGACTCGACCCGGGCGACGTCGGACGGGTCGGACCGGGCGAGGAACGAGTTGGGCCGCAGCTCGGGGTTCAGCCGGATCAGCGTGCCCGCCTCGACCAGCTGTTCGGTGATCGCCTGGCGCTGGGCGTCGGAGCCGTCGACCCAGACGATGTCTTTCGGCGTGGTCATCTGGGCGACCTCGGCGATCCAGGCCTGCAGGCGCGGATGGCCCGGGCCTGCGGGAGCCGGAGGGACAGCCGGTGCGTCGACGGGGTTGGTTGTCATGCGTATCGCTCCTGTTGTCGTTCGTCTCGACGGTGAGGATGGCCGTTCTTCTACGATGACGGGTCTCCGGCGTAATCTGAACCCCAATCACGACCGAAGGAGCACCAGTCTTCTGGCGGGTACAATCCGCGCTGGACTGAGTCTAGTCCTCACAGGCACAACGGGGCGTTCGACATGGGTCTTGGGACGTCCAGGTCCGCGGGCCGGGACGCCCGCCAGCTGGTACCGACAGTCAGCGGGGCAGCAGGTCGTGCCGCACCAGGCTGGCCGTCCGGTCCGCGCCGACGCCGACCACGGAGATCCGTGTCCCGGACATCTCCTCCAGGGTAGTGACGTACCGGCGGGCCGCGGCGGGCAGGTCGTCGAAGGTGCGGGCGGCGGTGACGTCCTCGTCCCAGCCGTCCAGGTACTCGTACACCGGTACCGCGTGGTGGAAGTCGGACTGGTTGTCGGGCATCTCGTCCAGCCGCCGCCCGTCGACCGTGTAGGCCACGGCGACGGGGACCTTGTCCAGGCCGGTCAAGACATCGAGCTTGGTCAGCACCAGGTCGGTCAGAGCGTTGACCCGGCTGGCGTAGCGCACCACCACCGCGTCGTACCAGCCGGTGCGTCGCGGTCGGCCCGTCGTGGTGCCGTACTCGCCGCCGGCCTCGCGCAGCCAGTCGCCCTCCGGCCCTTCCAGCTCGGTGGGGAACGGGCCCTCGCCGACCCGCGTGGTGTACGCCTTGGCGACGCCCACCACCCGGTCGATGCGGGTCGGGCCGACACCGGAGCCGGTGCACGCCCCGCCCGCGGTGGCCGAGGAGGAGGTGACGAACGGGTAGGTGCCGTGGTCCACGTCGAGCATGGTGGCCTGGCCCGCCTCGAACACGACGGTGCGCCCGGCGTCCAGCGCGTCGTTGAGCACCCGGGGGGTGTCGGCGACCATGGGGCGCAGCCGCTCGGCGAACTGCAGCAGCGACTCGATCGTCTCGTCGGCGGTGACCGCCCGGCGGTTGTAGACCTTGACCAGCATCGGGTTCTTCTGCGCCAGGGCCCCGGCCACCTTCTGCGCCAGGATGTCCGCGTCGAACAGGTCCTGGACCCGCAGGCCGATCCGGTTGATCTTGTCCGCATAGGTCGGGCCGATACCGCGGCCGGTGGTGCCGATCTTGCGGGCACCGAGGAACCGCTCGGTCACCCGGTCCACGGTCCGGTTGTACCCAGCGATGACGTGCGCGTTCGACGAGACCAGCAGCCGGGAGGTGTCCACGCCCCGCGCGGTCAGGTCGTCGATCTCGCGGAACAGCACCTCGAGGTCGACGACCACACCGTTGCCGATCACCGGCACCACCCCGGGAGACAGGATCCCCGACGGCAGCAGGTGCAGCGCGTACGTGTCGTCGCCGATCACCACGGTGTGCCCGGCGTTGTTGCCGCCGTTGAACTTCACGACGTAGTCGGTCGCCCCGCCGAGCTGGTCGGTGGCCTTGCCTTTGCCCTCGTCGCCCCACTGCGCACCGAGCACCACCACCGCTGGCATGGGGACTCCTTTTCTTCGCCGCCCGGGCCCCGTGGCGCCGGGTCGGCGCCCGTGTGCGAGGATACCTCGACAAGGCGTCGGCTACCGCGGACGCCCAGGTGGACCCGCATACCGGTAAAGCCGCGGCCCAGCGAGGCACACCTCAGGGCACGTCTGCCGGTCTCCCGCGCGCTGCGGCACGCCCTAACGGGTGTCCCAGCGCGCGCTGCGGGCGCAAGAGCAATACTCTCGTGCAAATAGCGAAGCGAAATGAGGTGCGTGAGTGATCGAGGTCACCGTCTCGCCGACCAGCGTGACGCTCGTGGTCGGCGGCGATCTCGACCTGGCCGAACGCGACCAGTTCCCCGAGATGACAGCGCGGATCAACGGGCTGCAGCGTCCGTTGCTCGTCGTGGACATGTGCCAGGTGACGTTCATGGACTCCGCGGGGGCCGGATTCCTCATATCCCTGGCCGGGGCCGTGGCCCAGCGCGGCGGGACGGCGGTGCTGCACGGCATCGCCCCGCGCGACGAGTTCGTGCTGGAGGTGTGCGGCGCCCTGGAGATGTTCCAGATCGACCGCGACCACGCCTGCGAGCTCACCGCGCATCCGTCCGCCTGACCAGGACCCGCCGTCCGTCTGCCTGCCTGGGCCACGGTGAAGGCCCTGCTCAGTACGCAGAGACTGTCAGTACGTCTCGTCGTCGCCGAGCGCGCGCATCTTCGCCCAGACGACCTTGCCGCCGCTGCCGGTCTGCCGCCAGCCCCAGTCGGCCAGCTGTTCGACGATCTTGATGCCGAAACCGCCGATCCGGTCCGGGTGGCCGTCGGTGGCTACCGGTGGGGCCGGGTTGCCGTCGGTGACCTCAATACGTAGCGCGTCGTCGACGTCGGTCAGCTGGAGCGTCACCTCGCCCCAGCCGTGGTTGACGGCGTTGGCGACCAGCTCGGACACCACGAGCTCGGCCGACTTCGTGCTGGGCAGGTCCCAGTCGTCGCAGGCGCCGCGCACCGCCTGGCGGGCTATCCGCAGCGCGGACGGGTCGTGCGGCAGCGCCGAGCGCCGACGGTGCGACACCGGGACGTCGGCCGACTCCGCGGGCACCCGCACCACGACGACGGCGATATCGTCCTCGGCGTGCCGGGCCAGGCGGGACAGCATCTCCTCGCCGATCCGCGCGGCGTCCGGGCCGGTGGCGTCGCGGACCACCCGGGCCAGCACGTCCAGCCCGTCGCGCATGTTCCGGCCGCGGTGCTCGACCAGGCCGTCGGTGTAGTACACCAGGACGTCACCGGGCTGCAGACCGACGGTCGCCCCGGCCCGGGAGGCGTTCTGGCCGAACCCGATCATCGGGCCCCGGCCCTCGTTGAGGTAGGTGACGGACTGGTCGCGGCGCAGCAGCGGGGGCAGGTGCCCGGCCCGGCAGTAGTCCAGCTGCCACCCGTCGTCGGCGGCGGTCAGGGTGGAGCAGACGATGCCCGCCGCCCGGGACACCTGCATCCCGGCGACGATCTGGTCCAGGCGGGCCAGTACCTGCTCCGGGGCGCTGCCCTCCAGCGTGTAGGCCCGCACGACGGCCCGCAGCTGCCCCATGGTCGCGGCGGCCTCGACGTCGTGGCCGACGACGTCGCCGATGACGATGCCCGCCGTGCCGGGCCGCACCGGCAGGATGTCGTACCAGTCGCCGCCGATCTGGGTGTCGACGATGTTCGGCGCGTAGTAGGTCCACACGTCCAGGCCGTCGATCTCGGCCTGCTGGGGCAGCATCGACCGCTGCATGGTCTCGGCCAGCCGGTGGGCCCGCAGGTACAGCGTCGAGCTCTCCAGCGTGGTGCCGACCCGTCGGGCCGACACCCGCAGCAGGCCCAGCGTCGCCCGGTCCAGCTCGGCCATCCCGGCCCCCGACAGCGGGACGACGGCGAGCAGCCCCACGACGGAGTGCCGACCCGGCACGGCCAGCAGGGTGAAAATCTGCGGAGCGTCGGGCTGGGCTTCGGGGTAGGCCCGGTCGCGCAGCCGGGTGGCGACCAGGTGGGCCAGCGAGCCGGGCGGCCAGTCGGCGGACAGGTCCAGGTCGGCCATCCCGTCGCCGCCGCCGGTAAGCACCTGAAGCGCTGGGTCGTCCGGGTCGCCCCCGTCGGTGTGGGGGCTGTCCAGGTCGACGAGGAAGCAGGCGTGACGCACCACGGAGCCGACCAGCACCCGGGCGGTGGCATCCAGGTCGCCGGCCGAGCTGATGTTGGTCGAGACCTGGGCGACGTCGGCCAGCACCTGCAGATCGCGTCGTTCCTGGCCGACCAGGTTCCGGACGAGGTCGACCGACGCGCTGGCCAGGGTGTCCAGACGGACCAGCCAGAGGCTGAGCTGTTCGCCGTCGAGCACCGGGGTGGCCCAGGCCAGCACCGGCGTCCAGGTGTGGTCGGCGCGCCGGATCTGTATCACCTGGCTGTTCTCGCGCTGTTCGGAAATCGCGGCAAATGCCGCGGGCGGGTCGGTCATGCGCGTGGCGGGGTGCTGCAGCAGTGAACCACGGTGGCTGGCGAGCACGTCCAGGGTCATACCGAACTCGCGGGTGAAAGCTTCGTTCACCCAGACAGGGCGCATGTTCGCGTCCAGCGCGAGCATGGGAACACCCGACGAGCGCAGCGCCCGCACCAGCGATCTTTCGATCATGGTGTCGTCACACGCCGAAAGGGGGGTGTTCACAGCCGTCATAATCGTCTACCGTGCGATGTGTGATGAGTAGTCTGTGGGGGCGAGCCCGACAGGAGGACAGCGGTGCGAGACGGTAGCAGGCCGCCGGAAGGTGGTACCTCGGTGGTGCTGGGCGAACCGGGTGCCGTCCAGGTGCTGGTCGAGCCGGACCGCACCCGGATCGTCCTGTCTGGCGAGGTGGACGCCGACCTGGCCGCCGAGCTGGCCGAGGCGACCGCCGAGGCCGAGCGGCAGGCGCTGCCGATCGAGGTCGATACCCGCCACGTGACGTTCATGGACTCGTCCGGGGTAGCCTTCCTGGCCCGGCTGTCCATCCGCAGCCCGCACCGGGTGCGGCTGCTGCGGGTGCCCCCGACCGTCCGGTTCCTGCTCGAGGTCACCCGGATAGGCGAACTTCTGGACGTCGAGGCCGACGAGTAGGCGCACCGCGGGCCGCGGGCCGCACGTCTGCGACCGGACAGGCGGAGCCCAGCCCACCGTCCCGCCCCGCGGGTACGGGCCGGGACGGTGCGGACCAGGGTGCCAGGGTCCGGCCGACGGTGAAAACGTCCGAGACCGCCGATCCCCGCGCGCTGCGACCAGCCCGGAAGGCGCGTCCTCGCGCGTGACGCGGCTGCGACCAGCGTCCTGACGAGCCCACGCCCGGTCCGGCGGACTGGTCCGCCGGACCTCCGGGGCAGGACGCTGGCAGACACCGCTCTAGAGCTTCTTCCCCGCCGAACGCAGCTCGGCGGCCGCCTCGACGATGCGCGCCGCCATCCCGGCCTCGGCGGCCTTGCCCCACACCCGCGGGTCGTAGGTCTTCTTGTTGCCCACCTCGCCGTCGACCTTGAGCACGCCGTCGTAGTTGGTGAACATGTGGCCGACCACCGGGCGGGTGAAGGCGTACTGGGTGTCGGTGTCGATGTTCATCTTGATGACGCCGTAGTCCACCGCGTCGGAGATCTCCTGGGCCGAGGAGCCCGACCCGCCGTGGAACACCAGGTCGAAAGGCTTGTCCTTGCCCAGGTGGGCGCCCACCGCGTCCTGGATCTCCTTGAGGATGCCCGGGCGCAGCTGGACCGCACCCGGCTTGTACACCCCGTGGACGTTGCCGAAGGTCAGCGCGGTCAGGTAGCGGCCCTTCTCGCCCGCGCCCAGGGCGGCGACGGTCGCCAGACCGTCCTCGACGGTGGTGTACAGCTTGTCGTTGATCTCCGCGGCGTGCCCGTCCTCCTCGCCGCCGACGACGCCCACCTCGATCTCCAGCAGGGTGCGCGCGGCGTTGGACAGCTCCAGCAGCTCGGCGGCGATGACGAGGTTCTCCTCCAGCGGGATGTTCGACCCGTCGAACATGTGCGACTGGAACGTCGGCAGCCCGCCGGAGCGGACCTGCTCGGCCTCGACGGCCAGCAGCGGACGCACCCAGGTGTCCAGGTTCTGCTTGGTGCAGTGGTCGGTGTGCAGGGCCACGGTCACAGGGTAGTTCTTGGCGACCTCGGCCGCGTAGGCGGCCAGGCCGAGAGAACCCGCGACCCGGTCCTTGACCGTGGATCCCGACGCATACTCCGAACCGCCGACGGAAACCTGGATGATCCCGTCCGACTCCGCCGTGGCGAAGCCCTGCAGGGCTGCGGTGAGGGTCTGCGAGCTCGTAACGTTTACTGCCGGGTAGGCGAAGGACTCCTTCTTCGCCCGGTCGATCATCTCGGCATAGACCTCGGGTGTCGCGATAGCCATCGTCTCTCCTACCTTCTTGGAGGGGGGTTAGGTCCGGTCGTCCTCAGAGTCTTCCACGCCTGCGCCCGACAGGGCGTGTCCCGGTGCTGTGTCTGGTGAAATGTGCGATTCGTCCGGGGCGGTCGTGCACCCGAGGCGGGCTCGGCGGGTCAGACTGGGTAGGTGATGAGTGCGTTCACCGGGTTCGTCGTCATCGGCGGGCTGGTCGGTGCGGGGTACCTGGTGGCGCGGCTGCGTCTGGTCGACGACAGCGGCGCCCTGGTGCTCAACCGGGTCGCGTTCTTCGTGGCCGTGCCCGCGCTGCTGTTCACCGTGGTGTCCCGCGCCGAGGTCAGCGTGATGTTCTCGTGGTTCGTCGTGGTGGCGGGGCTGGCGGCGCTGGTCACCGCCGGGCTGTTCGTCGCCGCGTCGCGGTTGTGGTTCCGGGTCTCGCTGGCCGACACCACCATGGGCGCGGCCTGCGCGGCCTACGTCAACTCCAACAACATCGGGCTGCCCGTGGCGACCTATATCGTCGGCGACGCGCAGTACGTCGTGCCGCAGATCCTGGTGCAGGTGCTGGTGTTCTCGCCCGTGGTGCTGGGGGTGCTCGACCTGTCCACCCGGGGCCGGGTGCAGGTGCGCGACGTGCTGCTCCAGCCGGTGCGCAACCCCGTCGTGGCCGCCACCGCCCTGGGCGCGGTGGTCGCGGTGACCGGCTGGTCGGTGCCCGATATCGTCGTCGCCCCGCTGGACGTGCTCGGCGGTGCCGCTGTGCCCCTGGTGCTCATGGCCTTCGGGATGTCCCTGCGCGGGCAGCGGCCCCTGGCCCCCGGGTCGCCGCGCCGCGCGGTGCTGGTCGCTACCGGGCTGAAGGTCGGGGCGATGCCCGCGGTGGCCTGGTTGCTGGCCGTGGCGCTGCGCCTGCCCGCGCACCTGCTGTTCGCCGTGGTGGTCAGCGCGGCGCTGCCCACCGCCCAGAACATGAACAGCTACGCCGCGCGCTACGGCCGGGCGCAGGTGCTGGCCCGCGACAGCGTGGCCCTGAGCACCGTGGCCGCGGTCCCGGTGATCCTGGTGCTCACCGTCCTGCTCCGGTGAGCTCGGTGGATCGGGGCGGTGGATCGGGGCGGTGGATCGGGGCGGTGGATCGGGGCTCAGCGGATCCAGTAGACGTAGCCGCCCTGGCCGCCGAGCACGGCGGCGGCGCCGACCTGGACGGCCTCGGCGCACCGGTCGGGGGTGAAGGAGGCCGGGTCGTAGGCGGACGGGACGCTCAGGCCCTCGCCGCGGAAACCGGCGCCGGTCCAGTCGACGGCGGTGACGTTGTGCGTGGGCTCGGCCAGCTCGGCGCCGAGGACGAGGAACTGCTGGTCCAGGTGGCTGGGGGTGACCAGGGCGAGCGGGTCGACCAGGGCGTCGCCCGCGCTGACCACCAGGTCCGGGTGCAGGTCGAGGGCCCGTACCACGGCGGCCACCAGGTCGTCCGGGCCGTCGGCCCGTACGGTGCGCAAGTCCGCCCCATGGGTGTCGGCCCAGGCCGCGACAGCCGCGACCAGGTTGCGCGTGGGCTCGTCGTCGCCGTAGGTGAGCAGCACCACCCGGTAGCCGGACGTCGGGACGATGCCGTCCCACGAACCGGGGGCCGGGACGACCGTCGCCGCCGGGGAGGGCGTCTGGTCCGGGACGAACCCCGCACCGAGCGACCCGGACGCGCTCGGGCCGGTCCGGGGGGTGTCCCACGGGTCGGCGCAGCCCGCGAGCAGGGTCGCCACGACCGCGGCGCCGAGGGCGCCCCAGGCCCGCGCGCGGAGCGGGACGGCGCTTCGGGGGTGAGTCGTCACAGGACTGTCATACCTGGTGCAGGGCCAGACGAGGCTCTTCGGCGCCGAGTCTTCGACGGGTGTTCGACATCTGGTCGTCGTCCGTTCACTCGCGCCCGGCACGCTCGGCAGGTCTGCCCGACCAGAGGAGTCCTCGTGAACCTGCGCCGCTGTCTCGCCCTGGGCCTCGCCACAGCGGCCCTTGTGTTCAGCGCCGTCTCAGCCGCGGCCCACGGGTTCTCCTCGGTGGTGTACGTCACGATGACCGCACCCGAGCCGGGCGTCGTGCGCACCGAGCTGGCTCTGGAGTACGACCTGCTGGTCTACTCCGCGGCCAGCGAGTCCCAGGACGGCGCCCTCTACGACGACGGCATCGCGGCCTGGGACTCCGGCGACTTCGAGGCCCAGGCCGCTGCGATCGACCAGCACGCCGTCCCGGTGCTGGCCTACGTCACGCAGCGGTTCGTCGTCGCGACCGACGACGGGGACTGCAGCCCCCGCCCGGTCGGCGGGGCGTCGGTGCGGCTGCGTGACGGTGTGCCGTACGTGACGCTGGTGCTGGACCACACCTGCCCCCAGGCCGACGCCCACACGCTGACCAGCACGCTGTTCGGCGACTCCGAGGGTTTCGTCAGGGACACCAAGACGATCGTCACCTACGACCTGGACCACCGGTCCGGGTCGGCGGCGCTGGACGGGGCGAACCCGTCGTTCTCCACCCAGCAGTCGAACCTCCAGCGGTTCGGCGAGTTCTTCTGGCTGGGCATGGAGCACCTGATCGGCGGTCTGGACCACGTCCTGTTCCTGCTGGCGATCATCGCCGGGTCGCGGCGGCTGCGCGAGATCGTGCTCGCCGCCACAGCGTTCACCCTGGCCCACTCGGTGACCTTCATCCTGGCCGCCACCGGGCTGGTGCACGTCTCGGCGCGCATCATCGAACCGGTCATCGCACTGTCCATCGCGGCGGTGGCCGGGTGGCACCTGTGGCAGATCCGGGCGCACGGCCTGCACGCCGCCGAGCTGCCCGGCGCCGGGGCGTTCCGGCTGGACCGGGCCGGGTGGGTGCGCCTGGCGGTGGTGTTCGGCTTCGGGCTGGTGCACGGGCTGGGGTTCGCCAGCGCCCTGGGGATCGACGAGCCGTGGTCGTGGCAGCTGCTGTGGTCGCTGCTGGTGTTCAACCTCGGACTGGAGGTGGTCCAGCTGGGGATCATCGCCGTGGTGTTCCCGCTGCTGGCCCTGCTGCGGCACCGGTCGCAGAAGGCCGGGCTGTGGGTCACCGGCCTCCTGGCCGCGGGTGTCAGCGTGATGGGTCTGGTCTGGTTCGTACAGCGGCTGGCGGGCTGAGCCCAAGAGTTACCGGACGGATCAGACACCGTGCCTCTGTTGTTCAGGTCTTGTTCACCTGGTACCGGCAGGTTGGTCGCGTCCTCTCCGACAGCCCGCCGCCCGGCGGGTACCGAACGAAAGGGACTGGCATGACTACTGTCCGTTCTCAGCGTCCTGACCGTCGACTCCGCGTCGGCAGCCAGGTCGCGGCTGCCACGCTCGCCGCGGCGGTCCTCCTCGGCGGCGCCTCAGGTGCGCTCGCCGCGGCTCCGCTACCGGCCGCACCCGGTTCGGTCGTGCTCACCGGCATCGTCCTTGGTGTCGGTGCCGACGAGTCCCAGCGCATCGTGAGCTGGTACACCTCGGACGACACCGCCCAGGTGGTCCAGGTCGCACCGACCTCCCAGGTCTCCGGCGGCACCTTCCCGGCCAGCGCGGTGTCCTTCGCCGCGACCGGCGGTGCCAACACCTCCACCGGTTCGTCCAACTACAACCGCCACGCCGTCATCACCGGCCTGAAGGAGAACACCCAGTACTCCTACCGGGTCGGTGCCGAGGGCGACTGGTCGCCGGTGTACGCGTTCAAGACCCAGTCGTTCGAGGGTGACTACGACTTCCTGTTCTTCGGCGACCCGCAGATCGGGTCGTCGGGCAGCGTGGCCAACGACACGGCCGGGTGGAAGGCGACCCTGGACGTGGCCCTGGCCGCCGAGCCGAACGCCGAGCTGCTGGTCTCCGGGGGTGACCAGGTCGAGACGGCCGGCACCGAGACCCAGTGGGACGGGTTCCTGTCGCCCGACCAGCTGCGCCAGTACCCCTGGGCCGCCACCATCGGCAACCACGATGTCGGCTCCAAGGCGTACGACCAGCACTTCTACACGCCGAACACCGACCGCTCGGCGGCGCTGTACGCCAACGGCAACCCGTCGTCGAACACCTCAGGTGGTGACTACTGGTACGTCTACAAGGACGTCATGTTCATCCACCTGAACTCGAACAGCTACAACCCCTCGGGGGCCAGCGGCGGTGACGCGGCTCACATCGCCTACATCACCGACGTCGTGAACAACCACGGCGACGAGGCCAAGTACACGGTGCTCGTCTACCACCACTCGATCTACTCCACCGCGTCGCACGCCAAGGACGGCGACAACAAGGTGCGTCGGGTGGACTTCCCGACGGCGTTCTCCAACCTGGGTGTGGACCTGGTGCTCCAGGGTCACGACCACGTCTACTCGCGGTCCTACGTGATCCGTGACGGCGAGAAGGCCAACCCGGACGAGCAGCCCGGCCAGAACGAGGTGTTCGTCGGCCCCGGCGGCGTGGTCTACGTGACCGGCAACTCCGCCTCCGGGTCGAAGTACTACGGCCTGACCAACCCGGACAGCTCGGGTACCTCTGGTCCCGGGAACGGCGCCGACCCGCTGGCCCCGAACACCTACTGGTACGACTCGAAGAGCACCCAGGAGAACCGGCGTTCCTACGTCAAGGTCGGCGTACGGGCCGACGCGCTGGTCGTGGAGAACATCCGCTCCGAGGCCGCGCCCGCTGGTGGTGTCGGTACCGTCACCGACTCGGTGACGATCCGCCCCTACCACGGTGACGGGCAGGACATCCAGGTGCTCATCCCCGAGGGTGAGCCTGGCGAGTTCGGCTGGGCCATCGACGGGGAGAACACCCTGGTCGACCTGGGCACCGCCACCGAGGTCGACATGGCCTACTTCCAGGCCGCCGGTGCGATCAACCCGATCGCGGTGACCGACACCCGCCGTTCGAACGCCCCGTGGTCGGTCTCGTCCTCGGTCAGCGACTTCGCCGACGGGTCGAAGACGTTCTCCGCGTCGTACCTGGGCTGGCTCCCAAAGGTGGTCCGCGACGGGGCCGGCGCCACGCCGGGTACCTTCGTGGACTCCGGCTACGACCACGGCGACGGCCTGTCGCAGGCCCGCACCCTGGGCTCTGCCGTGCAGGGTCACCCCCGTGGCACCGGTGTGCTCGGTGCGGACCTGACCCTGAAGGTGCCGTCGGCCTCTCTGGCCAGCGGTAACTACCGCGCCAACCTGACCATCACGGCCCTGGCTGGCTGATCCGCCCACGGGTGCGCCTCCCCTGTCCATCCCCTGCAGCACCGTCGGGGGCCGGGGGAGGCGCACCCCAGCCCGGTGGGGCGGGTGCCGCTGCGCACCCGCCCCACCGGCATCGTCGTCCGACCGTTCTGTCTCACCCGTTCCGTCTCGCTCTGAGGACCTGATGCCACGACCAGCCCGCTCCCGGTCTCCCCACCCCGTCCGCTCCCAGCCCCGCTCGCCGTTCGCCTGGTGGGCGGCTCTCGTACGCTCGGCCAGCCTGGCCACAGCGGCGCGGCAGGCCCGGTCCGGCGTCGCCGTCGCCGTCGTCCTGACAGCGACGGGGGTGCTCGGCGGCCCCGCTGCGGCCGTCGCCGCCGACGACACGAGCTGGACGGTGAGCACCGCCGCCAACGACTACGGGTCGGCCCGTAACAGCTACGGCTACGCGCTGGACCCCGGGTCGTCGGCCACCGACGCCATGGTGGTGACCAACCGTGGCTCCGAGCCGATCGACCTGGCGGTGTACGCCGCCGACGGGTTCACCAACCCCGACAGGCAGGTCGACCTGCTCACCGCCGAGACCCGGTCGGTCGGCGTCGGCGCCTGGGTGCAGCCGCAGACCGACCGGGTCACGGTGGAGCCCGGCCAGAGCGTCGAGATCCCGTTCACCGTGACCGTGCCGGACGACGCCACCCCCGGTGACCACGTCGGCGGGATCCTCACCTCGATGGTCCAGGCCGACCAGCAGCAGGGCATCACCGTGGACCGGCGTCTGGGCATCAAGATCACCCTGCGGGTCTCCGGCGAGCTGAGGCCCGCCCTGGCGGTCGAAGACCTCCACATCAGCTACGCGGGCAGCGCGAACCCCTTCGCGCGCGGCCGCGCGACCCTCACCTACACCGTGCGCAACACAGGCAACGTGGTGCTGACCGGAAGGCACCAGCAGGTGTCGCTGAGCGGGGTGCTCGGGTGGGGACGCGTCGACGCCGCCCGACCCGCCGACCCGCCGTCCCTGCTGCCCGGCGAACGATGGCACGTCACCGTCCCCGTCGACAAGGTCGCCCCGACCGTCTGGCTGAACGCCAAGGTCGAGATCGTGCCTCTGGTCACCGACCCGGCGGGCACCACGACGACCCTCGACCCGGTGGTCGTGACGGGCCACGGCTGGGCGGTGCCCTGGTCGGTGCTCGGGCTGCTGCTGGTCGTCGTCGCCCTGGTCGTGCTGGGTGTGGTCTGGCGCCGCCGCCAAGGGGACAAGGTCTCCCGTGCCGTGGCCGAGGCCCTGGCCCAGCGTGACAGCAACCAGACGGGCGAACCCGCTCTCGCGGCCGCCGACGGCCCTGCGGTTCACCCGTCCGGGGCCGCCGAGTCCCAGGGCTGAGGCGGCCGGCCAGACAACTGGCGTGAACTGATCTAGGAAATTGGCTTCGTTCACGCAAAGTTGGCCGGGAGGCCCTCGTGGTCAACCTGCTGCGTGGCCCAGGCGTACATGGTGATGGCGGCGGCGGCGCCCAGGTTGAGCGAGCGGGTCGAGCCGTGCTGGGTGATGTGCAGCACGGCCTGGGATCCGGCGACGGCTGCGGGGCTCAGGCCGGTGGACTCGGTGCCGAACAGCAGCACGCAGGCTCGGGGGAGCGGGTAGGTCTCGATCGGTACCGACCCGGGCAGGTTGTCCACGCCGAGCACCGGCAGGTCGGCCTGCTGCGCCCAGGCGAACAGTCCGGCCACGTCCGGGTGGTGGTGCAGGTGCAGGTAGCGGTCGGTGACCATGGCGCCGCGGCGGTTCCAGCGGCGGCGGCCTACAACGTGGACCCCGGCCACGTTGTAGGCGTTGGCGGTGCGGACCACCGAACCGACGTTGAGGTCGTGCGCGGTGTTCTCGAACGCCACGTGCAGCTGGGAACGTCGGGTGTCGAGGTCGGCGACGATCGCCTCGACCGACCAGTACCGGTACTGGTCGGCGACGTTGCGCCGGTCACCGTCGGCCAGCAGCACCGGGTCGTAGACCGACCCGGGCCCGACCGCCGGCCAGCGGTCCGGCCCGCCCGGCCACGGACCGACCCCGACCGCATCGTCCACTGGGCCTCCTCCCGCCGGCCGACCCGTCATGGTCCCATGCGGGGCAGCCGTCTGTGCGACTCTTCCACGTCAGAGCGACACTTCAAACTGTCGCTCTGGCCTGGAAGAGTCGCACAGAGGCCGAGCTGGTCTCGACCGGGAGTCCCTTAGGCTGTCTCCATGCTCATGACGGTGCCCGCGCTCGGACCGGACTGGTTGAACCCGCAGAGCCTCATCGACTCGTTCGGGACGTGGGCGCTGGTCGGGATCATGGCGGTGATCTTCGTCGAGGTCGGGCTGCTGTTCCCGATCCTGCCTGGCGACTCGCTGCTGTTCACCGCCGGGGCCCTGGTGGCCAGCAACGAGCTGGACGTGGGCATCGGCATCGTGCCGTTGTCGCTGATCCTGATCACCACCGCCTGGGCCGGGACCCAGTCCGGGTACTGGATCGGCCGGTTCCTCGGCACCAGGCTGTTCGACCGGCCGGACGGGCGGATCTTCAAACGCAAGCACATCGCGACGACCCACTCCTATTTCGACAGGTACGGCGGGCGGACCCTGGTCGTCGCCCAGTTCATCCCCTTCGTGCGCACCTACGCCTCGGTGGCCGCCGGGATCGGTCGGATGCCGTACCAGCACTTCTTGAAGTTCAACGCGATCGGCGTCGTGCTGTGGGCCGGCGGGGTGACCTGGCTGGGGTACGCGCTCGGCCGCATCACGTTCGTCGCGGACAATATCGAGGCGCTGCTGGTGCTCATCGTGCTGGTCTCGGTGTCCCCCGTGATCGTCGAGGTCCTGCGCGAACGGCGCAAGCGCCGGGTCGGGTCGGCCGAACCTGAGCTCAAGGACGCCTGACCCCACTCCTTCGCATGGGCCCACGGGCCCCGTGGCCTGTGGGCCCAGGGTTGGGTGTCCGGGCTCTGGTGCCTACGGGCGGGCCGGTGGCAGCCTGGGGCCGGTCAGCGGTCGTGGCCGAGCGGTAGTTCGGTGAGGAGTTGTGGTGGCACGGGAACGTGGCGATCGGCAGTCAGGTGCTGGGACGGTCGAGTACGTCGGGATGATCATCGCGGTGGTGGTGCTGATCGTCGGCCTGGTGGCCGTGTTCCCGTCGGTCGGCGAGCAGCTGGCGTGCGCAGCCTCGAAAGCGGTCGGGGCGGTCAGCGGAAGCCCGGTCAGCTGTGCCGGTGAGCCGGGCGGCGGGTCGGGTGGTGAGCCGGGCGGCGGGTCGGGTGGTGAACCGGGCGGCGGGTCGGGTGGTGAACCGGGCGGCGGCGGGCAGGCCGGGGGTTCGCAGACGGATCCGGACAGCACCGGTTTCGTGACGTCGCGGACGACCGCACCAGGGTCGGGCCCGGGCCGGGTCGAGTTCACGGTGGACGTGCCGGACGGCGCGGACTGGACCGTGCAGTCCGACCAGCCGTGGCTGACGGTGCCCGACGGTGGCAACGGTTCAGGCACGGTGACGGGCACGGTGCACGCCAACCCGGGCGGGTCCCGCACCGCGACCTTGACGTTCACCGGGCCGGACGGGGAGACGTACACCCAGAAGGTCACGCAGCCCGGGGGGAGGGCCGATACCGTCGTGCTCGGCGACTCGTTCTCGGCCGGCAACGGTTCGTCGAAGAACAACCCGGACCGGGGCCCGGACGGCGACTGCCACGATATCGACGGCAACGCGCTGCCCAGCCACCGCAGCTCGATGTCATGGGGTCGGCAGCTGGAGATGGGTACCGCCAACTCCGCCGGGACGCCCAATATCTCGTTGTCAGGGTTCGGTCCGTGCAGCGGTGCCACCGTCACCGGTACCGACCTGACCGGCGCGCCCGGTTCCTCGGCGCTGCTGGACCAGATCGAGGCCAACAAGGACGCGCTGGCCCAGGCGGACCAGGTCGCCTTCTCGATCGGTGGCAACGACATCGGTTTCGCCTCGATCGTGGCGGACTGCGTGGCTCCGTTCGGCCTGAGCACGGTCGCGAAGTGCCACAACGCGGTGGTGGCGGGCAGAGAGCGGATCAACGGCCCGCTGAGCGACAACCTGGAGACGGCCTACCGGGCGATGCTGGAGGCCACGAAGGACAAGGGTGCGACCATCTACGTCGTCGGGTACCCGCCGATGGTCGAGCTGGACGACACCGGCGGTGGTTTCCTCGACTACGGCGAGGTCGAACCGGAGAACCGCCAGGAAGTCGTCGACATGATCAACGAGCTCAACTCCCAGATCGCGACCACGGTCGACCGGGTGAACGCGTCGAACCCCGACGGTGCACGCCTGGTCTTCGTCGACCCGACGAAACCAGGTTCTGGGTTCGAGGGGCACTCCCTGACCGACGACGTCCCGTACTACGAGGGCCTGGACCTGCAGTTCCCGCCGTGGAGGGGTGCCGAAGCCTGGTCGTACCACCCCAACGAGGCGGGTAACGAAGAGTATGCTCGGTGGATCGGGTGGCACATGATGGGTAATCGATGACAGCGCGCGGGAGCGGCCCTCGGGGTTCGGCGGTGGTGCTCATGGTGATCGCGGCCGCGCTGGCGCTCGGCGGGTGCGGGAGCGACGACGGTGGTGCGACCAGCTCGCCGACCCCGTCGGTGCAGACCGCGTCGTGGGCGCAGGAGGTCGTCACCGGTGAGAAGCTGTGGCAGGCGAGCAACGACGGCCTCACACTGACCGCCTACGTCATGGGCGAGGACACCGCCGAGCAGGACGCGCTGTACTTCGACGACGTCACCAACGAGCCGCTGGTCGCCAAGGGCGACCGGATCCTGTTCGTCAACCTGGTGCTGACCAACACCGGCGACGAGACGCGGTACATCGCCACCGACCAGCCCAAGTTGCTCGCCGCCCCCGCCGAGAGCCCGTACACCCAGCAGGGCGTCGCCGAGATCACCTACGCCTCGGACGACCAGTGGCGCGAGCACGACGTGTGGTACCACACCGTCCGTCTGGGCAGCGGCCAGAGCTCGCCGTACCCGCTGGCCCCGGGCGAGCGGTGCGCGCGGGGCTACATCCTGCCGCTCAGCCTCGGCCTCGAGTGGGGCTTCGTCGGGGCGGTGTGGGTCTACGCGGGGACCGACGACTCGGGCCGTTCCGTCACCTTCGAACCGCAGAGCCACACGTTCACCTGACCCTCCAGGCACCCGCACGAGGGACGAGACCAGGAGTCCGTCCCTCGTGCCGGGATCTGTCCCGCAGACTCAGCCTGGATCCACCGATTTCCACCTATGGTGCTCCCAGAACAAGATGCCCGCCGTCTGTGGCACCGGACGGGCGCGCTGGCTGCGTTGTCGCTGCTAGACAGGCCTCTCCCCAGCGCTCGTGACAGCGCAAATCGGTGGATCCAGGCTCAGTCTTCGCTGTCGGCGCGTTCGTCGGCGGGGTCGAGGACCGCGGCGCGGGCCTGGGTCATGGCCCGGACGGCCGCCCGGGGCAGCAGCCGCAGGACCTCCGCCGCGGTCTGGTAGCGCAGCGACGGGGTGGACAGCACCGCGCCGCGGCGCACGTCCGCCAGGGCGCTGGCCACGACGGACTCCGCGTCCAGCCAGGCGAGATCGGGGAAGGCGTGGATGTCCATCCCCGCCCGGTCGTGGAACTCGGTGCGGGTCAGGCCCGGGCGCAGGCAGGTCGCGGTGACACCGGTCCCGGCCAGTTCGGTGGCCAGGGCCTCGGTGAAGGTCTGCACCCACGCCTTGTGCGCCGAGTAGGTGGACGTCGCCATCAGCCCGGCCACCGAACCGACGTTGAGGATCGCGCCGCGTCCGCGCGAGCGCATGGCCCGGGCCGCAGCATGGGACAGCACCATGACGGTGCGGACCATGACGTCCAGACCGCGCTCCTGCTCGGCCAGGTCGGCGTCGACGAACGTCTCGCCGGTGGAGAACCCCGCGTTGTTGACCAGCAGGCCCACCGGGTCCTCGTCGGTGGCCAGCCGGGCCGCGACCCGGTCGACGTCGGCCCGGTCGGCCAGGTCGGCGACCAGCACCTCGGTGCTCACCCCCGCGGCGGCGCGCAGCTGGGCGGCGAGACGGTCCAGCCGGTCAGCGTCCCGGGCGACGAGAACCACGTCGTGCCGGGCCGTGGCCAGCTGCCAGGCGAACTCCAGACCGAGCCCGGCGCTGGCGCCGGTGACGAGTGCGGTACCCATGCCCCCAGCCTACGGAACCAGACGGGATCCCGACGAACCGGACGCCCGTCAGCTCAGTGCGCCAGGCCCAGTACGCCAGGCCCACAGGAGCAGACGGGGAGGACAGTGGGGACGGTTCCTAATGTCTTGCGGGCCTGACCAGGCAAGACATTAGGAACTGTCCCCACTGTCCTGTCCGGTCAGGCCAGGCCCAGATCGGCCAGCGTGTACAGGTAGTGGTAGGGCACCCCGAGGGCCTCGATCTTGGCCTGGGCGCCGGTGGCCCGGTCGACGATCACCGCGACCGCCAGGACCTGCGCCCCGGCCTCCCGGGCGGCCTGGACGGCGGCGATCGGCGAACCGCCGGTGGTCGAGGTGTCCTCCAGCACCACGACGCGCCGCCCGGCGACGTCCGGCCCTTCGATGCGCCGCTGCATCCCGTGCGTCTTGGCCGCCTTGCGCACCACGAAGGCGTCCAGCGCCTGGCCGCGGGCCGCCGCGGCGTGCAGCAGCGCGTCCGCCACCGGGTCGGCCCCCAGGGTGAGCCCGCCGACCGCGTCCACCCGGTCCGGTCCCAGCCCCACCGCGGTCAGCCGGTCCAGCAGCACATGCCCGACCAGCGGCGCCCCGGCGTGGTGCAGGGTCACCCGGCGCAGGTCCACGTAGTAGTCGGCCTGGCGCCCCGAGGCCAGGGTGACCTGGCCGTGCACCACAGCAAGATCACGGATCAGGTCGCACAGCTGGTCACGAGGTGTCGGCACGTCGTCAGGGTACTGGCTGGACGGTGGCGACGGCGTCGGCCAGGTCACGGGCGGGGCGGACCCGCATCCCGTCGGGGACGTCGAGGGAGTCGGCGACGCTCGCGGGGACGATGGCGCGGGTCAGGCCCAGGCGGGCGGCCTCGGCCAGGCGGCGGTCGATACCGGAGACGGCGCGGATCTCCCCGGCCAGGCCGACCTCGCCGACGGCGACCAGGCCACCGTGCTGCAGGCTGGGCAGGGCCAGGTCCAGGCGGGAGCCGACCACCGCCAGCGCCACGGCCAGGTCGGCGGCGGGTTCCACGGCCCGGGCGCCGCCCACGGTGGAGACGTAGACCTCCTGGTCGGCCAGGCCCACCCCGACCCGTCGGGCCAGGACCGCCAGGACCATGGCGACGCGGGCGGTGTCCACCCCGGAGGTGGTGCGGCGCGGGTTGGCGGCCTGGGTCGGCGCGACCAGGGCCTGGACCTCGGTCAGCAGGGGGCGGCGGCCCTCCAGGGTGACCGTCAGGCAGGTGCCGGGCACGTCCGTCACAGCCTGGGAGCAGAACAGGCCGGACGGGTCGGCCAGGCCGATGATGCCGTGCTCGCTGATCTCGAAGCAGCCGACCTCGTCCGTGGGGCCGTAGCGGTTTTTCGTGGCGCGCAGCAGGCGCAGCCGGGAGGTGCGTTCGCCCTCGAACTGGCAGACCACGTCCACCAGGTGCTCCAGGGTGCGGGGACCGGCCACCGAGCCGTCCTTGGTGACATGGCCCACCAGCACCACCGGCATGCCCCGCGCCTTGGCCACGGCGATCAGCGCGGCCGCGACTTCGCGCACCTGGGACACCCCGCCGGGAGCCCCGTCCACCTGCGCAGAGGCCACGGTCTGCACCGAGTCCACGACGAGCAGGCCCGGCGCGCAGGCCTCGACGTGGCCGAGCAGCGCGGCCAGGTCGCACTCCGCGGCCAGCAGCAGGTGCGGGTCGAGGGCTCTGATCCGCCCGGCGCGCAGCCTGACCTGCGCTGTCGACTCCTCCCCGGTGACGTACAGCACGGTGCGACCGGCCCGGGCGGTCTGGGCCGCCACGTCCAGCAGCAGGGTCGACTTGCCCACCCCCGGCTCCCCGGCCAGCAGCACCACCGCCCCCGGAACCAGCCCGCCGCCCAGCACCCGGTCCAGCTCGGCCACCCCGGTGGTGCGGGCCTGGGCGGCGTGCGGCGCCACCTCG
The DNA here is from genome assembly GCA_009777345.1 of Micrococcales bacterium. Lineage (GTDB taxonomy): Bacteria > Actinomycetota > Actinomycetes > Actinomycetales > Cellulomonadaceae > Cellulomonas. The sequence continues at coordinate 68,567 of WRMB01000003.1, read as the reverse complement.
TCGATCGGGCAGGCCGGTACGGTCGGCACCGTCGCAACGCCGCCCCCCCGGCCCAGGCTGGGCCCCGCCGGACTGGTCTGCTCGACGGTGCCCCACGCCTGGCACTGAGGACAGCGACCCACCCAGCGGGCCACCGTCACACCGCACTGCGTACAGCGAAACCCCGGTCGGGCCGGACGGCGCGTCGTCGTGGTACTCATACGCCCGAGGCTAGATCCCACCGCCCACACACCCCCACCCAGCCCACCCCACACCCACGCCCGCTTCCACAAGGCCGATAAGGGTGTCGCGGGTCGTGGGTTCCACGCCGTTCCACCGTTTCGAAACGGTGGAACGGCGTGGAACCCACGAACTGGGACCTGTGCGCACCGGCCGACCGCGCAACAGGGCGCGGCGTGGGTAGGCTGTCGGGCACGTAAGTTCAAGGAGCAGCCCATGTCATCGCCTTCTGCGCATCCGAGGCGGAGCCTGCGGATCCGGCGCCCGCCCGGTACCGAATCGGCCGGGACGCCGCAGGTGCCGCAGGTGCCTGCGGGGCGCGGTCGGCCGCGCAGGCTGGTCCTGGTGGCCGTCGCGGTGGTGACGGTGGTCGTCGCCGTGGCGGCGTGGTTCGTCGTCGGCGGACGGGACACCCTGACGGCGGCGACGGAGCGTGTCCCGTCGCCCACTCCCACCCTCAGCCCGGCGCCACGCTCGACGCTGCCGTTCGCTACCGTGCTGCCCAGCACGGTGCTGCAGTACGCGCTGCTCGCCTCGGCCGACAACGGGGAGTGGCTGGCCGTCGGGGCGCTGGAGGCCTACCTGGAGGAGTTCGGCGACGGCGGGTCCAGCACCTTCACCCTGCGCGCCGGACAGTGGGCCACCGTCGACGAGGCCGCGACCGCGTTCGACGGGTTCACCGCCGGTGCCACGCTGCTGGCGGGCGGCACCCTGAGACCTACCGGCTCGATCCTTGCGGACGGCGTCGAGGTCGGCACCTATCTCGTCGCCGATATCGGCGGCGGTAACGCCACGGTCACCTGGGCGAACTCCACCGCCGTGCTCCAGCTCACCGGGCCGGTCGCGGAGGTCGAGCAGGTATTCCGGGCCTTCCCGGTGTAGGTCTGCCCGCCGGTCGGACGCAGCCAGCTCTCCGGGCCTGCACCAGGCAGCTACAGGTTCTCCTCGTCCTGGTCGTCGACGAGCCGGAGCGGGCAGCTACGGTGGCAGGGTGCTTCTCGACCAGTCCAGCCTGACCGACCGGCTCGTCCGACGGTACGACCGCCGGACGTGGGCGGCCGTCGCCGCGGTGATCGCCGGGCTGTGCGTCCTGGGTGTGTGGGCGCTGTGGTGGGTGTTCGTCGCGAGCCCCACCGGACGCTGGGTCGACCAGCTGGCGATGCGGGGTGCCCTGTACGACAGCGGTCGCCTGCCCTTCGCCAAGCTGGTGCTCGACCCGGTCTCGGTCGTCTACGGGGCGGTCGGGCTGGCGGTGGTCGTCTCCATCGCGGTGCTGCGCCGCCGCTGGCGGCTGGCGGTCGTAGGGGCGGTGCTGCTCGGTGCCCCGGTGCTCACGACCCAGGTGCTCAAGCTGGTGCTGCTGACCCGTCCGGCGCTGGGCGACGGTCTGGACGGGAGCAACTCGCTGCCGTCCGGGCACACCACCGCGGCGGCGGCGACCTGCGCCGCGCTGCTGTTCGTCGTGGGACCCCGCTGGCGGCCGGTGGTCGCGGTGCTCGGGGCGGCCTACACGGTGCTGACCGGGTGGTCGACCTACGTCGGGCAGTGGCACCGGCCGTCGGACGTGCTGGCCGCGGTGGCCGTGGTCACCGGCTGGTCGGCGGTGGCGAGCCTGCTGCTCGTGGTGCCCGCACCGTTGACGGGTGCCGTCAGCCCGGAGGGCACCGGGCGGCGTACCGCGGCGTGGACCCCGGCGCTGCTGCTCGTCGGTACGCTGGTCAGCGCGGTGGTGCTGGTGTTCCTGGTCACGGCCCTGCACGAGTCCGTGGGCGGGACGCTGGGTGGTGAGGCGGGGCGTCAGGCCGCGGTCCTCGCGTACGGTGGTGGTGTGGTCGCCACCGTCGGGGGAGTGTGCGCGATGGTGGCGGTCCAGCTGGCGCTGCGCACGGCGGTCGGGCGGGTGCGGTCAGACCAGTAGTGGTGCTCCCAGGACAAGACGTGCGTCGGCTGGGCCCACGGCGCCGGAGGCTCCGCGCGGTGGCGCAGCCGACGTGCGGAGCGGGATGTGCTGGGCGGGATGCGGAGCACACAGGCCAGCCGGTGCCGACGAAACTGCCGTGAGGTCGTAGAGTCCTCCGCGGACGAAGCCGTAGAGTTCCCCCCGGGGAGTCCGGGACCAGAGGGTGACACAGGAGCTATGACAGCGAGACGCAAGCTGGTGATCGTCGAGTCGCCGGCCAAGGCACGGACCATCGCCGGGTACCTCGGTGACGACTACGACGTGGAGGCCAGCGTCGGGCACATCCGTGACCTGCCGCAGCCCTCCGACCTGCCCGCCGACATGAAGAAAGGGCCCTACCGCAAGTTCGCGGTCGACGTCGACCACGGTTTCGTGCCCTACTACGTCGTGGACTCGGACAAGAAGAAGAAGGTCGCCGAGCTCAAGAAGCTGCTCAAGGAGTCCGACGAGCTCTACCTGGCCACGGACGAGGACCGCGAGGGCGAGGCCATCGCCTGGCACCTGGCCCAAGAGCTCAAGCCCAAGGTGCCGGTCCGTCGGATGGTCTTCCACGAGATCACCCGTGAGGCCATCACCCGGGCGCTGACCAGCACCCGCGATATCGACCAGAACCTGGTCGACGCCCAGGAGACCCGACGGATCCTGGACCGGCTGTACGGCTACGAGGTCTCCCCGGTGCTGTGGCGCAAGGTCCGTCAGGGCCTGTCCGCCGGTCGGGTGCAGTCCGTGGCCACGCGCATGGTGGTGGAGCGCGAGCGCGAGCGGATGGCGTTCGTCGCCGCCGACTACGCCGACGTGACCGGCACGTTCGCGGTCGACGATGCTGCTGAGCCTTCTTTCGCGGCCCGGCTGGTCGGCCTGGACGGGGTACGGGTCGCCACCGGTCGGGACTTCGCCGACACCGGCGTGCTCACGGCCAAGAACGTGCGGCACCTGTCCCTGGCGGACGCCCAGCTGGTGGTCGACGGCCTGGCGGACGCGTCGTTCGCTGTGGCGTCGGTGGACACCAAGCCGTACACCCGGCGTCCCGCCGCGCCGTTCACCACCTCGACGCTGCAGCAGGAGGCCTCCCGCAAGCTGCGGATGAGCTCGCGCGCGACGATGCGCACCGCCCAGACGCTGTACGAGAACGGGTACATCACCTATATGCGCACCGACTCCCCGGTGCTGTCCAGCCAGGCCATCGCCGCCGCCCGGCGCCAGGCCGCCGAGCTGTACGGGGCGGAGTACGTGCCGGACGCCCCGCGGGTGTACACCTCGAAGGCCAAGGGCGCGCAGGAGGCGCACGAGGCCATCCGGCCCGCCGGCGACCAGTTCCGCACCCCGGCGCAGGTCGCGTCCCAGCTGTCCGGGGAGGCCTTCCGGCTCTACGAGCTGATCTGGAAGCGGACCGTGGCCTCGCAGATGGCCGACGCCCGGGGGACCACCGCGTCGGTGCGGCTGGTCGGCACCACCGGGACGGCCGCCGCCGCGCTGGCCGGTCAGGCGGCGACGTTCGGCGCCTCGGGCACCGTCATCACGTTCCGTGGGTTCCTGGCCGCCTACGAGGAGGGCCGCGACGTCGCGCGCTACGCCGACACCGAGGACGCCCGTCTGCCCCAGATGGCCCAGGGTGATCCGCTGACCGGCACCGACCTGGTCGCGGAACCGCACCGCACGTCGCCCCCGCCGCGCTACACCGAGGCGTCGCTGGTCAAGGCCCTGGAAGAACGGGGCATCGGCCGTCCGTCGACCTACGCCTCGACTATCTCCACCATCGTGGACCGGGGCTACGTCAACGCCCGGGGGCAGGCGCTGGTGCCGTCGTGGCTGGCGTTCGCGGTGGTCCGGCTGCTGGAGGAGAACTTCGACTATCTGGTGGACTACGGCTTCACCTCCACCATGGAGGCCGACCTGGACGAGATCGCCGCCGGGCAGCGTGACCGGGTGGCCTGGCTGACCCAGTTCTACTTCGGCGACGGCAAGACCGGTCAGGGCCTGCGCGACCTGGTGGCCGACCTCGGGGAGATCGACGCCCGGGCCATCAGCTCGATCGATATCGGCGACGGCCTGGTGGTGCGGGTCGGGCGGTACGGCCCCTACCTGGAGGTGCCCGCCGAGACGACGGAAGAGACCGGTGAGGCGGACAAGCCGCGCCGTGTCTCGGTGCCCGACGACCTGGCGCCCGACGAGCTGACCGTGGACAAGGCCCGCGAGCTCATCGCCGCCGAGCCCGAGGGGGACAGGGTGCTGGGCACCGATCCGGCTACCGGCACCACCCTGGTGGCGAAGAAGGGCCGCTACGGCCCGTACGTCACCGAGCTGCTGCCCGAGCCCGAGCTGGACCCGTCGCTGTCCGCCGCGGCTCGTAAGAAGGCCCTGGCGGCGCTGCCCAAACCGCGCACCGCGTCGCTGTTCAAGGACATGAACGTCGACACGGTCACCCTGGACGAGGCGCTGACGCTGCTGTCGCTGCCCCGCGTCGTCGGTGTCGACCCGACCTCGGGCGAGGCGATCACCGCCCAGAACGGCCGGTACGGCCCGTACCTGAAGAAGGGCACCGACTCGCGCACCCTGGCTGGCGAGCACCTGCTGCTGACCATCACGCTGGCCGAGGCCCTGGAGGTCTACGCCCAGCCGAAGCGCGGTCGCGGCGCCACCGCCGCCCCGCCGCTGCGCGAGCTGGGCCCCGACCCGGAGTCGGGCAAGCCGATGGTCGTGAAGGACGGCCGGTTCGGCCCGTACGTCACCGACGGGGTGACCAACCGCACCCTGCCGCGGGACACGACCCCCGAGTCGATCACCCCCGAGCAGGCGGCCGAGCTGCTGGCCGCCAAGCGCGCGGCTGCTCCGGCGAAGAAGCGCACCACCAAGCGGACGACCCGGGCCAAGGCCTCCCCGAAGTCCTGACCCGGCTCTTGCCGCAGCTCGTCTCGGCGGTGAGGGTCCGTGGCGCGTCCTTCGAACGGCGGCCTCGGCGTCCCTCGATCGGTGGGGTCGCACCCAGGCGACTTGCTAATGATCCCGGTCTGCCGGGAAAATCCCTGTTTGACAGCGTATCGAGGTATCTCGCCGAGTCGGTGCGTTCGTCGGTGCGTTCACTGCCGAGGACGGTCGGCGAGGGAGGGTAGCAGCCGTGAACCAGGTGTCTGGTGTGCTGAGCCAGTCACCGGACGTCGCGTCACCGCTGCCCGTCGTCGACCGGACCACCGGTTACCTGCGGCGGCGCCACTGGCAGATGATGAGCGGGATGCTCATCACCCTGGGCGGGGTGGCCCCGACGGTGACCGCGCTGGTCGGGGCGCTGACCACCGGGTACTGGGTGTGGTGGTTGGGCCTGGCCCTGGTCATGGTGCTCATGACCTGCGCCACGGTCTTCGCCAGCCTGAACAACGACCAGGTGCGGCGCAGCGCCCGGGCGCTGGAGCTGGCGACGTGGCTGCTCGTCGTGACGTTCGGCGCCGGGGCGGTCGGGGTGGTGCTCGGCATCGTCGAGGTGGTCTCGCTGCGCACCTGGTGGGTAGTGGCGGTGCCGCTGTCCGCCGCGACCGGGGCGAGCCTTGTCGCCTGGCTCGGGATAGCCACGGTGCACTCGCTGAGCCACGCTCCCAGCCCCGGGGTGGACCTGCTCACCCGGGCGCAGAAGGAAGACGTCGGACGGTTGCTCGCGCTGTCCGGACCGGGCTGGCTGCGCCGGACCCGGCTGATGCTGCTCGCGGTCGCGCTGGGCTGGGTCGGTCCCCTGCCGGGGCTGGTCGCGGTGTTCCCCTGGTCCGGTCTGACGGGGACGAAGGTAGCGGTGCTCGTCGGTGTCGTCGTCTGCCTGCTGCTCGGCGGGTTCTCGGCGCTGGCCGCCAGCCGGATCGATCCGTCGTCGGCCTGGGCCATCGCCCAGACGAAGATGCTGGTCGGCCTGGCGCTGGTGGCGACCGCGGGGGCGCTGGTGGTCGGCGGTCCGGTCGCGATGTCGGTGGGCGGTCAGCTGGCCGCGTCGCTGGTGCTGTCCTGCGCGTCTCTGGCCTGCGTCGCGACGGTCGTGCTGGTCCGGCAGGTCTGGGCGACGTCGTGGGCGGTGTGGCGGGCCCGGACCGGCCTGCTCGGCGCCGAGGTCGCGCAGTGGGTGGCCGAGTCCGACGCCGCCGGGGCGCTGGTGCTCGCCCCCGTGGCCGGTGCGGTCCCCGGCCGGGTGCCGCGCGGGCCGTTCCGCGACCAGCTGCGCCGCCTGCTGTGGCCGGTGCGCAGCAAGACGTTCGGCGCCGAGGTGGTCCAGCCCGTCGGCGAGTAGTCGAGGCGGGGGCGGCACCCTGCAGACGGCCCGCCGCTGTGGATCGCGCTGGGCCTTGTCCGGGCCGAGCGCGCCGGAATTCGAACGTGCGTTCCCTACTATAGGATCTGCGGTTCAGGTGCTATAGGATCTGCGTGTTAGGACGTATAGGATCTGAGCATTAGACTAGGTTGACCAGCACAGACGAAGGGGACGATGATGCTCGCAGACTATCGACCGCGGGTCGTGGATGCTGAGCTTGCCCGGCGCCTGTCCGCAGCCGGGGCGGTCGTCGTCGAGGGCCCTCGTGCCTGCGGCAAGACCGTGACTGCTGGGCAGGTCGCCCGCACCGAGTACCAGTTCGACGTGGACGACAGTTCTCGTGCTCTGGTGTCCACCGCGCCGGAGGTTCTGTTCGACGCGCCGACGCCGATCTTGTTCGACGAGTGGCAGCTGGCCCCCAAGCTGTGGAACTTGGTACGCCGGGCCGTCGACGACCGCTCCCCGCAGCGCGGCCAGTTCGTCCTCACCGGTTCGGCCACACCGCGCGACGACGTCTCTCGTCACCCGGGCGCGGGACGCATGGCCTTCATGCGGATGCGGCCCATGAGCCTGTTCGAGACCGGGCACTCCTCCGGCCAGGTCTCGCTGCGCGCGCTGTTCGACCAAGAGTTCCGACCGGTCAGAGACCCGGGTCTCACCGTTCCGCAGCTCATGGAGCGGATCGTGGTCGGGGGCTGGCCGACCCTGCTCGACGCCGACGTCCCCGCTGCCCAGCAGTGGGTTCGCGACTACCTGGCCACCATCGTCACCGACGTCCAGCGCCTCGACGGCCGCCGCCTGCCCGACCAGCTGCGACGGCTGCTGGTGGCACTGGGACGGTCGGTCGGCACGGACGTCACGACCAAGGCGCTTGCGGCCGACGTGGGCGGGTCAGACGGCCCGGCCGACCGGGAGACGACCAGCGACTACCTTGCCGCGCTCAACCGGCTCATGATCGTCGAGGACGTACCCGCCTGGGGCCCCCACATGCGTTCGACCACACCGCTGCGCAAGTCCGCCACCCGCTACCTGGCCGACCCGTCGCTCGGCGTCGGCGCTCTGTCGGTCGGACCAGACCAGCTGCTGCGAGACCTCAACGCGGCAGGTTTCCACTTCGAAGCACTGGTCGTCCGTGACCTGCGCATCTACACCCAGCTGCTGGACGGGACCCTGGCCCGCTGGCGTGACAACAACGGCCACGAGGTCGACATCGTCATAACGTTGGGCGATGGCCGCTGGGCAGCGCTGGAGGTCAAGATGAACCCCGACGACGTGGACCGGGCAGCGGACTCCCTCCTGAGGTTCGTCGACAAGGTCGACCTCACCAAGACCGGAGCCCCCGCCTTCCTCGGCGTCGTCACGACCCGGTCTGCTGCCTACCGACGCCCCGACGGTGTCTGCTGCCTACCAGTTGCGGCCCTAGGCCCATAGCACAGCGATACTTGCGCTGTGGGTCCAGCCGGTGCAAGGGTCCGAACCCTTGCACCGGCCCGCCAACCCTTGCACCGGGTGACCTGGCTGGGGGCGCTCTCGGCCTGGCGGGGCTACGTTGGTGGTATGGCTCGCACCGAGGACCCGCGTACCGCCCCGCCCCTGCGGTGGGGCGTCATCGGCACCGGCAGTATCGCGGCGGGTTTCGTCGACGCCGTACGACGGCACACCCGCTCCCAGGTGGTCGCGGTGGGATCGCGCCGCCGTGACAGCGCCGAGCGGTTCGCCGCCGCGCGCCGGGTGACGGCGCACCCCTCGTACCGGGCGCTGGTCGAGGACCGGCAGGTCGACGTGGTGTACGTGGCCACCCCGCACTCGGAGCACCGCGAGCACGCCCTGCTGGCCCTGGCCGCGGGCAAGCCCGTCCTGGTGGAGAAGTCGTTCACCCGTAACGCCGCCGAGGCCCGGGAGGTGTTCGCCGCCGCCGAGGCTGCCAGGCTGTTCGTCATGGAGGCGATGTGGACCCGGTTCCTGCCGCACGTCGCCGCGCTGCACCAGATAGTCGAGGCCGGGGAGATCGGCGAGATCGTCAGCCTGCGCGCCGACCACGGCCGGTACGTCGTCGCCGACCCGGCGCACCGGCTGTACGACCCGGCCCTGGCTGGCGGTGCCCTGCTGGACCTCGGTGTCTACCCGGTGGCCTGGGCGCACGACCTGCTCGGGGTGCCGTCAGCGGTCCACGCCGTCGGCCAGCTGGCCGAGACCGGGGTGGACGGGCAGGTGTCGGTCATCGCCCAGTACGGTCCGCGCCAGCAGGCCAGCCTGTTCACGACGCTGTGGGCGCAGTCGCCGACCACGTCGTCGATCTCCGGTACCGAGGGGCACGTCCGGGTGGCCGGGGACTTCTACCGGCCCACGTCGTTCACCGTCACCCGGCGCGACGGACGCGTCTGGACGTTCACCCAGCCTGTCGACCAGGGCCTGCAGTACGAGGTGGCGGAGGTCGCCCGGTGCCTCGCCGACGGCCGCACCGCCTCGGACCGGATGACCTGGCAGGACACCCTCGACGTCCTGACCACCATGGACGAGGTGCGCCGCCAGATCGGCGTCGTCTACCCCGGTGAGGCGTAGAGAACCCGGTACCCTGCAGCGGTGACTCGTGGGCTGTTCGTCTCGTTCGAGGGTGGTGACGGGGCGGGCAAGTCCACCCAGGTGGGTGCCCTGGTCGCCTGGCTGACAGGGCTGGGCCGCACCGTCGTGCGGACGTTCGAGCCGGGGGGCACCGCTCTGGGGGCGGTGCTGCGCCAGGCGGTGCAGCACGGGGACGACGTGGACCGGCGTACCGAGGCGCTGCTGTATGCCGCCGACCGGGCGCACCATGTGGCGACCGTCGTGCGACCGGCGCTGGACCGCGGCCACGATGTGGTCACCGACCGGTACCTGGACTCCTCGGTCGCCTACCAGGGGGTCGGCCGGGGGCTGGGCGCCGACGCGGTGGAACGGCTGTCTCGCTGGGCGACCGACGACCTGCTGCCGGACCTGACCGTGCTGCTGGACCTGGACCCGGCGGTGGGGCTCGGTCGCCTGACCGGGGCGCCGGACCGGATGGAACGCGCCGGTACGACCTTCCACCGTCAGGTCCGGGCGGCGTTCGCAGCCCGGGCCGCCGCCGACCGGGACCGTTTCTGCGTGCTGGACGCCACCCGGCCGTCCGAAGAGATCGCCGCGGCGGTGCGCGACCGCGTCCAGGCCCTGATCGGACCGGTGTCTACCTGATCAGCGCCGTTGGTAGGTGCGCGCCGGGTCGGTAAGGTTCGCACAGGTCCACACCGCCGGAGGAGCCGGGTTGAGCGTCTGGGACGAGGTCGTCGGGCAGGAGCCCGCCGTCGCCGTGCTCAGCGCTGCCGCCACCGATCCGGCGGCGATGACGCACGCCTGGCTGCTCACCGGACCGCCCGGATCGGGTCGGTCGACCGCCGCCCGGGCGTTCGCCGCGGCGCTGCAGTGCGCGTCCGGCGGCTGCGGCGTCTGCCACGACTGCACCACCGCCCTGGTGGGGACGCACGAGAACGTCACCCTGGTCGCCACCGAGGGGCTGCACCTGCGGGTGGACGACACCCGGCCGCTGGTCCAGCTGGCCGCCCGGGCCCCGTCCGGTGGCCGGTGGCGGGTCATCGTGGTGGAGGACGCCGACCGGCTCAACGACGCCTCGGGCAACGTGCTGCTCAAGGCCCTGGAAGAACCGGCTCCGCGCACCGTGTGGCTGCTGTGCGCGCCCAGCCCCGGCGACGTGCTGGTCACCGTGCGGTCCCGCTGCCGCCGGGTGCACCTGCGGATCCCCCCGGCCGAGGCGGTGGCGGCGCTGCTCGTCGCCCGGGACGGTGCCGAGCCGCACGCCGCGGCGGGGGCCGCCCGGGCCGCGTCCAGCCATGTCGGGGTGGCCCGGCGGCTGGCCCGCGACCCGGACGCCCGGGCCCGGCGGTCCGCGGTGCTGGAGCTGGCCGGTCGGGTCCGCGGCGTCGGGGACGCGGTGCTCGCGGCGGCCGACCTGGTCGAGACCGCGCAGGCCGAGTCCGCCGCGGCCAGCACGGAACGCGACGCCGTCGAACGGGCGGACCTGCTGCGCGCCCTGGGCGCCGACGGTGGCGGTCGGCTGCCGCCCGTGCTGCGGGCCCAGGTCGCCGACCTGGAGAAGGAGCAGAAGCGCCGGGCGACCCGGGCGCAGCGCGACGTGCTGGACCGGGCCATGACCGATCTGCTGTCGCTGTACCGGGACGTCCTGGTGGTCCAGCTCGGGGCCGGGGTCGAGCTGGTCAACGTCGAGCACGCGGGGCTCGTCGCCCGGCTGGCCGCCGAAGGGTCCGCGACCCAGACGCTGCGCCGGATGGACGCTGTCGGGCAGGCGCGCGTCCGGCTGGCCGCCAACGTCGCCCCCCTGCTGGCGGTGGAGGCGATGATGGTGGGGCTGCGGCCGCAGGGTTGACGGGCGTACGACAGGCAAGCACGACAGGCAAGCACGACAGGCAAGCACGAGGAGAGCTGGTATGAGGCGGATCGGGCAGCGGACCCGACGACCGGGTGCCCGAGGTTGGGCCAGACGGGTGCGGGCGGCCATGGTGCTGGTGGTCTGCGCCTCGCTGGTGGTGACGGCCTGCGGGCGGTCGGGCGATGAAGACGAGCGGCCCTTCGACCCGACGGCCACCGAGGCCCCGTCGCCCGAGCTGCAGAAGTACTACTCCCAGAGACTCGACTGGAAGAAGTGCGAGGACCGCAACCTCCAGTGTGCCTGGCTGACCGTCCCGATGGACTATGCCGACCCGGGCGGCGAGACGATCGAGATCGCCGTCGCCCGGAAGCGGGCCGACGACAGCGTGGGTTCGGTCGTGTTCAACCCCGGCGGGCCGGGAAGCTCAGGTGTCGACTACGTGTCCACAGTCGTGGGCCAGGCGGGGGCGAAGCTGCGGAAGAACCTGGACGTCGTCGGTTTCGACCCGCGCGGTGTGCAGCGGTCCGCACCCATCACATGCTTGTCTGACGCTGATCTCGACAGGTTCTTCTCGACCGATATAGACGCGTCCACCCCGAGCGGGCTGACCACCGCCCAGACCGCGGCCGACCGGTTCGCCCAGGCCTGCCTGGACAACACCGGGCCGCTGCTGGCTCATGTCGACACCGTGTCGGCGGCTCGCGACATGGACGTGCTGCGGGCCGCCCTGCGCGAGACCACCCTGACCTACCTGGGCTTCTCCTACGGGACCCAGCTCGGTGCCACCTACGCCGAGCTGTTCCCGGACCGGGTCGGACGCATGGTGCTCGACGGCGCGAAGGACCCGACCCTGAGCCCGAGCCAGTGGAGCGTCGTCCAGGCAGGCGGTTTCGAGTCGGCCCTGCGGGCCTACGCGGCGGACTGCCTCAAGGCCAGGGACTGCCCGTTGAGCGGGACGGTGGACGACGCGGTCGGCCAGGTCGCCGATGTGCTCGACGAGGCCCGGGCCCACCCGATGCGGACCGACGGCCGACGGGCGCTCACCGGGACGCTGGCCTTCTACGGTGTCGCGGTCGCCCTGTACAGCCAGGGGAACTGGTCGCACCTGACGAAAGGGCTGCGGACGGCGATCGGCAACGGGGACGGCACCTACCTGCTGTGGTTGTCTGACCGATACCTAGACCGGGACGGCGACGGGGTCTACACGGCCAACTCCATCGTGGCGTTCCTGGCGATCGGCTGCGTCGACGCACGCGGTGACGCCGACCCGGCGGCGATGGCCGCCGAGGCCGCCGAGCTGAAGACCGCCTCCCCGACCTTCTGGCGCTACTTCGCCTACGGGGCGGTGGGCTGCGCGAACTGGCCCGTGCCGCTGCCCGAGCCGCTCACGTCGTACACCGCCGAGGGCGCGCCTCCCATCGTCGTCGTCGGCACCACCAACGACCCGGCCACGCCCTACGCCCAGGCTCAGTCTCTGGCCGCCATGCTCGACTCCGGCGTGCTGGTCACCTACAAGGGCGAGGGCCACACCGCGTACCTGACCGCCGGAGACTGCATCCAGGACGCCGTGGACGACTTCCTCGTCGACGGGACGGTGCCCGAGGACGGCCTGACGTGCGAATGACTTTGGCCGCACCCTGACCGACCCGGTAGAGTTGGTCCGCCCGCCGCGCGGCGGGTGCCGCCGCCTTAGCTCAGTCGGCAGAGCGTCTCACTCGTAATGAGAAGGTCGAGGGTTCGATTCCCTCAGGCGGCTCCCTGGAAAATAGGTCTGACCAGCAGATTCGATCAGTATAGACACCCAGCGATAACCCAGTGGTACCCTTGGGATGGCCTAAGTAATGGCCTAAGTGGGAGGTCCTGGGTGGACGTGAAGAGGGAGAGGCGCCGCCGCCAGTACGGTACGGGCAGCGTGTGGCAGCGCTCCGACGGGATGTGGCTCGGCGCGGTCGAGGCGGGATGGACCGACCGCGGCACCCGTCGCCGGATCGTCGTGTCGGCCAAGACCGAGGCCGAGTGCAAGCGGCGCCTGCGCGAGAAGAAGAAGCAGATCGCTGCCGATGGGCTGCCGACGGCCGGCGCGAAGGCGTCGGAGACCGTGGCCGCCTACGCCGAGCGGTGGCTGGAGCGAAGACGCGACCAGGTACGACCTGGGAGCTGGTCCACGGACGCCGGGATGGTGCGCCGGTGGATCGTCCCAGCGGTCGGCCGGCGCAAGGTCTCGGCCGTCGACACCGACGCGGTGCACGCCGTGGTCAGGCTCGCCTCCGGCTCCCTGGCCGACTCGTCGCTGGTGCGGCTGCGGGCCACCCTAGACAAGATGCTCAAGGACGCCCGCCTCGACGGTCACCCGATCCCAGCCAGGGTCTTCGACGTCCCCAAGACCGGCGTCGGAGAGTCCGACCGCGGCAGCCTCGCCCTCGACGACGCGGCGGCCGTCCTGCAGGCCGCAGCGGACCGCCCTGACGTGTCCAGGTGGGTCGCCGCCATGCTCCAGGGGATGCGCCAGGCCGAGTGCCTGGGGCTGACGTGGGAGTGCGTCGACCTGGAGGCCGGCACGCTCGACGTGTCCTGGCAGCTCAAGCGCCTGCGGTGGCGGCACGGCTGTCCCAGCCCCTGCGGCGCGAGCCCGAGCAGGTGCCAGGAGCGCAGGCTGCAGACCAAGCGCGGGGACAAGGTACGGCGCCTCTCCGGGGCCGTGTGCCTCGTCCGGCCGAAGAGCGACGCCGGCAGCAGGACGATCCCTCTGGTCCCCTGGATGGAAGCAGCCCTGCGCGAGTGGCGCGAGGTTGCCCCCGACTCACCCCACGGCCTGGTCTGGCCGCGTCCCGACGGTAGCCCCGGGTCGCCGAAGAACGACGACGCCGCGTGGTACGCGCTGCAGGACGCCGCCCGGGTGGCGCACACCGAGCCGAACCCGGAGCCGCCCGAGGACGGCGTCTCCGGCGTCGTCGGGCGGCGCTACACCATCCACGAGGCCAGGCACACCACCGCTACCCTGCTGCTGGAGGCCAAGGTCGACTACGCGGTGGTCAAGGCGATCATGGGACACACCAAGATCGCCACGACCCGCAGGTACCAGCACGTGTCGCAGACGCTCGCCCGGCGGGCGCTCGACGACGTCGCAGCCCGGCTCGGGCTGCCTGGATAGACTCCTCAGGCAACGGCTTCCTGGAGGCGCGCGACCCATGCGTCGAAGCGCTTCCTTCCCATCAGACCGACCGAGGCTTCGAACTCGTACGTGCGCATCGGGGTGGTGACAGCGACCTTGAACAGCCGCGTTGTCACGCTTTCGATCTTGGTGAGTGGGATCCTGGTCTCAGCCAGCCCATCGTGGAGGATGATGGCATCCTCCACGATCTCGACACTCTTGAGAGGGCTGATGATCAGGGTGCGCTCAGCCTGGGCCCGCCTCTCCGCCTTCTTCGTAGCCTTCTCCTCCGGAGACGACCTGCTGAACATCATGCAAACCTCCTAGTGATCTGGCTGGGATCGCTCGTTGTTGTCGACGCGGCGGCGCAGCTCGTCGAGCAAGTCGTCGAGGCGCGCCTCCCGTAGCGCCTCGTCTATGCCGATCTTCACGTCCCTGGTGCAAGACTCGGTCTTGGTGATGAACCCAGCTGCGACGAGCCCTGTCAAAGGGTTCCTCCCGTAGGCGCGGCAGAAGGCGACGACGGTCTCGGCCGAAGGTCGATAGCCGTCCTTCGGCCACCGGGAGAGCATGGACCTGTCGACATCGATCCTGGTGGCAACAGTCTTCTTGTCGGCCACCTCTGTGCCCGAGTCGTCTCCGACGATCGGAGCCACGAAGGCCCACCATCCTCCGCTGGAGCTCACGCGACGACTGTATGGGCTGGCAAGACTGGCGGACAACTTTTGTCGCAATTGTGTGTCCGGGATCTCACCCGCTGTGCGTTTGCTCCCAGTCACATCCTATGACTAGATGATCCCATGAGCGCAGACAGACAGCCGGCCTGCCGGGCGTCGGTGAGGGTGAGGGAGAGCTGGTCCACCAGCGCCGTCCGCGAGTGCGGCGACATGCAGGGTCTGGCCGACCGACTAGGTGTCGATCGGTCCACGGTGTGGCAGAAGCTTGAGGGCCGGCGCCCCCCAGGGGCCAAGTTCATCGCAGCCGTACTCACCCGGTTCGCCGTCCGTTTCGACGACGCCTTCGAGGTCGTCGACGATCCTGCCGAGGTGGCGTGATGCTACAGGTCCTCACTCTGGTCGAGGCATCAGCGGAGACCGGACTACCGCTGTCGATGCTGCGTCGTGCGATCCATGCGACCGATCCAGAGGCGCCAGCCCCACCGCTCTCGGCGAAGCGGGGCCCCCGCGGCGCCTACCTGATCCTCGCCCGCGATCTCGAAGACTGGCTGGAGCGACTGCCAGACGCCTGACCCAAACAGCGGCGCCCCGGCCCATCCGCAAGACCGACCGGGGCACCACCGAACACAAGGAGGATAGCGATGCACCGCTACATGATCACGCTGAGAGACGGTCTTGGGACTGTCGTGGCGACCGGAGACCGGGTCGAGGTCGACGGGTCGGGGACGCTGACGGTCGCGCTGGGCGACGAGGAGACTGCCAGTCTCGGTCGTCATGGGTGGCTGGCGGTCGGCCAGTTCGACGGTGCTGGTCATTGCGACGAGGTCGCCGCTCCTGCGGTGCGGTGCAGGCTGTGCGAGGAGTGCGCGGCTGGTGACCACTCGTCGCACCAGGCGCACCTGGCGGGTATCTGCATCGGGTGCGGGTGTACCTGGCGTCAGGCCGATGCGCCCCGCGGGGGTCATGCTGCGGACGAGCCGGAGACTCCGGCGTTCGTCGAGACGGTCGAGGCTCTGGGTGGTGCCCGGTGAGCGGGGAGGCTGGCAGGACGCTCGACGCGATCTGTCTGGCTCGCAGCCTGACAGAGCGCCTGATGGTCAACGGTGTCGGCGTCCGCTCGGCTCACTGCCACGCGAGGGGGGTCTGCCTGTGGGTGGGCGGGGTCGACGTGGTCCGGGCTGCCGGTGCTCTGGGTCTGGACGAGGTCGATGACGACGGCTGCCAGGTGGCGTGGTCCGGCCTGGAGGTCGACGGGTGCACGGTCCGTGTCGCGACGTGGGACTCAGTGCTCTGGCAGGTGGTGCGGGAGGACGGCACCGCCGCCGCGGGTCCGATGCCGCTGCACGGCGCCCGTGCGGTGGCCGATGCCCTGGTGCGTGAGACCGGCCGTGACGTGCGGGTGGAGGTGGCACCGTGATGCAGCCGGTCCGCGCCTCGGTTCCTGTCGACGAGCCGCTGGAGGTCCCAGAGCGTGGCGGTGTCTGGTACGTCACGTTCGGGCAGAGGTACCGCCGTGAGCGGCACCCGTCGTTCCCGGTTGCGCACCCTGACGGTTACCTGGTCGTCATGGGTCGTGGCCTGGTCCTCGACGAGGAGGCCGCGCGCACGGCCGTGCTCTACCTGTGCGGTACCGGGTGGTGCATGATCTACGGGTCGCTGGCCGATCTGAGTCCTCACCTGTACCCGATGGGTCCGCTGGCGACGCTGACGGTCCTCCGCGACGGCCGGGTGCAGCTGGCGTTCGGGCGTTACCAGTACCTGCTCCCTGCGACGGTGGGTGGCGTGCGGGTGGAGGTGGCACCGTGACGCGCCCAGGTGTCCGCGCGGTCGTGCTCTCCGCGCTGACCGTGGTCCTGGCGCCGCTGGCGGCGATGGCTGCCGACGACCGGTGGGCCACCCACACCGGGCAGCCCGGTCCGGGCAGCGCCGGGCCCGGTTCGTCCGAGGCTGTCGTCCGGGCGGCGGTGCGCGTGGCCCGCGAGATGGAGGTCGGGCTCATGGTCGACCTGCGCCGGGTCGGCCACGATCTCGGTATCCCCGCGGTGCCTGACCTGGTCAGGCACGTCCGCGCCTCGGGGCGGCTGTGGGCCTGGCAGGTGGGAGACCCCGACCCGTGGGCCGACGGGGCCGACGACGGGCCTGTGTGCGCGGTCCGGTCCGAGCACCAGCGCCCGTGCACGGTGCCGGTCTGGGCGCACGACGGGCCGCACGCCGCCTCGGACGGGCAGCAGATGGTCGAGGTGTGGTGGTGAGCGCCGCCCACGGGACGGGTGCCCCGGTGGTCCTGGTCATGGTCGCTCTGGTCGCCCTGGTGATCTGGTACGCGGTCGAGCGGTCGCGGGAGGTGCACTGATGCGCGACAACTTCGAGGTCCGCTACGACGACTGGGCGACGGTCAGGTGTCAGACCTGCGGGTGGCAGTCCGTCGTCCCAGGCGACAGCAGGCTGCGGCGGGTGCAGCTGCTGGACGTGGTCATGGCTGCCGAGCGCCACGCGTGCCCGATCGACGTCGGCATGGCGATCGCGCACGCGTCCCAGCTGGAGTCCGCCCCGGTCGGGACTGTCGTGATGGCGGTCGGCTGGGACGACGACGTGGAGGCAGAGCGCCGGTGGGTGTGGATCCGCACGCACCGGTCTGACGAGCCGCTGGCCGACCAGTGGTCGGCCGCTGGTGATCCGTGCCCGGAACTGCTCGCGTCGGTGGGTGTGGACCTGACGGTGCTGCACGTGGGGGGTGCGTCGTGAGGCTGCTCGACGTCCTGGCGCGCAGGGCCGCCGCCCCTGCCCTGTCGGTCCTGGCGGCGCCGTCCGCGCGCCGCGGTCGTCGGGCTGCTGCGCCTGACGCCGCGTGGTCGTCCCGCATCGTGCGCGACCTGTACAGCCGGTCCATGGTCGTGCGGTGCGAGCTGTGCGGCCGGACGGTCAGCACCGTCGCGGACGGCGACGTGCCTGGTGTGCTGGTGGCGCTCGTGTCGGCGCACCAGCGAGAGGCGCACCGGGGCGGTGGTCTCCGGTGAGCACGGCACGGGTCCCAGGCGTGCGCGCCCTGCTCGCCGCGGCCTGGTCGATGGCGACGTTCCTCGTCGCAGTCCTGGTGAGTCGCGAGGCAGAGGAGCGGTCATGACCGAAGAGACGCTGCCCAGCGGAGCGCTGGCGCCGGGCAGCCCCGAGTGGGCTGGCATCGTCACGGCGTCCAAGGTCGCTGCGATCCTCGGCGTGGCTCCGGAGGGGTGGGAGTCGCGCCGGTCGCTGTGGCTGAAGATGCGCGGCGAGGTCCCGTGGGACGACGGGCAGAACGCTTCCGCCAAGGCCCGGGGCCACTGGCTGGAGAACGGTGTCCTGGACTGGTGGTGCGACCGGCACCGTACCGACCGGTCTGGGTTCGAGCGGCAGGTCGTCGTGACCCGTCCGGACCTGCCGTGGGCGTCGGCGACACCGGACCTGGTGTCCTACCGGGCGCACGTCGCGGGCGAAGGGTTCTGCGCCGCCGAGCCGGTGGTGGTGGACGCCAAGACCAGCCGTGACGACTCCGAGTGGGGCGCGGCCGGCACGGACGACATCCCGCCGTGGTACGCGGCGCAGCTGGTGTGGGCGATGCACCTGTCCGGCGCCCGCGTGGGGTACGTCGCCCTGCTGACGCAGTTCCTGGACCTGCGCGAGTACCGCGTCGAGTACGACCAGGACCTTGCCTCCGACATGGTCGAGCAGTGCCGGGCGTTCTGGGAGTCCCTGTCCGACCCCGACGCCATGCCTCCGGTGGACTCCTCTCCTGCGACCTGGCGGGCCGAGAGGCTGCGCCACCCGGACGTCGACCGTGACCTGACCGTCGAGCTGGATGTCGACCTGGCGTCGAGGTTCGTCTCGGTCAGGTCGGCCCAGGCCGACGTGCGGCTGGCCGAGAGCCAGGTCCGCGAGGCCATGGGCGCGGCACGCCTGGCCACCTGCCGCGGTGTGACGGTGGCACGCCGTCAGGCCAACGGTCACGGGTCGGTGTCGCTGGTCGCCGTGGCCCGGTCCATCCCTGAGGAGGCAGCAGCATGAGCACGGACGTGGTGGTACGCGGCCCGGCGTCGGACCTGGCGATCGTCGATGGGCAGACGTTCTTCTCCGACAAGCAGGTGGCAGCCCTGCGCCAGCTCGGCGTGCAGGGTGCGACGAACGCCGACCTGGCGGTGTTCTTCCACCAGTGCGCCCGCACCGGCCTGGACCCGTTCGCCCGTCAGGTCTACATGATCGAGCGGCAGGGCAGGCAGACCATCCAGACCGGGATCGACGGGTTCCGCCTGGTCGCCCGGCGGGCGGTCGACGCCACCGGCGGGACCCTGGGCTACGAGGACACCGTGTGGTGCGGGACCGACGGGGTGTGGACCGACGTGTGGCTGGCGCCTGGTCCGCCTGCCGCGGCGAAGGTGGTCGTCCTGCGCGACGGTCAGCGGTTCGCCGCGGTGGCCCTGCTCGGGGAGTACGTCGGCACCAGGCGCGACGGGTCGCCGACGTCGATGTGGGCGTCCAGGCCTGCACTGATGCTCGCCAAGTGCGCCGAGGCCCTGGCCCTGCGTAAGGCCTTCCCTCAGGACCTCTCTGGGCTGTACACCTCCGACGAGACGAACCAGGCCGACCACCGGCCCGGTTCTGGTGTGGCCGCTCTGCGCGAGTCCGTCCCGCACGACCCGGGACCGGTCGTGACCGACGCCGAGATCGTCGAGGACGACCAGCCGGCCCCGTCGATCACACCGGCGCAGCAGCGCAAGCTGCACGCCATGCTCCGCCAGGCCGTCGGCGACGACCGCGACGCAGGACTGGTCGTGTGCTCCTCGGTCCTGTCACGCGACGTGACCTCGACCGCCGACCTGACGGTCGCCGAGGCGTCGACGGTGATCGACGCGCTGGAGGCCGACCGCACGGCCGCGGACACGGACCCGTGGCCCGACGCCCAGACTGGAGAGGCCAGTGCATGACGTGGACGCCGCCGTGGAGGCAGCAGCAGCCAGGCGGCAGGACGAGATCGAGGCGGCAGAGCGCGCGTCCGAGGCACGGTACGAGGCGACCCTCGACCTCGGCAGTCCCCGACCCGCCCGCGAGCCGGAGCCGGGCATGTCTGCGGACCGTCGTCGGACGCCGCGGCAGCTGGAGTCGGGACGGGTGGCACCCGGTGGCCATGACCAGGCTGCACCGCGACAGTCCAGCATCACCAGAGGTGCCGCCGACATCAGGGCGTGGTGGCCAGCGTGCGACCAGCGGGAGGAGCGATCATGAGGACCCAGAGCGAGACGACGGACTACGGACGTGGGGTGGTCGGCGTCGCCCTGTCCGGCCACAGGCCAGACCCGTGGGGCGCGTCCAGGAAGACCCGCTGCTCCTGCGGCCAGTTCCTGGACGACACCTTCGAGACGTGGTGGAGGCACGCGGCCCAGGCAGTCGTCGACGCTCTTGGAGCCTACGAGCTCAGGCTGACCGACGCGTGCGACACCATGGCCGAGGTCGCCGACGAGGTCAGCGCGATGTCCGACCACCACGGACCGCCGGACGGCCTTCCGGTGGGCGGCCAGCCGCTGCACCAGGTGGCCGCCCTGTCGGACACGCCTGGTCCGCGGGCGGCGCTCACCACCACACCTCGACCATCTGCTGCCCGTCGGGTGCGGGTGCCTCTGGACGCCGAGACGCTGGCGCGCTTCGCCGCGAGGTCTGTGGCGCACGAGGCGGCCCTGGCCGAGGCCGGCGTCGGCGACGGTCCGTCGCTGCACGACCTGCTGCTGGCCGACGTGACAGCGGCGTTCGCCGCGGCCGACGACCCCGAGGCGTGGCGCCGGGCCATGGTCCGGGTCGCTGCCACCGCGGTGTGGTGCGCGTCGAGGGGGGACCGGTCGTGAGCCGCAGCCGTCGTGACGGTCGTGGGCGCCGCCCCGGGCGCCGTCGGTGCTGGCCGTGCTGCCACCTGTGCGACAGGTCCGGGCGCGGGTGGCCGCGCACGCCACGCAGGACGCGTGAGCGTGCCGCACGGGTGCGCGAGACCCGAGCGGAGGGATGAGGCAGATGGGTGGTGCGACCTACTCCGACGAGGTCGGCCGGTGGCCGGGGCGCGACGCTCCTGTCACCGCCGAGGCTCTGCTCCGGTACCAGCTGGTGCGCGGGCTCCAGTGCGGTCACGTCCTGTGGGAGCACGGCGGCGAGATGTCGCCGATGCCCGTCGACGTACCGGCATCCGAGGGCCTGCGACGCGTCTCGTGGCTGGACTACATCAGGCTCGTCGACGTCCAGTGCTGGTCCACCGACGTGTGCTACCTGCTGGGTCGGCTGCGCCAGGC
This sequence comes from Micrococcales bacterium, assembly GCA_009777345.1. Classification (GTDB taxonomy): domain Bacteria; phylum Actinomycetota; class Actinomycetes; order Actinomycetales; family Cellulomonadaceae; genus Cellulomonas. The sequence continues at coordinate 47,553 of WRMB01000003.1, read as the reverse complement.
CGACCCGCAGGCTGCCGACGAAGCTGCTGAGTGGCTGGTCGACATGGCCGAGGCCGGCGAGTCGCTGGAGTGGCTGCACGAGACCGCCCTGGATGTCGGCATCGACGTCGACCAGGTGTGCGCCGACCAGGACGCGGCGTGGCAGGACCGCCCCTCGACGTGCGACCTGGTCGCCGAGCTCGTCGAGCTGCGCGCGGCCGTGGCCGAGGTGGCGGCTGACCTGGTCCAGATGGACGCCGACACGGGGATCAGCCTCGCGGCCTGGCCGTCGGCCTGCCGGGTCGTCACCCTGGCCGGTGCGTGGCCGGACGACGACCAGCCGGCATCACCAGAACAGGAAGGGAACCACGATGGCTGACGAACCACGTCTGTTCGCGGACTTCATCCGGGAGCAGGCAGGAGGCAAGACCCACGACGAGCTGACCGAGAACCTGGCGGACCTGGCGTTCGCGGTGAGGGAGACCGGAAAGCCTGGGACGCTCACGCTGCGCCTGGAGGTGCGGCCGATGAAAGGCGTTCCTGGGGCGGTGCAGATCTCCGACCAGATCGGCGTGAAGACGCCGAAGACCGACCGACCGGCGCCGGTGTTCTTCGTCACCGACACCGGGCGCGTCCAGAAGGACGATCCCATGCAGCCCACGTTCGAGGGGCTGCGCGAGATCACCACCACCGAGATCAGAGAGGCGAACTGATGACCACCACGACCGAGGAGTGCGTCGCTGCCAGCGAGGTCCAGGCAGCGATCGACGCCGGTATCGAGCTCGCCGTCCCGACCGTGGTCGACGACGAGCACCGGCTGCTGTCCGTCGTGGTCCCCGACGGCGCCAGGCACCTGCTGGTCGACGTCGATGGTCACCGCGAGGCCGCTGCCGTGCACCCGAAGCGCAAGACCGGGACGGTGAGGCTGCACGACGCCGACGCGTTCGTCACCTACGTGGCCCGTCACGCGACCGGCAGCACCGAGGTGTTCGCCTCGGTCGACGACCTCGACGTCGTCGCGGTGATCGACTCCGACGCGGTCACCACGGCCGGGCGCAAGGACCACGTGGCGCGGCTGACGCTCAAGACGCCCCCGGCCTGGGCGGCGTGGACGTCGGTCGACGGCAAGCTCCTCGACCAGGTCGCGTTCGCCGAGCTCGTCGAGGGCCACCTGGGAGACGTGGTCGAGCCGGACGCTGCCACGCTGCTGGAGATCGTGACCACCTTCACCGCGAAGAAGGGCTTGGACTTCCAGCAGGCGACCCGCCTGTCCGACGGGCAGACCCGGCTCGTGTACTCCGAGACGGTCGCGGCCTCGGCTGGGCAGAAGGGCGAGCTGGCCATCCCGGAGCGGGTCGCCCTGGCCCTGGCCCCGTTCCGAGGCGTCGCGCCGTTCCGGGTCACGGCCCGGCTGCGGGTACGCATCGGGCAGGCCGGCCTCGGGATCGGCCTGGTCTTCGACGAGCTCGACAAGGTCGTGGAGACGGCGTTCGGCGACGTCGTGGACCAGGTCAGGGGCGGCCTGGCCGACACCCCGGCAGCACCGGTCGTCATGGGACGCCCGTCCTGACCAAGACCGCGGCGGGCGCCCACATCCCGGCGCCCCGCTCCCAGGGAGGAGACAGGCATGGGAACCAGAGGGCTGACCAAGGTCGTCGTGCTGTGGTCCCTGGAGGTCGCATCGTGACCGGCCGCTCTGCACCAGGTCGGCTCACCCCGGACGGCGCCAGGAGCATCGCTGTCGGCCTGCGCACCGCCGTACCGCTGGTCCAGGTGCGCCAGGTCGGCAGGATCGCCCAGGAGATGGCCGACCCAGACCTGGCACAGCTGGTGCGCGCCCTGGCCCGCCTCGCGGCCGAGGAGGTCGACCTGCCGGACGGGTACATGGCGGCACCGACGATCACCGCCGGTCCCGGGTGGTGGGCCTCGCTGGTCGTGGCCGAGACGGTCAACGACCGCGGAGCCTGGACCGGCACGCTCCTGGCGCTGCTGGCCCAGCCGACGGCCGTGGTCGCCCAGGTCATGGTCCGGCTGCTGTCCCCGTCCGGGCTGGTGCGGGGGGTGCAGCTGTGACCAGGACCGCGGTGCGGCCGGGTGCGCGCCAGCCCTACGAGGTGGCCGTGCAGTGGTGGTTGGCGCGGCCCTGCTGGTGCGGAGGCGATCCGTGAGGACATCGATCGTCTACCAGGTGCCCGTCGACCTGCGCCGCGCCCTGACGTCCAACCAGCGCCTGTGCTGGCAGGAACGGGCCAGGCGCACCTCGGACCTGAGGATGACCGGCGTCATATATGCCAGGCGGGCCATGGTCCCCCTCGACGGTCCGGGTTTCACCCGGGCCCACCTGACGGTGACGTTCGCCTGGCCAGACCGGCGACGACGGGACCCGGCCAACTGGCACCCGACACTCAAGGCGCTGGTCGACGGATCCGTCGATGCCGGAGTGCTGGCTGACGACGACGGGACGCGCCTGGTCGGTCCCGACCTGCGGGTGTCCGACGAGACGTCGGGCAGGGCGCGGGTCGCACTGCTCACGTTCTGCTGGGAGGGGATGTAGGTGCCGGTCAACCAGGTCCGCCGCAACGGGTCGTACGCGCCCCTGTCGGCGCACTACTACAAGGACGTCGGTCTGATCGAGGCAGGAGAGAGGGCCGAGCTGCTGTACGTGCGCGGCCTGGCGTTCTGCGCCGAGGTCCTCTCGGACGGGTTCATCTCCGACGCCCAGCTCGTCCGGTTCGTCGGGGCCGGGATGAGCGCCGTCAAGGTCCGCGCTGCCGCTCTGGTGCGGACCGGCCTGTGGTCCCGCGACGACGACGCGGGCGGGTACCGGGTCCGGTCCTGGGCGACGTGGAACCTCTCGCGCGAGGAGATCGAGGCCCGGCAGCGCAAGGACTCCGCACGGAAGGCAGGACCGCCGTGACGCACCTCCTCCGTCTGGATTCCGTCCGGAATCCGTCCGGACTCCGTCCGGACGCCGGACGGAGTCCGGACGGACTCCGAACGCCTCGTGCGCGCCTACTCCACTCTACTCTACGTAACTCCAACTACCTACCCTCACCATGCGTAGAAGTGTCACCTAACGTAGATGATTATTCCAAGCATGCATTAATCGTCACTCTACTAACGCGTAGAACATATCGGCGAAGTTCGGAGAGCGACTTCCGGGGGGAGGTGGAGACCAGGCGATGCATGCATCGACGATCACCGAATCGCAGGCCCAGGCCCTCGCCGCTCTGATGACGGCGCTGAGACCAGACTGGGACATTCCCGGATGCCGGACCGCGATCCACGCAGCACGGCACCGAGGCCCAGCCGTCGAGATCGTCCACGCCGCGGTCGAGCTGACAAAACGCGACGACCTGAAAACACCGACCGTCCTCGCCAAGGACGGGAAGCACTGGCCGTCCGGAACGCCAAAACGCGACGACCACCGTTTCGAGCGGTGCCAGGTCCTGGGCCACGGTTCCTATCCGGCGTCGAACTGCGGGGCGTGCCGGGTCGACTCCGTCGAACCGAGCGAACCGGAGCTGGATCCCGGGAGCGAGTACTACGCCGAGGCTGCTGCCGTCGGTGTTGCGATGTGCAGAGAAGCGATCAACGAGAGGCGGATGCAGTGACCTACACGATTCACAGAGAAGTCACGATCTCCGAGGCGCGTCCCGGAGACAGGGTGACCATCACCGGGGTATTCGGACCGGCCAGAACCGCAGGAATATACGAGGACCTAGGTCATCTGTGCATCACTGACAACGCCACAGAAGACGTCGTACACCTGGACCGGTCCGGCGTCGACTACAAGATCGAGCGTGAGGTCCAGGCGACCGACCAGGAGCCGCCCGGACTCGGCGCGGTGGTGCGGACCGTCGGAACCGAACGCCGGACGTTCGTCCGCGTCTCGCTGGCGATGTCGCGGTCGCGTTGGAACTGGATGGTCGCCGACGGTACTTACGCTGGCAAGTCGTGGTCCGACGTCCTCGGGCACAGCGACCTCGGCGCGGTCGAGGTCCTGGCCGAAGGGTGGGTCGAAGGGTGAGCGGGAGCGACGGAGAGGGGCTGTCCCAGGCGCAGCTGGAGATCTTGTCATTGCTCTCCACGGGGCTCACCGTCCAGCAGGTGGCGACCAGGACGTACCGCAGCCACGACACCGTGAAGTCTCACCTGCGACTGGCCTACCGCACGCTCGGCGTGCCCAACGGTACGGCGGCGGTCGCCCTGCTCCTGCGCCGGGGGGTGATCAGGTGATCGCCAGGCGCTTTGACCAGGAATTGGCGACGACAAGAAGTCACACTACCACGAAGAGAGGAACGACGATGTCGAAGAGCATGAGGATAGCGCACTGGTCTGTCGCCTTTGCGGCGGTCGCGTTGATAGCCATCTTGGCGACGGCCTGCGATGAGCAGGACTACGACAAGGAGTCGTACAGGCAGGTCGAGCAGCAGGCCGCGAAGCGGGAACCGTACATCCCGAAGAACCACGTCGAGGCCGACAACTACAACCGGGCACAAGAGCTGTACGACTCCCCCGACACCATCATCTGGTGCACTACCACGTGGGGGAACGCCAGCGCTCCTCTTGTCACGGTCCCGATCGCAGGAAAACTCACGTCCTCGTCGGTGTCCTACTTCCCCGGGACCAAGCTGGCCGACGACGGGTCCAAATCCTCGTCGGTGGTCGAGGCCAGGTCGGTGGACGGGATGTTCCACGGGTCCCCGCCGCCGTACCGGTACGGCTTCACACCGGGAGGTCAGTACGTCGACTTCTCGAGCATGCCCACGTTCTGTACCACGTCCCTTACCAGCTTCCAGCGCCAGTCCACCACCGTGACCGTCTCGACCGACACCATCGCGGCCCAGCTGCAGGAGCAGGCCGAGCAGGCCATGCGGGACGGCGACCCAGACTCTGCCCAGCAGCTTCTGGGCCAGCTCGACACCGCCGGAGGCGAGGGACGGTGAGAGCGCTCAAGTGGGGCACGGCCGGTCTGGCCCTGGTCGTCGCGCTCGGCTTCGCCCTGGGGTGGTTCGGACGGATGGTCGACGTCGTCGCGCCCGACAACGTCACCGAGCAGCACCGGGCGATCATCCAGGACTGGCAGACCATGACCACTGCGGCGGCCAACGCCTGCCAGGCCCAGACCGCCGGGACGAACCCGGCTAGCCCGACCCTGGTCGAAGACCCGGCCATGGCCTACGCCGCCACGTTCCGGAGTATCGCCGCCGACTACAACCGCCGCCAGGCCAACGTCTTCGAGGCCAGGGTCGCAGGACCCGCCGGATACCCGGACTCGGTCGCCGTCCCGTCGGGCGACGTCGACTGGTGCGCCGTCGTGGTGAGCCTGGAGGTGGGGCGATGACGTGGCCGAAGATCGTGCTGCTGGCGTGGTACGCGGTGGCAGCCGTGGTGTCGATCGCTCAGATCGGGAAGGACCGCCGACCGACCACGCCAGGCGGCACAGCCATCGCCGTCGTCCTGATGGCAGGTATTGCGACGCTGGTGGTGATCGCGTGAAAGACGAGCCGGTCGGACCGGTCGAGGCAGAGACCAGGTTCAAGGTCGCCAAGGCCAAGCTCTACGACGCGCTCGCCGGGCTCGTGACGTTCGGGACACTCGCCGTCGTCGCGCTGACCGTCCTGGTGTTCGTCGTGGCGCTGAGGTGAGCCCATGTACATGAACCCAGCGCGCATGAGCCGCGACCATCAGCGGCGCATCGTCCGGTGGATGGTCGCCAACGGGTGCACGGACTACGTGGCGCTCGAGCCGATCGTCCTCAAGGGAAAGGTGCTCCACTACACGAGCTGTGGCCGCCGAGGGCGACGGGTCGCTGTTCGCAACGGCGAGGTCGTCACCAGGAGGCGTCAGCTACGGATCAGGATCACGCTTCGGAAGGTGCGGGAGTGACCCAGCCAGACTGCCTCGTCCCCGGGTGCTCTGTGCGGGGCCAGCACCTCACCGAGTCGCGCGCCCACGCCGACGGCTGCCGGGGGTGCGTTCCGCGGGAGGCTGCCGACGGGTTGGCCATCTGCTGGTGGCACCGCAACCGGACCCTCGATGCCGTCGCGGCGCTGCCCGGTCTGGTCGCCCACCTGCGCGAGATCGGCAAGCCGTACGCCCAGGCGCGGCCCGCGTCCGACACCCTGTCGCCAGGCGACCCTGCCGAGCGCGACGCCATGCCAGGGGCGTGGCTGGCCGCCGACAGCCTGGAGAACAGCCTCGTCGGGTGGGTGAGGGCGACGATCGAGGAGTCGCCGACGAGGCTGTCGTGGCCCGACCGCCGACCCTGGCGCGGCGACGTGCCGGGGTGGATGCTGGACCACCTCGACACCGCCTGCGCCCTGCCGTTCGCCGGGGTGATGGCCGTCGAGCTCGTCACCGAGGTGGTCGCCGCCCGGCACCGGTGGCCTACCGCCGAGGACGCCGAGCCGGTGGAGCGCCTGTCCCTGCCGTGCCCGCGGTGCGGGCTGGCCGGGCTGGTGCGACGGGCGCCCAGGTGGGTCGCAGAGCCCAGGCGCGTCGAGTGCACCGACCCGGACTGCGCGCGGGTCTACACCGAGGACGAGTACGACGCGCTGGTGGCCATCGCGCTGCGGGAGGGGAGGGCCGGCCGGTGGAGGACGGCGTGACCGAGTGCCGGGCGTGCGGCCGGGACGCCGAGCACCACTGCTGCCTGTGCGGCAGCACCGAGGCGTACCGCCTGCACCTCGTCAGGCACCGCGACTCCAGGCACCGCGACTCTCTGGCCTGGGCGTGCCGCAGGTGCGATCCCGACCAGCGAGCGTGGGTGGGGATGTGACCGACCAGACCGAGGACGACGCGCTGGTTTCTCGAGCTGCACCAGAAGGAACGATCGGTCCAGACTACTCGTCGCTCGTCGACGTGGCATCGACGCTGTCGAGGCCGAGCCAGCCAGTTAGGCGGTGGCCTGCGTGGCGGTCGATGCTGATGTTGGCGCGGAGCCTGTCGTACCCGGGGATCTGGGATGTCGTGGAATGCCCGGCCGAGGCTGCGACGTCGCGCTCTGGTACGCCGGCCTCCAGGGCCAGGGTGATGAAGCTGTGCCGCAGCCCGTAGGGCGTTACGGCCGCGTCGACTCCGGCCGCCCGTGCGACCTTGCGCAGTTCGCTCCTGGCGGTGGGGAGGTCGAGTCGGCGCGGCAGCCTCGGGTGCAGCAGCAGCGGGCCTCGGGAGCGGCCGTCGCGGGCTGCCTCGACGGCCTCGGCTGCGGGCCGGGGTATCGAGACGCGGTCCGAGTCTCCGCCCTTGCGGTCGGCGAGCGTCAGGACGAGCAGGTCGCCGTGGTGGGACAGGTCGGTCGCGTCGGCTGCGCACGGCTCGGCCGGGCGCAGCCCGGCCAGGGCCCACAGGTGCACCGCTGCGGTGACCGGGGCTGGTGCCTCCCGTGATGCCGCGAGCAGTGCGATCAGGTCGTCGCGACCGAGCCACACCCTGTGGGAGCGGCGTGGCGCTGGCGGTGCTGTCACCCACCGGCACGGGTCGGACTCGATCACCGTGTCTCGCAGCAGGTCTCCGTAGACAGCGCGCAGGTGCGATACGCGCTGGCGCACGGTGGGTACTGACAGGACGCCTGCGTCCAGCATCTGTGACACCCAGGTCTGCACGTGGGCGCCCGTGGCGTCCAGCAGGTCGGGAGAACCGGTCTGCTGGGCCAGCCACTCGCGCCAGCGCTTGATGGTGGCGCAGTGGTTCTGCCGGTTGCGTACCCTCAGCGGTGCGAGGTGTGCGTCGACCAGTGCGTCGACGTCGTGGTAGCTCATCGTGCTCCCCTTCGGGTCTGGGCCTGGGGCGGTCCCCTGGCCTGGTGTGCGGCTACGCGGGACGCTCGTCGGCGTAGACGATCTGCAGTTCTGGCCTTGCGGACACCGCTCTGGCCACGACGGAGCGGTGCCAGGACGCTGTCCACCGGGTGCCTGGGTGGTCGGCGAGCATGTCGTGGTCGGTGCGGTACGTGGTCAGCGGCTGGTCGGTCGGGTGCTCGGCGACGATCTTGGCCACGGTGGCGTTGGTCTCGTCGACCATCTCGCCCAGCTCGGCGGTGACGCCGATCGGGACCTGGGCAGATCCCTGCTCCCACTTGCGGGCCTGGCGCGGCGTGACGCCGAGCAGGCCGGCCAGGTGGTCGCCCGTCACTCCCAGCAGCTCGCGCAGTGCCCGGTACTCTGCTGCGTCCATCCGTCCTGTCCTGTCTGACATGCTCGCCATGCGGCGAGACTATCCCCCTGTGCTGGGTGTACCACCGTCGTGGCGGCGCTCGGCCACCATCGCCAGGGCGTCCTGGGCCGCCCAGTCGCCGTTGTCAGCCATGCGCCGCAGCTTCGCCGCCGCGTCCTGGTCGCCGGAGGCTGCCGCGCCGGTGAGGGACGCTATCTGAGCCTCGTGCGCCGCGGATGCTCTCGCAGCCCTGACGCGCCAGCCAGCGCCCGTCACATCGCCCGGCCGGACGTGGGCGACGTCGACCCCGCCGAGCGCGTGCCTGATCTGCCCGAGGGCCAGGCCGGCCTCTAGCCCGAGCCCGAACCCGAACCGCAGCCCGAGGGCCGCGAGCGTCTGCGGGTCGACGTACCAGACCGTCACGCCGTTCCTCCGGGCACGGAACGTGGTGCCAACCACGCGGCCGTCTGCGGCGACCACCCAGCCGTGGTCGGGGGTCACCCCCGATGCGATGGCCTGTGCCAACGGTGCCGGGTCGGCATCGATCTCGTGGTACCGCAGCACCTCTGCCGCAGTGTCGATGTCGATCATGCCAGGCGCTCCATCTCGGCGTCGACCTGCGCCAGCCGGGCTACCAGCCGGTCGCGCTCTGCGGTCAGCACCGCGCGCCGGTCGGCGCCGTCGTCCACGATGGTGAGCCCCTGGCCCTCGGCCGTCGCGCGCGGTACGTCCCGGACCTCCAGCACCACGTCCGACGATCCGACGAACGGGTATTTCGTGGACCCAGCCGAGGTGTCGAAGCTGCCGCTGACGATGATTACCCCGTAGCCGAGCCTGACCGGGTCGTCGCGGTAACGCCGCTCGGCCACCAGGCGTCCGTCCAGGGTGAGAGCCTTGGTGCCGGGCAGGTCGTCGGCCGCGACCCGGACCGTCACCAGGTCGTCTGCGGTGCCGTAGATCTCGCGCGCCAGGTCGCGGACCCGTGCCTCGTCTCTGGCGTCGAATACCCAGCGCCTGCCGCTGGGGTCCCAGCGGCCTCCGATCCGCGCGGCGCGCGGGCCGAGCCGGGTGTTGTACGGTCCGGTCAGGGTGACCTTGTCGCCCGTCGTCTCGATCGTGTGGTAGCTCATCGTGCTCCCCTTCGGGTCTGGGCCTGGGGCGGTCCCCTGGCCTGACTCCAGAGTAGCACCTAAATTAGGAACATGCCGGGTGTGAGAGGGTGAAAGATGGCCGACCAGTGGGCCACCGTCGCCGACGCGGCCCGAGACACGCGCGTGCGGCAGGGGACGATCAGGGTGTGGATCCATCGCGGCATCGTCGAGAGGCGCACCATCGGCGGTCGGACCCACGTCCACCTGGCCGACGTCCGCCGTGCCGAGCGCACCATGCGCATGTCCGGAGGGCGACCGTGGAGCCGGACCGCACGTTCGGCTTGACAACGGTCGAGTGTTGTAACACGCTGTGCGTGGCATAGGTATGCCCGCAGGTCCGGAGAGCGACGCTCCCGGGCCTTCGTCATAGCGGGGTAGGGCAGCTCGGTCAGCCCGCAGGGCTCATAACCCTTGAGGTCGCAGGTTCGAATCCTGCCCCCGCTACGCAGCCCGCCGAATCTGCTCAGCCACGGCTCGGCCTGGCCCTGTCCCACGCAGCGACCTCGCCGGTCGACCAGACCCGGATCTTGCGACCGGCCGGGCTGCTGGTCCAGCCCACCGGTGCCGGTGCCCGTCCCCGGTACACGTAGGACCACCACGTCGCCTCGGCCACCCCGACCGGCTCGGCGCACTGCGCGGCCGTCAGGTGCAGCGGCACGGCCCCGCGGGCGGGCCGAGCCTCCCGCCTGCGACGGTTCTCGTCCATGCGCGCGGTTCCGGGTTCGACTCCCGGCCTGGCACGAGGAGGAGCGGCATGGAGCACCAGCCGACGACCACTGCAGGCGTCGAGATCGGCCTGCTGGTCCGCGTCGGAGACGGCGACCCGCACGAGATCGGGACCGCCGAGCTGACGCTGTCTGATGCGGACTCGTCCGGCACTGTGACGCTGAGCGGCGTCGAGGCCGGCCTCGCGGACATCCTCGAGGCCGCAGCGGCGTCCCTCCGGGCCTGCGCAGCATGACGTCGTGGGGCAGTAGACCGGGGTCGACCCGGGCGTCCAGGCGGCTGCGGGCGTCCGTCCTCGCCAGAGACACCGTGTGCCGGTGCACCGGGTGCCCCAGGTGCACGACAATGGACCCTTCTGCCGACGCCGACAGCCCATCCCCGTGCGGGAGGCCATCCACCCAGGACGACCACACCGTCCCCCTGGCCCAGGGCGGGACCAACCACCCGTCCAACCACCGCGGGCTGTGCGGCCCGTGCCACGGGAGCAAGAGCCGCCGAGAGGCGGCAGTCGGCCGGGCGGCCCGCAGGCCAGCGGTCAGGCCGCTGGCCGAGGAGCACCCTGGACTGCAGCCTCCACCCCCTGGGGGGCAGGTGGCCAGTCGATCGGCATGACAGCAGCAGGGGCCCTCCGGACGATCAGGTCGACGACGACGACGACCGACCAGACCAGCCGACCAGGCCGGCCGAGCAGACCGGCAGCGCAGCGGGCTGACCGGTACCCCCTCCCCGGTCGTCCTGGACAGCAGGGAGGTGCTGCGGCTCGGGCTGCGTACAGGTCAGGCCTGGTCCGCCGCACGTGCCCGGCCCCGCTGTCCTGCCCTGATCGCCCCGACCCTCGTCATCCCGCCAGCGTCTGCTATCTGCTCCCAGGTGGCCCCGGCTTCCCTGGCGGCCAGGATCGCCGCCTCTCGGTCTCTGGTGGCGGCGTCCAGCCCGTCGGATGCCTGCGACACCCGCGCTGCCGCAGCGCGGAGCCGGTCCATCACACCTTCCTGCTGGCTCACGCTCACAGTATACACAGTTTACCGTTTCACCCGGTCCCCCGGGTGCACTCAGAGTATAGTCGGTATACCATTGACCCTGTGGGTGACATGAGCAGGCCGACATGCCGACCGTGATCAAGGGCCAGCCGACCTCGGCCGAGGTCCGTGCCCGGCTCGCCGGAGAGGGTCGTCCCGTGCTGGTGGCGTTCTCCACTGGCAAGGACGCGCTCGCGGCCGAGCTGGCGCTGCGGGACTCCGGCGTCGAGACGCGCCTGGCCTACCTGTACCTGGTCCCCGGGCTGCGGTTCGTCGAGCAGACGCTGTCCGAGCAGGAGGACGCGCTGGGCAAGCCCATCGCCCGCTACCCGCACCCGAGCCTGTGGCGCTGGCTGAACAACCTCGTCTTCCAGCCGCCCGAGCGGTGCGCCGTCATCGAGGCGGCGCGGATGCCGACGGTCGGGTACGACGAGATGTGGGGCCTGGTCAAGCAGGACATGGGCCTGCCCGACGACACCTGGGTCGCCGACGGCGTGCGCGCCTCGGACTCGATCGTCCGCCGGGCGTCGTTCGTGCGGCACGGCGTGATGAAGCACGAGAAGCGGAAGGTCTCGCCCGTCGCCGACTGGCTCAAGAGCGAGGTCGTGGCCAGGGTCGACCAGGCCGGGATCCGGCTCCCTGTGGACTACGAGTGGTTCGGCCGGTCGTTCGACGGGATCGACCACCGGTTCCTGGAGCCGCTGTCGCGGTTCGCACCGGACGACTTCCAGCGGGTGCTGGACTGGTTCCCGCTGGCCGACATGCAGCTCTTCCGGGCCCGCATGGAGGTGGCCTGATGGGCATCTCGTTCTCCGGCGGGCCGAAGGTCGGCGGCCGTGGCGTCGCCTTCGGGCCCGGCGCCCCCGACCCGCTCGCCGACGTCGAGTACGGAGACGACCTGGCTGCCGACTCGGCTGCCGAGCTGACGGCCATGGAGCAGGCGTACCGCGACCGGGCGAAGACCGAGGAGACGCGCTTCCGCGCTGCGACAGACTCCGAGTTCTGGTTCGCGGTGTGCTTCGCGTCCCGCGCCGAGAAGGACGCGTTCCTGGCCGAGACCGGAGCCGGCGCCCTGGGCGACAAGTACCTGGACGGACGCGCGCTCGCAGACCTGCTGCGCAGGCGCGGGTAGTCCTGTCAGCCGAGCAGCGGAGGGGGGTGACGACATGCGCAACCGGATCTCCCGTGCCGCGACAGCGGTACGCCGACTCGCCTCGTCGGTCTTCGGCGGCCGTACCTCGGGCTCCTGAGCCCCCAGCCCAGCACCAGGCCCCGGTTCCGGGGCCTGGTGCTAAGTCCCGACACGGGAGGACAGCAGATGGCCGGACGGGGACCGTCGCCCAAGGACCCGCGCCGTCGGGCCAGGCGTAACGCCGACACGGTCGCCACGACCGTCGTCGAGTTCGTCCGCGCCGACCAGCCAGGCCTCCCCGACGACGTCCCCTGGCCGGAGCAGACCAGGGTGTGGTGGCAGATGTGGGCCGAGTCGCCGCTGGCCGAGCACTTCATGTCCACCGACTGGTCGTTCATGCTGGACACGGCGCTGCTGCACGCAGCGGTGTGGGGCTCCGGCGACTTCACGAAGCTGCCCGAGCTGAGGATCAGGGTGGCGAAGTTCGGTGCTACCCCCGAGGACCGGGCCAGGCTGCGGATCCAGTTCGCCGACGCCGACGAGAAGGACAAGGCCCGGCCTGGTGTCCCGGCATCGTCGCGCGAGAGGCGCGGCGCCCTGGTGGTGCTGCCAGGTGCCGGCGCGACCGGCTGACCGGTGCCGTGGAGGCCCACGTCCGACGGCGAGGTCCCTACCCTCGGGCACTACGTCATCGACTGGGTCGCCGCAGAGCTCAACGCCCCGGACGACCCGGACGGCGGCCCGATGCTCTTCACCAGGGAGCAGGAGGACTTCGTCCTGCGCTGGTACCAGGTCGACCCGGGCACCGGGCGGTTCGTCTACCACCGCGGGCTGATCGGCAGGTCGCGCGGCTGGGGGAAGTCGCCGTTCCTGGGCGCGCTGGCGATCGTCGAGGGGCTGGCCGACGTCCTGTTCGACGGGTGGGACGCCGACGGTCAGCCGGCCGGGCGGCCGTGGTCGTCGGTGCGGGTGCCGCTGGTCCACGTGGCGGCGGTGTCCGAGGAGCAGACGAAGAACACCTGGGACGCGGTCCTGGGGATGCTCTGCGGGCCTGTCGTCGACGACTACCCGGGCCTGGAGCCGCTGGAGACGTTCGTCAACCTGCCTGTGGGGCAGATCCGGCGGGTCGGCTCGTCGGCCCGGACGGTCAAGGGCGCCCGCACGGTGCTGGGGATCCTGGACCAGACCGAGGAGTGGGTCAGGTCCAACGGCGGCCTGGTCCTGGCGCAGAACATGCGCACCAACGCGGTCAAGGTCGGCGGCCGGACCCTGGAGTCGCCGAACGCCTACGTCCCCGGCGAGGGGTCGGTGGCCGAGCAGTCAGCGGCGTACGCCCAGAAGATCGCCGAGGGCCGGGCCAGGAACTCCGGCCTGCTGTACGACCACCGCGAGGCCCCGGCCGACACCGACCTGACCGACCGGGAGTCCCTGGTGGCCGGGCTGCGGTACGCCTACGGCTGCTCCTCGGACGACCCGCGCGGGTGCGTGCTGCACGACCCGCCGTGCAGGCCGGGATGGTCGCCGGTCCAGGCGAACGCCGACGCGTTCTGGGACCCGGCCAACGACGTGCAGCGCCTGCGGGCCGACTTCCTGAACCAGATCACCCACGCCTCGGACTCGTGGATCACCAGGCCGGAGTGGAACGCCAGGTCGGCCGACGTCGTGGGCGAGGTCGCACCGCCCGCCCCAGGAGACGTCGTCACCCTGGGGTTCGACGGGTCCCGCGGCCGGTCCCGCGGCACGGCCGACGCTACCGCGCTGGTGGCGTGCCGGGTCCACGACGGCCTGGTCTGGCCGGTCCGGGTGTGGGAGCAGCCGACGGGTCCCGACGGGGACGGGTGGCGCGTGCCGACCGACGAGGTCGACCGAGCGGTCAGGGAGGCGTTCTCCACCTGGCGGGTGGTCGGGTTCTACGCCGACCCGGCCCGGTGGGAGGGCACGGTCGCCGGGTGGGAGGCCTCCTGGGGGGCGACCCTGACGGTCAGGGCATCCGGGTCCAACCCGGTCGAGTGGTGGATGGGCTCCAGGGCCCGGGTCACCCGGGCCCTGGAGGCGTTCCGCGGTGCCGTCGTCGACGGCGACCTGGTGCACACCGGGGCGCTGGTCCTGACCACGCACGTGCTCAACGCCCGGCGGCGGACCAACGCCTCCGGGTACGGGATCTACAAGCAGCACCCCGACAGCCCCGACAAGATCGACGCCGCCGTGGCAGCGGTCCTGGCGTGGACCGCGCGCCTGGACGCGGTAGCGGCAGGGGCGACACAGGCCAAGCCCGCGGTGCCGATCCGCGTCAGGTGAGGGGGACAGGTTGATCGACGTCGAGGAACCATGGTCGCCCGGGTGGTGGCTGGCCAGGTGCCACAAGAAGCTCAAGGCACGCCTGCCAGAGCTGGACAGGCTGGACCGGTACCGGCGCGGCGACCCGCCGCTCCCACGACGCGCCGAGGTCGAGAAGCGGGCCTTCCGGGACTTCGTGAGGCTGGCGCGGCTCAACGTCGCCGAGACGATCGTGTCCTCGGTCACCGAGCGGCTGTGCGTGCGGGCCGTGAGGACCGCCGTCGAAGGGTCGCAGGCCGGCGACGCGAAGGCCTGGGAGACGTACCGGGCCAACGGACTGGACGTCGAGCTTCCCGACGTGCTGGACACCATGTGCGCCCTGGCCGACGCGTACATGATCGTCGGCGTCGACCCTGCGGTCACCGGGACGCCGACCCCGTCGCAGGTCCAGATCACCGCGGAGGACCCGCGGCAGGTCGTGACCATCCACGACCCGGTGCGCCAGTCACGGGTGCGGGCCGGGGCGAAGTTCTTCCACGACCCCGACGTCGGAGCCGACTTCGCCTACCTCCACACGCCTGGGAAGGTCTACGTCGCGACCAGGACCCGCAGAGCGACGACCGGGTCTGCCGTCCCGTTCTCGCCGACGTCGTGGTCGTGGTCCGACGAGCACGGCGGCCCGGAAGGGACCAGCCTCCCGGACGGGCTGGATGACGTGGTGGGGATCGTGAGGTTCCGCAACCGGCACGGGACCGGTGAGTACGAGCCGCACACCGACGTCCTGGACCGGATCAACCACGTCATCCTGCAGCGTGTGGTCATAGTCACGATGCAGGCGTTCCGGCAGCGGGCCCTGAAGGGCGACTTCCCGTCGGTGTACCCGGCGGACTGGCCCGAGGAGTCCCTGCGGGGCCGCAGGATCGACTACGACCAGCTGTTCGTGAGCAGCCCCGACGCGCTGTGGCTGCTGCCCGGGGCTGCAGAGGTGTGGGAGTCGGCCCAGGCCGACGTGCAGGGCGTGCTGTCCGCGGCGGCCGACGACCTCAAGCACCTGGCGGTGGTGACGCGCCGTCCGATGTGGATCTTCGCCCCGGACAACCAGTCCGCCTCGGGCGCGGACCGGGCCGCCGAGGGCCTGGTGTTCGCCGTCGAGGACCGGGCCCGCCGCGCCGGGAACGCCCTGGCGCAGGTCATGTCCCTGGCCCTGCGGTTCCAGGGCGAGACCGACCGGGCCAGGCTCGACAAGATCACGGTGGACTGGATGCCGTTCGAGCGGCACTCCCTGGGCACGAGGGCCGCTGCCGCCAGGGACGCCAGGACGGCCGGGATGTCGTCGCGGTGGATCATGGAGCACGTGTGGCAGGCCACCCCCGAGGAGGTCGCCATCGAGGAGCAGGCCGTGGCCGCGGACCGGCTGGCCGCGGCGCTGCTTACCGTCACGGACACCGCCGGTGCTGTCCCAGGCGCAGCGTGAGGCGCTGGTCCGCGCCGACCTGGCAGCACGCTCCGGAGTCCTGGACGTCGTGCACGGGTACGCCCGAGCCGTGTGGGTCGGGCTCGGGTCGTGGCGCGACGCCGACGTCGACCGGTTCGTCTCCCAGGTCGTTCCCACGGTCCGGGCCGGCCAGGCCGCCGTGGCCCGGACAACCGACACCTGGCTCGGCCTGGCCACCGGGGACGGACCTGCCGGGCTGGTCGACCTGCACCGCGGGCTGCGTACCGCGGACACGGCCGAGGCGTACCGGCGCCCTGCGGTCCAGATGCGCTACGACCTGTCCCGAGGGCAGACGCTCCAGGCGGCGCTCGCCGCGTCGCTGGTCCGCCTGGCGTCCCTGGTCGCCACCGACCTGCAGCTGGCCAACGTCCACCAGGCGCGCCGCTCGCTGGCCTCCTGGCAGGGCGGGTACCGGCGCACCCTGTCCGGCGCGTCCGCCTGCGCGCTGTGCGTCATCGCCTCGACCCAGCGGTACCGCAGGGCCGAGCTCATGCCCATCCACCCCGGCTGCTCGTGCGGCGTCGAGCCGCTGCGCCCGGGCGGACCGGACGGCCAGGTCCTGGACGCCGCCACGCTCGAGCGCCTGCACCGTCAGGTCGAGGCGGCCACCGGCGGCCACGACCGGTCCGGACGCGACCTGGGTCTGGGCACCGGGAAGGACTACCGCGAGCTGGTCGTGACCCACCAGCACGGCGACATCGGCCCGGTCCTGGGCTGGCGCCGCCAGGCCTTCACCAGCGCAGCCGACCTGGCTGCCTGACACCGGTCCGCCGAGGACCGACCCGGCACGGGAGGACAGCAGTGAGCAGCACCCCAGGAACGTCTGCTATGGACACCCCAGGAACCCCCTACGAAGCCGACGCCGCCGACCGTCAGGTCAACGAGCACGGGTACCCCGACGCCACGCCGTGGCGCTCGATGGAGCCGGAGCAGCAGGTCGCCTACTGGCGCCACCAGGCGAGGAAGCACGAGCAGCGCGCCGAGGCCCGGTCCGACCGCGACCAGATCAGGGCCCAGCTCGACCAGGCCCTGGCCGAGCAGCAGACCGACGAGCAGAAGGCCACGGCCGAGGCCGTCGAGGAAGCGGTCGCAGCCGCCCGGGCCGAGGAGCGCGCCAGGGCATCCGGTGCCCTGGTCGTCGCAGAGATCAGGGCGGCAGCCGCCGGGAAGGTCTCCGCCGACAGGCTCGAAGCCGTCCTCGGCGCGGTCGACAGGGCCAGCCTGCTGACCGACGGCTGCGTCGACACCGACAAGGTCACCGCCCTGGTCGACGCCCTGGCACCAGACCAGCACACCAAGACGTGGCCCGACACGGGCCAGGGACGGCACCCGTCGAGCAGGACGACCGGCGTGGCCGCAGGCCGCGACCTGTTCGCCGAGCGGCGCACCGGCAAGCCGTCCTGACCACTCAGCTGACCAGACAGGAGTAACACCATGCCCCGCCTCACCACCGAGACGTTCGGCGGAGGAGACCAGTCCTGGCTCGGGTCGACGCACGGCGTCGCCGACGCCCGCACCGAGGTCCTGGACGTCTCCACGCTCACGCCGACCACCCACTACCCCGACGGGTACGTCCCGTCCGGGACCCCCGTCGCCAAGGTCGCGGGCAGGCTCGTGCCGTACGACCCCGACGATGGCACCACCGACGGCGCCGGCGTGCTCGCCGGGTTCGTCCTGACCGACCAGAAGGTCGTCGGGGACGGCGACCTGGCCGTCCCGGTCCTGGACCACGGCCGCGTCGTCGTCGCGAACCTTCCCGTCCCGTTCGCCGTCCCCGAGGCCGCCGACAAGCGCGCCGCGGTGACGGTCGTGTTCGTCTGAGAGGAGCACCACCGTGCTGTGGACCGACATCATCGACCCGGCCACCCTCACCGGGTACGTCCGGGAGGCGCTGTACGACATCGAGGCGCGCAACGGCGCCCTGTCCAGGTGGCTGCCCAACCGCCCCGTCCCGGGCATCAACGTCCGGTTCGTCGCCGGGCAGGCAGGACTGGTCCCCGAGGCCTCCTACCGGGCCTACGACGCCGAGCCGGCCGTCGGGCGCAAGCCCGGCGGGCGGCGCACCACCCTGGAGCTGCCGCCGATCGGGCAGAACGTCCCGGTCAGCGAGTACGACCAGCTGCGGATCCGTAACGCTGCGGACGACGTGGTCCTGGCCGAGATCCTGTCCACCGCCCGCCAGGTCGTGCGCGCGGTCGCCGACCGTATCGAACGGCTGCGCGGCGTGGTCCTGTCCACCGGCGTGGCCACGATCCCCGAGACCGGGGCCGCCGACGCGTTCGGCCGCGACCCGTCGCACACCGTCACCGCCGCCACGCTGTGGAGCACCGGCCCGTCGGTGTCCCGACTGGAGGACCTGCAGGCATGGTGCGACCTGTACGAGACCACCAACGGGGTGCTCCCCGGGGTGATCCTCGCCTCCCGGCGCGTCGTGCGCGTCCTGGCGCAGGGGTCCGAGCTGGCGCTGTCCCTGGTCGGCGGGGCATCCCGCCCGGCGACCGAGGCCGACGTCGCGGCGATCCTGGCCGGGGCCGGCCTGCCGCCTGTCGAGGTGTACACCCGGCGCACCGCCTCCGGGCCGGTCCTGCCCGACACGGACCTGCTGCTCCTGCCCGCCCCGGTCGCGGTCGACGACTGGGAGGGCACCGAGCTCGGCGGGTCGTTCTGGGGCCAGACCCTGTCGGCGTCCGAACCGGGGTGGGGCATCGAGGACGCCGAGCAGCCGGGCATCGTCGCCGGGGTCTACCGCAACGACAAGCCGCCGATGGTCGCCGAGGTCATCTCCGACGCCATCGCCATGCCGGTCCTGGCCAACGCGAACCTCTCGCTGCGCGCCACCGTCCTGTCCTGACCGTCCTGCAGGGGCGCCGCACCGACGGCGCCCCTGCAGGCACGACGAGAGGTCTAAGCATGAAGATCCGAGAAGACCTCGTCGGCGTCGTCCTCGCGCACGCCGACGGAGGGACCGTGATGCTGCGCGCCGGAGACGCCGTCCCCGACGGAGCCACGGTCGGGCAGCACGTCCTCGCCCGCGAGGCTCCCGTCCACGAGCGCCCGAAGGGCAACTCCTCCCGGGAGCTGTGGGCCGCCTGGGCCGAGCACATCGGCCTGCCGGTCGACGAGAAGGACACCAGGGACGACATCATGTCCGCCGTCGAGGCCGCCGAGGCCTGACCGGTGGCCCTGGCACTGTTCGCCACCCCGGACGACGTCCAGGCCGTCATGGGCGAGCCCATGACCGAGGGCGAGAGGCAGGCGGCCCAGGGCCTGATCGACCAGGCGTCGGTCGAGCTGCGCCTGCGCGTGCCCGGCATCGACGCGTTCGTCCCCGACGACGAGCTGCGCACGGCCAAGGCCAGGGCAGCGGTCGTCGGCGCGGTGCGCCGCGCGCTGTCCAACCCGACCGGCGCCCGGCAGCTCACCGAGGTCGTCGGGCCGTTCACCACCTCGGCCACCTACCCGGCCGACGCCGGGCCGTTCACCGCAGACGAGCTGTTCGGCCTGACCCCCACCACGACCGGGATCCCAGGGACGGCGTTCGTCCGTCCCGGGTACACCAGGGGCCGACGGTGAGCGAGACGGTGGTACGCATCCGGCCCAGCACGACCGTGGTCGGCCGCGACGCGTTCGACCAGCCAGTCCTCGCCGGTCCTGACGAGGCCGAGATACCCGGGGCGCTGGTCGCACCGAAGGGCTCGACGACCGTGGTGTCACAGCCCGGCCGCGAACCGGTCCTGACCGCCACGACCCTGTACTTCCGCCGGTCGTCCCCGGACATCGCACCAGGAGACAGGGTCAGGGTCCGCGGGGTCGAGCACGACGTCGACGGAGAGCCAGCGGCCTGGCCCCCACGGCGGCCGGGCGGCCCGTCCGGTCTGGTCGTCACCCTGCGCGACCCGGAGGGATGACGTGGGCAACATCCGGATCGAGTGGAACATGGCCGGGTTCCGCGAGCTGCGCACCGCACCGGGAGTCATGGCGCTGCTGGAGGAATGGGGCCAGAAGATCGCGTCCAGGGCCGGCGACGGGTTCGTCGCCCTGCCCGCCGAGGTCGCCCGAGGACGGGGCCGCGGCCGGGTCGCCGTGGTCACCGCCACCTGGCGGGCCTGGGTGGCCCAGGCCCGTGACCACGTCCTGGAACGGGCGGTCGGCGGTGGGTGAGCCGGTCGCGCTGGGCAACGTCGAGGCCCAGGTCATGGGCTACCTGACCAGCCTGCTCGACGTCCCGTCCGTCCGGGTCGTGCCCCGGCCGCGGCCGGACCGGTTCGTGCGGGTCCTGCTCACCGGGACCAGGCGGACCAGCCCCGTCACCGCCGACGCCCAGGTCACCGTCGAGTGCTGGGCGCCCACCGACGCCGCCGCCTGCGACCTGGCCCGGCAGGTCTACGGGCACCTGTGCGCCCTGGACCTGCCCGACGGGACGTTCGTGCCGCCCGGCGAGGACGGGTGGGTCGGCGGCCCCTACGCCTCGGCCGACCCCGACAGCGGCACCCCCAGGTACGTCATGACCGCGATCGTCCGCCAAGCAGTCCTGCTCTGAGGAAGGGATACAGACATGGGGAACTACTCGACCCGGAAGATCTTCGTCGGCAAGCCCAAGATAGGCGGAGCCCTGTTCCGGGCGCCGTTGGGCGCGCTGCTCCCGACCGACGCGTCCACGCCGCTGGCGCCCGAGTACGTACCGCAGGGTTACGCCCACGCCGACGGGCTGGAACGGGCCATCAAGCGGGCGTTCGAGTCGCAGAGCGCCTGGGGCGGCGACGAGGTGGTCCGCGCGCAGAAGGAGATCGGCGTGTCGGTCTCCTTCACGCTCCTGCAGACCCTGGACGCCGACGTCAACCGCAGCGTCTACGGCGACGGAGCGGTCACCGAGGACCCGGCCGACGCCACCCACGGCAACCGGCTCACGGTCGCGTTCGACGGCGCCGAGCTGCCCCGCAGCGTGTGGGTCTCCGACCTGGCGCACGCCGGGCGCCTGCGCCGCCTGGTCTTCCCCGACTCCCAGGTCACCACCGAGGACTTCACCCAGACCTTCACCGACTCGGCCGCCGTCGGCTACCCGGTCACCCTGACCGCGTTCCGAGACGACGCTACGGGAGTGTTCTTCTTCGACCACACCGACGACGGCCAGGTCGACGCCTGATGGGAGCGCCGAAGAAACCGCAGGACCACAGGAAGAAGGCCAAGAGGCCGAAGAAGGCGACCCCGAGCCCGACGCACGGCGCGCCGGTCGAGTACCGGATCACCGTGCGCGGCATGGAGCTGGTCGTCACCGAGGACGCCCTGGACGACTGGGACGTCGTCGAAGAGCTCAACGACCGCAGCGGCGGCGGCATGCCATCGGCCGTGCGCCGCATCCTCGGACCTGCCCAGGACGCCAAGGTCCGGGCGCTGTGCACCGACGAGAAGACCGGCCGGGTCGTGGGGTCGCAGATGGCGGAATGGGTCGCCGAGTTCTTCGAAGCCCTCGCAGACGCCTCCTGATGGACAGGTGGCCTACAACCCGCTGACCCTGGTCGCACGGCTCGCGCACCGCGGAGCCCTGCGAGCCGACCTGCTGCGGTACTACGGCCTGGACCTCGACCAGGTCCTGCAGCGCAGGACCCTGCGTCCCTCGGTGCTGGGCGACCTGGTCGAGCACCTGCCGCCCGACGCCGCGCTGTGGCGCGACATCGACCCGGCAGCCGCCCTCACGGTCGACTCCCACCTGCTGTCCCTCGTGGCGAACCTGCTCATGGACGCCAACTGGCAGCGCGCAGGGGGCAGGGGAGAACGCCCCGAGCACATCCGCCTCGACCAGCCGGACAGCGGCGACGTCGACCGCATCGCCCTCGACGGCTTCGACAGCCCGGACAGCTTCGACACCTGGCGCCAGTCCCGCCTGGGGAGACCGCCCGGGGGGTGACGTGGCCACAGAGGTAGCGACCGCGTACATCTCCCTGACGGCGTCCACGTCGCGCATCCCCGGCGACGTCCGGTCCACCCTCTGGCAGGTCGAGTCCGACACCGTGCGCAGCTCCTCGCGGATGGGCGTCTCGCTGGGACGCGCCTTCACCGCAGCGTCGACCGCGATAGTCGGCGTCGGCGCGGCCATCGGCGGGATCGCCCTCAAGGGCGGGTTCTCCAGGGCCCTGGCCATCGAGGACGCCAGGGCAAAGCTGGCCGGGCTCAAGCTGTCGACGCAGGACATCGAGCAGGTCAGCAACAACGCCCTGGCATCGGTGAAAGGAACCGCGTTCGGGCTCGGCGACGCCATGGGCCTGGCCGGGACTATGGTCGCGTCCGGAATCAAGCCGGGCCAGGAGCTCCAGACGACCCTGACCCGCATCGCCGACTCCGCGACGGTCGCCGGTATGGGCCTGGGCGAGATGGGCTCCATCTGGGGCAAGGCGGCAGCCAAGGGCCGCATCGACGGCCAGATGGTCAACCAGCTCCTCTACGCCCAGATCCCCGTCTACGACATCCTGGCCAAGAAGATGGGCGTCAACGCCGACGCCGTCGCCGACATGGTGTCGCGCGGCAAGGTCGACTTCGCCACGTTCTCCGACGCCATGGACGAGTACCTCGGCGGAGCAGCGCAGAAATCTGGCGAGACGTTCCGCGGGTCGCTGGCGAACATCACCGCCGCGCTCGGCCGTCTCGGCGAGAAGGTCGCCGTCCCCGTCCTCGCCTCGCTGAAAGATATATTCAACGCCGCGATCCCAGCCGTCGACAACCTGACTGCGACGATAGAACCGTTCGTCACCCAAATGTCCGACCGGCTCGCCCCTGCGGTGAAGAACGTCACCGACAATATCCTCGACCTGGTCGGGAAGGTCGACTTCTCCAAGGTTACGTCCGGAGCCTCCGACCTGCTCGGCGTGATCCTCCCCCTGGGCGGGGCGATGCTCGCAGTCTCGAGCGGCAGCCTCGCCTCGGCGCTCGGCCCGCTGGGAGCCCTGGTCCCCACGATCAGCGGACCCATGGGGCTGCTGGCCGGGGCCGTCGCCGCGGTCATCGCCCTGAGCCCCGAGCTGCGCGACAGCCTCGGCGGCGCCGTCGGGGCCTTGGCCAGCGCATTCGACGGCCTGAAAGAGCCCCTGTCGAAAGTCGTCCCCGCGGTCAGCGACCTGGCACGCGGGATCGGCTCGTTCCTGGGCGGCGCCCTGGCCGGTGCCACCCCCGCGCTGCAGACCATGGCCAGCATCGCAGGAACCGTCCTGGGCGGCGCCGTCAGCGCGCTCGCGTCCCTGCTGAGCTCCGTGGTGGCGCCCGCGCTGACGGCTGTCGGCAGCTGGATGAGCGAACACCAGGGCATCGTGTCCACCCTGGCCGTGGCTATAGGCGCCGCCGCAGTCGCGTACGGCACGTGGATCGCGGCGACAAAGATTTGGCAGGCGGTGACAAAGGCGGCAGCGGCGGTCCAGGCTGCGTTCAACCTTGTCATGAACGCCAACCCGGTCATGCTGATCGTGACGGCAGTAGCGGCGCTCGTCGCCGGACTGGTCTACTTCTTCACCCAGACCGAGACCGGCAAGAAGGTCTGGGCCGCATTCACCGACGCGCTCGGAAAAGCATGGGAATGGCTGAAGGGCGTCGCGGAGAAAGTCTGGCCCGGGATCCAGGCAGCGGTGGACGCCGTCGTCTCCTGGTGGCAGACGAACGTCAACCCCGTGATCGAGGCGTTCGGCGAGCTGGCCTCCGCGGTGTTCGAGCGCGTCGGCATGGTCGTGTCCTGGCTGTGGACCAACGTCTTCCAGCCAACGATCGACCTGATCATCGGGTACTGGCAGTTCCTGTGGACCGCGGTGCAGGCAGCCTGGGACGTCGTCGGCCCGCCGCTGATCGCGGCAATACAGGCAGCCTGGGAGATTGCCAGCGGAATTCTAGAAGGAATCTGGAACGGGATACAGATAGTCTTCGAGACCGTCTGGAACGTCATGCAGACGATCGTCGAGACCATCCTCGGCGTAATCCAAGGTGTAATCTCCACGGTAACCTCCCTGATCAAAGGAGACTGGGACGGCGTCTGGAACGACATAAAAGGCATCTTCGACACCGTCTGGAACGGCATAAGCGGCATCGCGACGACAACGGTCAACGCGGTGAAGAAAACGATTTCGAACACGCTCGACACGATCAAGTCGACGTGGGGCACAGCGTGGGACACCGTAAAGGGCAAGGTATCCGAGATCTGGGACGGAATCAAGTCGGCGGTGACGACAGCCATAGACGAAGTCAAGGGCAAGATCGATGAGATAAAGGGCAAGGTCACCGGTGTGTTCTCCGACGCCGCGACATGGCTCGTCGACTCCGGGAAGAATATCATTCAGGGCCTCATCGACGGCATGAACAAGATGATGAAGCCAGCGAAAGACGCCATCGGCGGGATCGCCAACACCGTGAAGGGCGCATGGCCGTTCTCACCTGCAAAGTGGGGACCTTTCTCCGGGTCTGGATGGTACAACCTGCCGAAGTCTGGGGAGAAGATCATCGGTCAGGTGCTGAGGGGGATCGAGGGATCGATCCCCGATGCTGCAAGGACGATGGACGCTGCTGCCTCGGCCCTGGTCCCCGACGTCCCAGTGCGCCGGTACCTGTCGGACCTGACCTCGTCGCTGGGTACGGTCGGTGCACCGTCGTCGTCGGCCGCTCCTGGCGGAGGAGGCCGCAACGTGCAGGTGACCAACTACATCACCTCGACCGACCCCGACGGGGCTGCGGTGGCGGTGGCCCGGCGCCTGTCGATGGCCGGGGTGTGATGGTGGGACTGCCGACGCCGAGGCTGACGCTGGGCGGTCTGGACCTGTGGGGCGTGGACGCCGACGGGACGCGCTGGGTCGTGGAGACCTCCCCGGCGGCGTCCGGGTGGTGGTCGTCGGCGCCTTCGACGCTAGTGGTGGAGCAGCGGGCCGGGTCCGACGGCGGGTGGCCCAACGCCCCGGTGTCAGGTCCGAAGCGGGTTGCGTTCTCCGGGTCGCTCGTCGCCCGGGACCAGGCTGCGGCCAGGCGCGCGGTGGACCGGCTGCACGCGGCGCTGCCGGTGGGCCCGGTGGTGGCCGTGGTGGTCGAGGCCGACCGGTCCCGGTGGTGCCAGGTGCACCGCGAGGACCAGGTCCTGGTCGACCCGGTCAGCATGGGGTCTACGGTCGGCCCGGTGCTGGTGCGCTGGTCGGTGCAGCTGGTCGCGTACGACCCGCGGCTGCTCGGCGACATGATGACCGGCTGGACCGGTCTGCCGGCGTCGACCGGCGGGCTGCGCCTGCCGTTCCGCGTCCCGTTCCGGATCGTGGCGTCGGCCACCTCGGGCGAGGTGACGATGACCAACCCCGGCACGGTGGCCGGCAGGCTGCTGATGACGGTCACCGGACCGGTTACCCGCCCCAGCATCCGCACCGTGGCTCCTGACGGGTCGGTGCTGACCCTGACGCTGTCGCTGACCCTGGGGGACGGCGAGACGCTGGTGGTCGACCCGGGGACGCTGCAGGTCCTGGCCGGGGGCACGGCCTCGCGGGCGGCGTGGGTCGTATCGCGCGGGTGGCCGGTGTTCGCGCCCGGGACCACGACGTGGACGTTCTCCGCGGTGGCCGGGTCCGGTCGCCTGGACGTGCAGGCGTGGCCGGCGTGGGCGTGAGGCTGTCCTGGTCCGGCTGCGACGCTAGGACCGGGCAGGTGCTGGTCGAGCTGCCCGACCTGCAGTGCTCGCGGGTGTCGTCGCTGATCGCCGCGACGACCACGACCCAGGCGTCCCTTCCTGTGTGGGACCAGACCCCGCCGGGATGGGTCGCAGCCACCAAGCCGTGGGCCTCGGTGCTGGTCCTGTCCGCCACGGACGATGACGCCACGGTGCCGCTGTGGGCCGGGATGGTCACCCGCCGCAGACGCGGCCTGGGGTCGGCGGTAGAGCTGTCCCTGTCGTCCGCCGAGGCCCACCTGGACAGGGTCTACGTGCCCGACCTGGACCTGGCCGACCAGCCCCAGACCACGATCGCCGCTCGCCTGGGCCAGGTGATGGTACGCCCCGGGTCGCCGTGGCAGGTCGACGCCGGGACCTCCGCGGTCCGCCGCGACCGTCACTACCGCGACGCGTCCGACGCGACGGTCGGCGACCGGCTGGGCGAGCTGTCATCGGTCCAGGGGGGCCCCGAGTGGGTAGTGACCTGGCGCCGCACGACCGACCCTGTCAGGTACGTCCCGGTCCTGGTCGTGCGCGACCGCGTCGGGGCCTCCAGGCTGGCCGGGCTGCGGCCCGCCACGGTGTTCGAGGCGCCAGGCCCGGTCGTCGCGGCAGACCTGGTCGAGGACTATGGCCAGGGGTACGGGGCTACGACCTGCACCGCGGTGTCGACCGGTGTCGACGAGGAGGACCGCCCGCAGGCCTCCCGGTCGGTAGCGGTGACCGACCGGCTCCCGGCGGAGTACCGGTGGTGCCCCTCGACGTCGATCACCTCGGTGGCGACGCTGGCCCAGCACGCCTCCCGGGCCCTGCAGTCCGTGGCCGAGGGCACCGTGTCGCTGACCATGACGGCGAACCTCGACGCCGCGCCGCGCCTGGGCGTGGACTGGTCGCTGGGCGACGAGGTCGGGTACGTCGTCCAGCCAGGGGTGTTCCCGGCGTTCCCCGACGGGCTGTCCGGGGTGTCGCGTGCCGTGGGCTGGGAGGTCGACCTGACCGGAGCCAGGACCATCACCCCGGTGCTGGCCGGAGGTGACCTGTCGTGACGACCCTGGTGTCCCCGGCGGCGCTGCCCGACGACCTGGGCACCGTGCTGCGGCGCATCGAGTACCTGGAGCGGTGGACCAACACCCTGGGCGCGGCGATCCAGACCGCGGTCGGACCGACGGTGACCGACCTGCGCGCCCAGCAGTCAGCCCTCGCCTCGGCCCAGCAGACCCTGGCCGACCAGCAGCTAGCCCTCGCCTCGGCCCAGCAGACCCTGGCCGACCAGCAGCTAGCCCTCGCCTCGGCCCAGCAGACCCTGGCCGACCAGGGTGCTGCCCTGGTCGGCCAGGTTTCCCAGCTGGCCGCGGCGCAGGCGCAGATCACCACCCTGGTCGGCTCGCAGGTCGTGCCCGCCGCTGCAACGGCCTACGCCGCTGGCTTCGACTGGAGCACGAGCAACGTCGACCGGGCACAGGTATCGGTACCGGTGCCTGCCGGGTACACCAGGGCCGCCGTCGTCGCCCTGGGGTTCGCCTCGGGCAGCGTGGCCGACTACTACGAGATGTGGGCGTCGGTCAGGATCAACGGTCAGGCCGGCACCGAGTCGTGGGCCGGGGTATGGCAGGGTTCCCCCAACCTGGCCTGCTTCAACGCTGCCACGCTCAGCGGACTGTCCGGCGGGTCGGTCACGGCGGCGGTGGCAGGCCGGACGAACCTCGCGGTCCCGGCAGCCGGCGCGGTGGCGAACAAGGCAATCACCACTCTCATCGTGACGTTCCAGAGGTGACCTGATGGCAGAGCAGACGATCGCGCAGGTCGGCGGGTGGCCGTTCAACGCTCCGTCCGATACCGACCAGCCCGAGTACACCGCGCGCGACGCGCGCCAGCTCGTCACCGCCACCTCGGTACCGGCACTGCCGTCCAGGCCGCTGGGCACCCGGTCCGGGGTGCGCCCGGGAACGGGCACGGTCGTGTGGGTGGCCGGCGGCACGGTGAGCGTCGGGACCCACTCCGGCGTGGTCGACGCCGGTCTCGCCTCGGCCACCGGGCCGTACTCGTACGCGGTGACCGCCCCGGTCGCCTGGACGCTGGACGCCCCGCACGCCACCTACCCCCGGGTCGACCTGGTCGGCGTCCGCATCGACGACGACGACGAGGCCGACGGCACCGGGCAGCGCCGGGCCGTGGTCGCCTACCTGCCCGGCGACCCGTCGGTGTCCCCAGCGGTGCCGACGACGCCGGACCGGTGGATGGTCCTGGCCCGGGTGAGCGTCCCGGCGTCCGGGACCGGCAACCCGGCGGTGACCGAGGTGTGGGACGCGCTGCCGTCGCCGGTGTGGACGGTGCGCACCGCCGCAGACCTGCCAGCCCTGGCCGCCCACCTCGCCGGGTCGCAGACCCCGGCCATGGCCCAGGTCGCCGACACCGGGACGCTCATGACCCTGGACGACGGCTCGTGGTCCGACGTCGCGGCCCCGCGCCGGTTCGTGCAGATCGCGTCCGCGGCGGCGTCGACCACGACGGCCAACGCGTGGAAGAACGTGGCGACGGGCAACACCACCGTCGGCCAGGCCACGGGCGGCGAGTTCGAGTACGACACGGCCGCCGGGGCCGTGAAGGTCGTCAGGACAGGGATTTTCGTCATCTCCATGACCGCTTCGATAACACCCGCCGCCAACACTACGAGGGCCGGCGTCGGGCTGAGCCTGAACGAGGGTGCCGTGTCGTCCTCCCTGCAGCAGGTGTACCAGTGCCCGGACGCTACCCCGGTCTCGTTCGCGGCGACGTGGACCAGGGCCCTGAGCGCCGGCAGCAGGGTCTCCCCGATGGTCTACTCCCAGGGCGCCGGCACCGGGAGCGTGCAGAGCTACCTGCTGACCATCGCACGGATCAGCGACTAGGCGCCCGCCGGGCATCACATAAACTCGGCCGTTCGCCTGATATTCCTATCCAACCGCTGAATAACCGGACCAGGAGGAGAATATGGCAGTCTTCCCGGGCGCAACATTTCGCGATGTGAAGCGTTTTCGGACGCCTATCGCCGTCTACAACAGGGTGAACCTGCACATCGCGGTGTCCGAGGCGCCGAGCCTGTTCGGGTTCTTCAGCACGAGCGGAAATCCGTGCTCGCACTTCTACGTCCGGCGTGACGGCACCGTCGAGCAGTATGTCGACACGCGGTACCGTGCCGCTGCCGACCTCGAGGGCAACGATGCGACCATCTCCGTCGAGACGCAGGGCATGGGCCCAGGGGTCTGGACCGAGGCACAGGTCCTGTCGCTGGCGGCGCTGTTCGCCTGGGCCGTCCGCACGCACGGGATCAGACCCCAGCTGGCGACAGACTCCATGGCCGGGCGGGACACGTCCAAGGGTCTGTCCTGGCACCGTCTCGGTATCGACCCGTGGCGCGTGGCCGGGGGTATGCGCTACTCCTCGTCCCGCGGCAAGACGTGCCCGGGCGACGACCGCATCGGGCAGATCCCCGCCATCCTCGCCATGGCGACCGGCACCGCCGCCCCGCCCCATCCGCCTGGCGGCCTGGTCGTCGACGGCCTGTGGGGACCGGCCACGACCCGCCGGGCGCAGCAGGTCCTGGGCACCCCCGTCGACGGTGCCGTCTCCTCGCAGTGGCAGGGCTGGCGGGCGGCCAACCCGGGCCTGGTCGGCGGGTGGCAGTGGGTCGCCGCGGCCTCCGGGTCGCTGCTGGTCCGCGCGGTCCAGGCCCGCACCGGCGCTGCCGTGGACGGCCTGGTCGGCCCCGCGACCATCACCGCGCTGCAGCGGCACCTGGGCACCCCGGCAGACGGGACCGTGTCCAGGCCGTCGACGATGGTCCGCGCCCTGCAGGCCCGCCTGGGCGAGGGACGGCTGTGACCCCCGGGCCGGTGCACGACCACACCGGACGCCGTGACGCCCCCCGGCCGCGCGAGCGCCGCGAGCGCCCCCAGCCGCCGGACGGGACGACCTGCCCGCAGTGCGGCGAGGCCCTGGACGGGCCCGGTGCGCTGCGCCGCTGCGCCGACGCCCACCAGGCGGTACGCCGGTGACCGGGCTGCTGGCCGTGCTGGTCGTGACCGCCGGGGAGGGGATCGCACCCACAGAGCGCGAGCTGGTCCAGACCATGATCTCCATGTGCCAGACCGTCGTGGGCATGCTCGTCACCTACGGGGTGGTCTCCCGCGGGACCGCCCGCCGCGTGGAGCAGACCAGCCGCGCCACCGCACGGGTCCTGGGGCACGTCGAGAACGACCACGTACTACCGCTGCGCGACGACCTGGACGCCAAGTGCAGCGCCCTGGAGCGCACCCTCGCCCTGGTCGTCGACCTGGCCCGCGCCACCCACGAGGACGTCACCGCCATCCGCGCCGACGCCGCCCAGGACCGGGACCGGGTCCACGACCTGGCCCGCCGCCTGGAGCAGACCACCACCCGCAGGCCGGCCCACGCCCGCCCGGGAGCACCATGACTCAGATACCGGCAGGCCCACCCCTGGGAGCACCATGACCCCGCAGCAGACCCACCCCTGGCGGGCCGCCGCCCGTACCGCCGCCCAGGTGCTGGTCGCGGTCCCCGCGGTCCTGACCACCCTGGCCCTGGTCGGCGACCTGGTCGCCCGCGACGACCTCCTCCCGGCCGGGTGGGGCGCCTGGCTGGCCGCCGCGGCCGTGACCTGCTCGGCCCTGGCTGGGCTCCTGGCCCGAGTCATGGCCGTCCCTGCCGTCGACGCCTGGCTCGACCGGGCCCTGCACCTCGGGTCGGCACCGGCCGACCCCGGCGGGCCCGGCGCTGTGAGCAGGTTGAGCGACTGATCGGAAACCGTTACAGCCTGAGCAGAATGCAGGCCAACAGGCCGATCGCGAGCATCTGTCACGGCGCCCCCCGCCTCACCAGGCGGGGGGCGCCTTCGTGCTTGCCGCCGTGCCTGAATGGCACCGGGCACAGCCCGGGGGGAGGATCGGCTGGTGACAGCGACGCCAGAGCACCTGCGTGGCAAGACCGACCGTCGTCGCCGCGGCGAGCGCCGCGACCGCGAGTGGGTAGGCGTCGGCGACCTCCTGGTGGCGCAGGTCGCCTCCGGCGCCCCCCTCGGCCTGGTCCTGCGCAGGCTCGGTCTGACCGCCGCGGCGGTGACCGCCCGCCGCCGCCGCGACCCAGGCTTCGCGCAGCGGCTGGACGACGCGCTCATGGCGTCCCGTGACCCCGACCTGGCCCACGGTACCCACGGCGGCTGGCGGGCCGGGTGTCGGTGCCCTGAGTGCCGAGAGCACCACGCAGCCCACCGAGACTGACCTCTCCGTCGGAGACCGTGCCGGTGCGAGGCTACCGCTCGCCTGTGGCATGTCGGGCGCCGGGCTGCCGTATCCGCTCTGCGGCTGCTCGACGTCAATGAACGCGACCGCGCTACCGGAAGCTGGCTTCCGGTAGCTCCAGCATCAGGCGCTCGCGCGGACCGCTCCTGCGAAGCGCGGCCAGGAGTACTCCCTCTGGGGTCGGTCGGGGCGCCCCTCGCGGGACGCGCACCCGTGGCAGGGTGGCCGCCACGTCGTCAGCGACGATCCCGGTGCGCACCGCCCGACACCACGGGCAGCCGAGATGGCATAAGTGATGGCCTAAGCAGCCAGAGACGGAACAGTGTTTATGCTGATCAGCAGCATGATCGATGCGGCAGATCGTCTCACTCGTAATGAGAAGGTCGAGGGTTCGATTCCCTCAGGCGGCTCCATCTCTGACCAGCGGAAACATTCTTCCGCCAGGTGGTGCCTGCTCTTCTGCGTCCTTCCTGCGTACCCCCGCGTACTCCGGGCCCCGGTTCAGCAGGTCCAGGCCAGCGAGGTCGGCCGCAGTGCCGAGGTGGTGCAGGCACTGGTCGTGGCGGTCGACTCGTGCCCCGTCCAGGCTTTGACCGTTCCGGGGTCCGCCACTGCAACGTGCCCGTCAAGACCTGCGTCACGGTGTCGGGCTGGCTGGCCGCCCACCGTCGGGCGAACGACGTGCGTCCCTGGCAGCGGGGGGCCTGCGCGCACCGGGATCTGGTGCCCAGCCGGACCCGGTCCGGTCTTCCAACACACTTCGGACACCAGCACCTCGTCCAGGGCCCAGTCCTCTGTGGGCGTCTGGCGGCCATCGAGATCCCGCCTTCTACAAACTTTCCACAAAGCCCGCCCGGGGAGCCGTGCGCTCGAAGTGTGTGAGGCCCGTCGGTCTGACGTGCTCAAAGTGTGGAGTACGTCGGCCTCAGGTGCTCGAAGTGTGGGGCGCGTCGGTCTGACGTGCTCGAAGTGTGTGAGGCACGTCGGTCTCACGTGCTCAAAGTGTGTGAGGCGTATCGCATTGTGCATGTTGCAGGAAGGGCCAGGCGGGGTGTTAGGCTTTTCGAGCTCCCACTGCTGTGGGGGTGCGCAAGACGCACAGCCAGCAAATTAGCAGACGTCCAGCGTCGGGCGTCCGCTTCCCTACCAGATGTGCACAGCACAGCCATTCGAAGGGAGCAGCGTGTCGCAGCACTCCGTCAACATCGACGACATGCTGGTTGCAGCCGAGTCGCGATATTTTGATATCGGGCACCGTCGGACCGGGCGCAATCGCTCCGGCTATCCGGTAGCCAGCACGACGCGTTGTCCTGCTGAGACCAACGGGGCCCGGTCGCGTTGCGGTGAGCCGCAGGCTACCCCACATGCTTCCGCGCTCGACGCGATCATCATGGCGAACGTGATGGTCGAACGGCATTGCTCGGAGGTGCTGAGCTTCTCGGACGTCGAGATGGCGAGACTGTATCCGGTTCGGGCGATAGTCCGGGCGCGCTCCGAGTCCGCGCCCCCGCCGGTCGACGGCCTGCCGCTGCCGGCGAGTCTCGAGCCCGTCGTCGGAATCAACCCGGCCGAGTGTATCTTCCGGGTGTCGGTGGCTGACCTGGAGGTTCGCCTCGTCGTGGTCCGGGTGGATCCGGGCCGTCCGGGTGGGGCAAGCCTCCTGGCCGCAGCATCGGTAGGCCCACGAGAGACGACGGTCGAAGACCTGGTGCTCTCGGACGACGGCACCCTGGTGAAGGCTGCTGCCCAGGTCCGGCCTGCGAAGAGTCCGCAGTGTCGCCTGGGCCAGCAGGTGAGCGACTGGCTGCAGCTGGCCGAGGCGCTGCTGATATCCGTACAGCTCTGCCAGCTGATGGTCGACCGGTACGACCGGACAGATCAAGCCGAGTCTGGGGACTTTCGGATGCGCCGTGTCGAGCTCGAGCTCTTCCCGCGAGAACCGCTCTCTCCGGGACGGTCCACAGCCATCGAGGGTTCTATCAACCGGGTGACCGACGTTCCGCTCAGCGAGAGAACGTTCAGGAGCTTCCGTATCTCGCTCGGTTCGGGCCACCTGCGCTGTTCGACGGTCGTCGCACGCGCCCTGCGGCCTGTAAGCCTGCCGGAGTCGATGTACGGCGTTCGACCGCGCCCAGAGCCCAGTCTTTCGGGCGAACGAGAGGAAAAGACCTGCCTTGCGGCGCCGATGGTCGACAAGAACGCGAACGCATCTGCGGGGCTGGGTTCGGGGAGCGTGCGGTGATGGCAATAGTGGTGGCGAACCTCAGAAAGGTATACAATCGTCTCGTCGCCGTGGACGACCTGTCGTTCAGCGTGCCTGACGGCTCGCTCTTCGCCTTTCTCGGAGCAAATGGTGCAGGCAAGTCGACGACGATCGGCTGCATCACTACGTCGCTGACCCCGACAGCAGGGAGCATCGAGGTCAACGGCCACGACGTGGTCACGCAGTCCCACAGCGTGCGTCGGCAGATCGGGGCCGTGTTCCAGTCGTCGCTCCTCGACCCGCTCCTGTCCGTCGCGGAGAACCTCACCCTCCGCGGACGCCTCTACGGTCTGCGCAGCCGTGATGCCAGAGCAAGGCTGAGGGAGCTGTCACGGCTGACCGGTGTAGAAGAATTCCTGCACCAGCGCTACGGGCTGCTCTCGGGCGGACAAAAACGGCGAGCCGACATCGCACGCGCCCTCATGCACCGACCAGCAGTACTGTTCCTGGACGAACCTACGGCGGGGCTAGACCCGCAGTCGCGCGAACAGATATGGTCGGCTATAAGCGGCCTTCGCGAGTCGGAAGGGACCACCGTGTTCTTGACCACTCACTACATGGAAGAGACCGAGAGGGCGGACAGTGTCTGTATCATCGACCAGGGAAAGATTGTGGCGGAAGGCACACCGGTCGAGCTTCGGGCGCGGTACAGCTCGAGCGTCCTTACGATACGCGGGAAGAGGCTGCAGTCCGTCCTGGCACTCTGCGCGCAGCGGGGTGTGCCAGCCGCCTGTGGGCGAGACGGAGAAGCCGTGGTCAACGTCGATTCGGCGGGCCAGGCGTACAGGCTGCTGTCGGCGGTAGAGTTCGACGACTTCGAGTTCAGGCACGGCACGATGGACGACGTTTTCTTGTCGGTCACCAAGAGGGAGCAACCATGACTGCAGTGCTGTCCCTCACCGGTCGGAACCTACGGATCTTCTTCCGGGATCGAGCGGGAGTCTTCTTCTCGCTCCTGTCAGCGCTTATCCTGATAGCGCTCTACGCCCTATTCCTGGGAAATCTCCAGGTGGAGAACCTGCACGACCAGCTTCCAGGCGCGACAGATAGCGACGTTGCGTGGTTCGTCAATGCATGGGTGTTTGCGGGCGTGACGATGATCACGACTCTCACGACTGCCCTCGCGGCGTTGACCGTGTTCGTAGACGACAAGGCATCCGGGAGGTTCGTCGACTTCATCGTCTCGCCCGTGCGGCGCACGCAGCTGGTCTTCGGGTATCTGCTGGCAAGCTTCGTCATCTCCATGGTGATGACTCTGATCGTGTCGACGGCCGGCCAGCTGTACCTGCTGATCCAGGGCAACAAGGTGATGGGGCTCGAGCAAATGGCCCGGGCTGTGGGATATGTTGCGCTGTCGAGCGCGGCGTTCGCGGCCCTTGCCAGTTTTGCCGTGACCTACCTCCGTACCTCCGGCGCTTTTGCGGCCATGTCGACCGTCGTCGGAACCGTCATCGGATTCCTGGCCGGTGCGTATATCCCGGCCGGCGCTCTTCCACAAGGGGTCGTCAACGTCATAAGCGCGCTGCCGTTCGCTCAGTCGGCGATGCTCATCCGGGGTCCCTACACGGCACAGGCAGTCGAGGCCCTGACATCTGGGCCGGGGCAGGAGCAGGCCACCGAGACCGTGAACTCGTTCTATGGCATCACGATGAAGGTGGACGGATTCGACGTCACAGTCGGCCTGGCGGTCTTAGCCCTGCTGGCCGTGTTCGTGACGTTCTCCCTCCTTGGCGCCTGGCGTCTCTCGAGGAAGATCCGATGAGACGCTTCGTGGTGTTTCCCGGACAGGGAGAGCAGTTTCCTGGGATGGGCAGGGTGCTCGCCTCGCGGTTCCCTGCAGCGTCCAGGGTGCTCGCCCAGGTGTCCGACGCGGCTGGTATCGACCTGTGTCGGCTCATGTGGGAGTCGACAGCCGACGAGCTGATGCAGACAGAGAACGCCCAGCCCGCCATCGTCGCCATGTCGGTCGCCGGACTCGCAGCCTGGCGGTCTGCGTTCGCAGTGGCCGACGACGAGATCGCCTGGGCGAGCGGGCACAGCGTCGGCGCGCTCGCCGCGGCAGCGGCGTGCGGCTCGTTGAGCGCTGCAGATGCTGTGAGGCTGGCCCGGCGGCGGGGGGAGATCATGACAGCAGCACCAGGGGCGGGAGCGATGCTGGCGGTCGCCGTCACGTCGGAGCAGTCGGCACGATCGGCGCGGGACACAGCAAGAGGCCTCGGTCTGGACGTCGCCTGCGTCAACGGGCCGAGACAGCTAGTCCTGTCGGGGAACGCAGATGCGATCACCGAGGCGCAAGGACTGCTCCGTAACGGTGCCAGGCGACTGGCGGTCAGCCACGCGTTCCACTCGAGGATGATGGACTCGATACTGTCGCAGTGGGAATCCCATGTCAGCCGGACGGAGTTCGGCAGACCGCGTGTTCCGTATCTGTCCGGTCGTACCGGAAATATTATCGAAAGTGCGGACGGGGTCGCGTCTGACCTGTTCCTGGGTGTCAGGCACCCGGTCCGGTGGGACCTTGTGCTCGAGCGGTCCCGCAGCTGCTCGGCCGGAGTGGTCTGCGGCAGCGGAAGGAGCATGGTCAGGATGTGGCGAGGAAGCCCAGCAGGTGCGTCTATCACCGTGGTGGACGACGACTTTCGGATGAGTGTCAATGTTTGAGCGCACAGTGCTGGTGACGGGTGGGTCGCGCGGTATCGGCCGTGCCTGTGCCGTCGGTCTTGCGTCGCACGGATGGAACGTCGTGATCGCATACCGTGAGGCCGAGGCGGAGGCCGCGGCGACGGTCGATGCTGTCCGTGCCGACGGTGGGTATGCCTCTGCCTATCAGGTTGACGTGGCCTCTGAAGAAGAGGTGAGGTCTTTGTTCCGGGCGATCAGAGCCGAGCAGCCGAGACTGGAGGCGGTCGTGTCGAACGCTGGTATCACCAACGATGGTCTTGTCGCGATGATGTCTCTCCATACCTGGGAGAACGTAATCAGGACCAATCTCACCAGTGCGTTCTTGATCGCACGCGAGAGCCTTAAGGCGATGCGGCACGGCGGCGGCTCTGTCGTTTTCATGAGTTCTGTGTCCGGCTTGCGAGGACAGCCGGGGCAGGCAAACTACAGCGCGAGCAAGGGCGGGCTGAATGCGTTGACCCGGACTCTTGCGCGCGAGGCTGCCGCCCAGAACATCCGGGTCAACGCCGTGGCTCCAGGTTTCACCAGGACCGATATGATCCGGAAGGTACCGAAGGACGTCTGCGACCAGATGCAGAGCCTGATACCGCTGGGGCGCTTCGCCAGGCCCGAGGAGGTCGCGGCAGCCGTCCGCTTCCTCGTCGGCCCGGACTCTTCCTATATCACTGGCCAAGTTCTCACCGTAGACGGAGGCCTCAGCGCATGACCGATTTTTTCCACTGTCCATCGAAAGGAGAGAGAAAGATGGACTACACCGATATCAGGCAGCAGGCAGAGCGACGCGCAGAGCTGAACGGCCGGCTAAAGCGCCTCATCGCCGAAGGGCTCGACCTTCCGGTCGAACCACACACCATCGACGACGACCAGCCCCTGTTCGGAAGGGGGCTCGAGCTCGACTCGCTGGACACGCTGGAGATCGTCAGCCTCGTCGAGGAGAACTTCTCCGTGTACATCACCGACGAAGAAAAGTACGTCTTCGGGTCTGTGAACAGGATGGTCGACTACATCGAAGCGGCGAGGCAGCCGTGACACGACCTCGTACTCTCGACGCCGCAGAGATCATCGGCCTCCTTCCTCACCGGCACCCTTTCCTTCTGCTGGACAGGGTGGAAGACCTCATAGCAGGCGAGTCGGCGGTCGGTGTCAAGAACGTGTCGATCTCGGACCCTGTGTTCGCGGGGCACTTTCCGGGTCGTCCCGTGTTCCCGGGCGTCCTGCTGGTCGAGGCCTCGGCGCAGACCTGCGGTATCGTCCTGGCGGCCACCATGGACACACCGGTGCTGGGGTACCTCGCGTCGATCAAGCGTTTCAAGTTCATCGAGATCGTGCGGCCAGGGGACAGGCTCCGCATCCGTGCGAACGTGGGAGTGTCTGTCGGCGCGCTGACAGAGTTCTCTGTCGAACTGCGTTCCGACACGTCGGTCGTGGCCTCGGGCTCGCTGGCCGTCGCCCTGGCGGAGAGCTGAAGCACGATGTCGGCGGTCATCCGTGAATTCAGTCCTGAGCAGGATGCGCACAGGGTTGCCGACCTGTACAACGCCCAGCGCTACGGCCCTGCCAGGGGAGGGGTCGAGCTGACCGGCGAAGCGTTGCTGGAGATCCTCCACGAACGGCATACCCGAATTTTCCTCGTCGCAGAGAGCTCAAGCCGTATCGTGGGCACGATTGGATACTGCGGTGTGTCCGGACGTCGCGCCGCGGCGAGCCACGAGCTGTTTGCCGCAATGTTCCTCATCGCGCCGAGCTATCGTTCGGGACTTGTTGCAGGCCGACTGTTTACCGAATCTTTCCGACTACTCCCAGGTCTGGGAGTCCGGAGCCTGAGGGTCGAGGTGGACCCGACGAACGACCGAGCGTTTCAGATGTACGTCCGCGTCGGCTTCCGTTCGGTGTCCTGCGCCCCTCCCGACGAAGACGGGTATATTGAGCTGGTCAGCCTTCTCCCTGGTGTGACCGACGACCTGCTGCGCGTGCTCGGCGAGGACCGCAGGCGGAAAGGTCTCCCGGAGCTGGACTGGCGCACCCTTTCTTCCCGGCGCCAGTCGATCACCAGCGGCGTACGGCACGAGAGCGACGGCCGGACGACGATCGAATACGGGTTCGAGGTCGACAAGAAACAGCTCGTGGTCGTGGCGACCGTCGAGGACTGCAGCATGCGTTCTGTGGTCGTCGACGGTGTGCCGGACCCTCGTTTTGCGGGTAGTACTGCAGCGTCGCCCCCGACTGCCGACGCTGTTCTGGCGACGGCTGCTATGGGTGACGGTCTGCGCGCCGAGATCGATACCGCAGGAGAGCTCGCCGTCTACCACCCGCGGCACCTCGGCCCTGTGTACACCGACCCGTTCCCGACCGATGCTCAGGTCCCGGCGGCCGTACGCCGTCCGGTGCGCCGTCGCGTCAGCAGCCGCATCGACGGCAGCGTGCTGGTCAGCTGTGCGGACGGGACGAGGCGCGAGGTCCGGGTGCGTCGTGACTCTGTCGATATCAGGGTCTCGTCCCCCGACGGTCGTCTGGTCGCCTCTCCTCGTCCTGGTCTGCGCAACGCCGAGTGTGCGGTGTCGACGACGGACGGGTACTTCCGTTCGGGTCATCTGGTCCGGGGACTGTGGCCGGTCGACCTGACCGACTTCGAGGCGGCTGCCGATGCCGTGGCGTCCTGGGAGCTGGCGGGGACCCGGCTGCGCTGGACCGACCCGGCCAGAGGCGCCGCGGTCGAGCTTGTCGGTGGCGGCTCGGGCCGGATGCGGGTCGAAGGCACCGGATGCCGCATCTCCAGCGCATCGGGTTCCTTGAGCTATTCGGTCGCCCTGCGAGCCTGGCCCGCCGTCGCGGACGTGGCTGCTGCTGTTCGGCCAGCCCGGACCGTGGTGCCGCCTGTCGGGTGGACCGACTCCGAGCGCGGCGGTCGGCCGGTCGTGGTCGGTCGGGGACATCACGGCCGCTCGCTGGTGACCGTCGAGAAGAGTGCCGGCCTCGTCGAGTGGAGCCACGACGGCACGACACTGGTGGAGAGCCCTTTCCCGACGGGAAGGAAGATCGGCCCCCTCGCGCACGTCAGAACGGCGCTGTGGGTCGCGGTGCAGGGCGACCGCGCAGACCGTGACCAAGGTGTCGAATGGGTCGGCCCGGACCAGAACCTGCCTTTCTCGACGACGCTGCAGCCGGGCTCCTGGACCGTTCTCCTCGACGAGGAGGACGCTCTCGATATCTGTGTCGGCTCGGTCGACCGGTGCACGGCCTGCGAGGTGGCGACATACCTGGTCCTCGGTCCTGACGTCGACGAGATCGAGATCGAGACGTTCGACGGGTCGTGGCTCGCCGTCGCGTGCCGCAACGTTCCGTGGCGGTCGTGGACGCGCTCGTTCCGCGTCCGCCGGGGCGCGGGAGGCTATCTGAGGGGGGTGCCTGTGTGCGGAGACGATCCGGGCGTCTTCGTCCGCAGCATCGACGGCCAGACGGTCGTCACCATGCTGGTACGTCACCAGGCCGGCTCCGGTGCGCGCTGGCGTCTGGTCCACGAACGACCCGAGGAGGCCCTGTGATATCCGGGCCCACGACCGCCGAGGCAGCTCAGGGGTGCCGAGCGCCTCCCGAGCGCTGGGGCCCCCCACGACCGCCAACCCACCACCACAACCGACCGGAGAGCGTCTCATGTCGATAGTAGAAAGCTATGGAGCAATTCGAGGTTCGGCCGCAGCGTATCGGCGCGGGAACCGCATCGTCGAGCTGACCGGCCCGGGGCGGCAGCAGCTGTTGAGCACGGTGGTCGCTCGTCCCACCGAGTATGCCCAGCCTGGGACCCTGCTGGAGTCTCTCGTCCTCGACGCCGAGGGCAGGCCGACCGATCTCGTGCTGTGCATCTTCGACGAGACGCGCGTGCTGCTGCTCTCGGACTCGCAGAACAGTGTTCTGGACGACCTGGAGCAGACTGCCGGGTCGTGCGGTATCACCGACGTTCGTGTCACGCCCCTGGACGGATGGTCCACCGTGGCGATCGAAGGTCCGAAGGCGTGGAGAGCGGTAGCCGACCTCCCTGGAGAAGAGATCGCCGGTGTGCTCCTCAACGAGTGGAGGACGATCGCCGGGCCGCTCGGCACTGGTGAGGCGATCTTCGCCCGAACCGGGAGCACAGCCGAGTACGGCTACCTCGTGGTCGCCGCGGCCGACCCCGACGTTCTGCTGACCTGGATGACCGGCCTGGCCGAATCGGTCGGAGGAGCGCGGTGCGAACCAGAGGCGTTGCTGCGGGCCCGGGTCGAGGCCAACCATCCTGTGATCGACGGACAGTTCGACGGTGTGTCCCTCCAGGAGGCTGGTATGGGCTGGATGGCCGGTGCGGGACGAGAAGACCAGTTCAGGGGCAGGACCACGGCCGACGGACCACCGCAGCGACGGCTCGTCGCGGTGAGGTCCGCCCACCAGCTCGAAGCCGGCGACGCGGTCCTCGCAGGCGACCAGCCGGTCGGCCGGGTCCACCTGGTCGCGCCGCGGGCCGGGCAGGACACGACCATTGCGCTGTCCCTGCTGGAACGACCGTTCGACGTACCTGGCCTTCGGCTCAGCGCCAACGGGCACGAGCTGGTCACGGTGGCCCGTCCGGCGGTCGATCCGCTGTCGTGGCTCGAGGAGATCGAATGAGCGCCGACGAAGTCGTCGTCACCGGGGTCGGGCTGATCACTGCTGTCGGCCTGGACGTGGACGACTGCTGGAAAGCCGTCCGGGCTGGGGTCAGCGGCATCGGTCCTGCCACGTTCGTCCCGGTAGAAGGCTATGTCTCGGACCGTGCCGCGGAGCTGCCGGGCGGTGCACGGTGGGAGCCTCGCACCAGACCCCTGCGCGGGCAGGGCCGGATCGACCGTTGTCACGCCATGGCTGCTGATGCTGTGGGGCAGGCCGTCGCCTCGTCCGGACTGGCCGAGGCGCCGTACGCGGCCGAGCGGATCGCCGTCTCGATGGGAACCTCGCTCGGCGGGGGGAGCTCGGGCGAGGAGTTCCACCGGCAGTGGATCGGACGGGGGCTCCGGCACGCGAGACCGTCGCTGCTGCGACAGTATCCGCTCCACACCGTGGCTGACTACGTCGCCGCAGTCTTCGGGTTCCAGGGGCCGCGCAGCATCCAGTCGAACGCCTGCGCTGCCGGTTCCGTCGCGATCGCCTACGGCATGGAGCTGCTGCGGAGCGGCGTGGCTGACGTCGTGGTCGCGGGAGGGGTGGATCCCCTGGCGTCGTTGGCGTTCGGCGGGTTCTCCTGCCTGGACGCCCTCGACCCCGACAGGTGCGCGCCCTACACCCGCAGCAGCGGTCTCAACCTGGGCGAAGGGGCTGGGATCGTCGTTCTCGAACGTCGCTCGCCCGCACTCGAACGGGGTGCGACCATCCTGGGCGCGGTCGGCGGCTACGGACTCAGCGCCGACGCTTATCATCCGACGGCACCCGACCCGACCGGCCGCGGAGCGACCCGTGCGCTGCGGGCCGCGCTGCGGATGGACGACCGTCCTGTCACCGACGTGGACTACGTCAACGGGCACGGCACGGGTACACCCGCGAACGACAGCGTCGAGACCTGGGTGGTCAGCCACCTGCGCGACGGCGACCCCCCGCCGGTCAGCTCGACCAAGTCGATGATCGGCCACACGCTGGGTGCGGCCGGAGCGGTGGAGGCGGTCGTGACGATCCTCGCTATCCGGGACCAGGTCCTCCCCCCGACGGTCGTCCCCGACCCGGCCGCTGTGCCTACCGACCTCGATATCGTCCCAGCCGTCTCACGGCCGGGTCGTATCAGAGCCGCCCTGTCAAATTCTTTCGCCTTCGGCGGAAACAATGCGGTGCTGCTCCTGCGCGCTCCGGACGAGACGGTGCGAGCCTGCTCTGCGGCTGGACGTCCTGTGGTCGTCACCGGTGCTTCGGCCATCGTCGGACCGGCTGCCGACTCGGCAGCGGTCGAGCAGGCCATGGTCGACTCCCAGCCGGTCTACGGCACCTCTACCGTCGAGGTGGACCACTACGGCGCTTTCCCGGTCGCCGAGATTCCCGACCGCCACCTCAGCCGTGGTGTCAACCCCCAGTATCTGCGTCGGATCGACAAGTTCGGCCGCAGGGCGGCTGTCGTGGCTGGTGACCTTATGCGGTCACGTGGGTTCACCCGCGACGAGATGGCTTCCACCGGACTCATCTTCGCGACCGGGGCAGGTCCGGTGTCTACCATCGAGGCGTTCCACCGAGAGCTCATATCGAGCGGCAGCGGCAACACGCGTCTCTTCCCCAATACCGTCATGAACGCGGCGGCAGGTCATGTCGCGATACTGAACCACCTCCAGGGGCCGACGGCGACGATCTGCTCCGGAGGTATCAGCGCGATCAGCGCGCTGCACTTTGCGACACAGCTGATCAAGAACGGTTCCTGTGACCGTGTCGTCGTCCTCAGCGCAGACGAAGCGTCGGCCGCGCTGATCTCTGGGTACGCTACCGTCCCGGGGTATCTCTCTCGTGACGTGTGCCGCCCGTTCGGCGGCACCGGAACCGTGTACGGGGGAGCCGGTGTCGCGGTCCTGCTCGAGGCTGCTGATGCTGCGCCCAGCGGGCGTGTGCTCGGGAGGATCGAAGGATTCGGTCTCACTGGCGACACCAGCGGACCGAGCAGACTCGAGCCCTCGGGTGCCGGATGGGCCCGGTCGTTCAGGCTGGCGCTGTCCGATGCGCAGGTCACCAGCACGGACGTCGACCTGCTGATCTCTGCGGCCACCGGACGGCCGGCGACGGATACCGTCGAGCTCAAGGCTGTCGAGGCGGCTGGGCTGGCAGCCGTGCCGATCAGCGCGCCCAAAGGTCTGTTCGGCGAGCTGGGCGCATCGTCGGGGCTGCTGGGCGTGGTCCAAGCGCTGTGGATGGGGAACGCCTCTCGCGCCGCCGACCGAGGGTTCGCGATCCTCGACGACAGGCGCGGTCCGGCCGACCGGGCTGTCCGTCGTTCGTTGGTCTCCTCGTTCGAGGCAGGAGGCAGCTATCAGTCCGTACTGGTCTCGGCTGACGTCTCCTGACGGCGTCGACGTCGATGTGTGGTCGGCACACGACCGCACGCGTCGTGACTGTCTGGGGCGGGAGCTCTCCGGGTCTGGTCGCCGTCGGTTGTTCAGCCTCGCCAGCGGCTATGGCTGCAAGAGCGGTCACGGGTGCGAGATCGTCCGCGCCCCCGACCGTCGCTGGGTCTGCTCCGGCTGCCGGTCTTCTTGGAGCGTGTCGAACGTCGGCGGCCGGATCCAGGTTGCGCGCTCTGATCTGCGCTGCGGAATCGATGTCGAAGTGCCGCGTCACAGGCCCGGTGCTTTCAGGATGGCGTCGTCGTGGTCCGGGGTAACAATTTCTGGTCCGGCGCACTGGACTCAGGCAGAAGCGCTCTGGAAGGCCAGCCTGTTATCGGGCAGGCCGATACCAGGTTCGATTCCTGTGCCGAGCTCGTGGTGTGTGGGCTGGCAGGAGTCGGCGGACGGGCGCTGGCATATATATACCGCTGTGGAGGAGGCTTGTCTCTGGAGCGTCGCGGTAGGGCGCGCTTGATCTTCAGCACAGACCGCTCTTCGCTCGACCGTGCAGCGGGAGTACGGACGCGTCCGCCTGTCGCCTCGGTGGAGACTGGTGATGCCCCGGTCGTTCAACCGGAGCATCGCTGGCACTCTACTGCGGAGGACGGTCGGGTGGAAGGGCCCGATGACTCTGGTGTTCACCCACACCGGCGACTAGACTAGATGGTCCGCCTTTCGCCGGACGAGCGTCCGTGCAGGTAGCGGCGTCCGCCAGCCGTCAGGTGGACGCCGTCATCGGACTACTTCGACCAGTCGCGCAGCGATGTCATGCCCCGTAGGCCCAGTACCTGCACCCAGGCGGTCCAGAGAACGGCCGGGCACTACGGCAGGGCCCAGTCGACCGGCGCGGCGCCCTGGTCGGCCAGCATCTGGTTGACGGTGGAGAACGGCTTCGACCCGAAGAACCCGCGCGACGCGGACAGCGGGCTGGGGTGCACCGACCGCACCGACGGCACCTGGCCCAGCCGCGGCGACAGCGACTGTGCGTCCTTGCCCCACAGCACCGCCACCAGCGGCCCGCCCCGGGCGACCAGCGCGTCGATCGCCGCGTCGGTGACCTGTTCCCAGCCCTTGCCGCGGTGCGTCGCCGGGGTGCCGGGCCGCACGGTGAGCACCCGGTTGAGCATCATCACCCCACGGTCCGCCCACGGGCTGAGGTCACCGCAGGTGGGCCGCGGCACACCTGCGTCGTCCACCAGCTCGCGGAAGATGTTCTCCAGGGAGCGGGGCAGGGGCCGCACGTCGGGCTGCACGGAGAACGACAGGCCCATCGGGTGCCCCGGGGTGGGGTAGGGGTCCTGGCCGACGACCAGCACCCGGACATCGGCCAGCGGCCGGGCGAAGGCGCG
The DNA here is from genome assembly GCA_009777345.1 of Micrococcales bacterium. Taxonomy (GTDB): domain Bacteria; phylum Actinomycetota; class Actinomycetes; order Actinomycetales; family Cellulomonadaceae; genus Cellulomonas. The sequence continues at coordinate 3,289 of WRMB01000003.1, read as the reverse complement.
GAACACCGCGTCCCCGGCGGGCAGGTAGCCGCGGCCTTCGGCCACCTCGGCGCGCAGGAAGTCTCCCATCCGCCGGATCGCAGGTTCGACGGGAGCGAGGGCGGCAGCCCAGTCGGGCGCCATGATCTGGTCGAGTGCGGGTATCACGCCCTGAACCTTACGTCTGCTGCCCCGGTCGGATCCATTACCCCGGTCGGATCGGTCAGACCCACGTCCCCAGCCACATCCGCAGCCGCCACTGGTCGTAAGGGATCGTCCAGGCGGTCCAGACCGGGTAGAAGAAGAACCCGACCACCACTATGAGTCCCACGACGCCGCCGACCACCCAGACGGTCACCTGGCGGGTCCGCGGCGCCACCTCGTCCTTCGGCCCGATCACCAGCCCGATGACGTAGGCCAGGGTGAGCACCACCCAGGGCAGGAACACGATGGCGTAGAACGTGAAGATGGTGCGGTGGGCGTAGGCCATCCACGGCAGCCACCCGGCGACCAGCCCGGACAGCACCGCCCCGGCCCGCCAGTCGCGGAACCAGACCAGCCAGACCAGCGCCACGATGACCGCCGCCGCGCCCAGCCACCAGACCAGCGGGTTGCCCACCGACGTGACGGCCTGGACGCAGCGGTCGGCACCGCAGGTCAGGTCCTCGTCGGACCAGAAGAACGACGTCGGCCGCAGCTGGATGATCCAGCCGGGCGGGCCTGCGGCGTACGGGTGCTCGGACTCCAGCGTGTTGTGGAAGTTCCAGGAGTCGACGTGCCAGGCCCACCACGAGCGCAGGCTGTCCGGCACCCACGAGGTGTCCAGCGTCATCAGCCGGAGCCCGGGCCCGTCGCCGAACCACGGCAGGTGGACGGTCCAGCTGGTCAGCCCGTCGTTGTGGTCGGCCCAGTCGCGGTAGTCGGCATGGTCGGAGACGAACCAGGAGGTCCAGGTGGCCACGTAGGTCGCCACGGCGAGGACGATCATGGCCAGCCCGGCGCCGATCCCGTCCAGGACCAGCCCGCCGAGGAACCAGCGCCGCACCCCGACCCGGTACCGGGCGGTGATGTCCCAGGCCACCGACATCAGCCCGAAGACGGCCAGGAAGTAGACCCCGGACCACTTGACCCCGCAGGCCAGGCCCAGCAGCACCGCCGCGGCCAGCCGCCACCAGCGCACCCCCAGCCACGGGCCGATGTCGGGCATCGGGGCGCCGGCGTCCAGGACGGCCGCGACCCGCCGGGCCAGGCGTTGTCGGGCCTGGGCGCGGTCCAGGAGCAGCAGCCCGAACGCCCCCAGCACGAACACCATGAGGAACGGGTCGAGCAGGGAGGTGCGGGACATGACGATGGCCATCCCGTCCACCGCCATGAACAGCCCGGCCAGGGTGCCCAGCGTGGTCGACGCGAACAGCCGCCGCCCGATCCGGGCCACCATGAGGATGGCCAGCGTCCCGACGACCGCGACGGCCAGCCGCCAGGCGAAGGAGCTGTCCACCCCGCCGCCCAGCCTGATCCCCGCCGCGATCAGCCACTTGCCGAGCGGCGGGTGGACCACCCGCTCCGACGTCTCGCTGGCCAGCATCGAGGTGTCGCCCGCCTCGAACCCCGGGTTCGGGTCCGCGCCCCAGTCGGCCTCGAAGCCGCGGGCCAGCATCGAGTAGCCCTCTTTGACGTAGTACGTCTCGTCGAAGACCAGCTGGTGCGGGGTGCCCAGGCGCCAGAAGCGCAGCACGCCGCCGAACAGCGCCACCGCCAGCGGCCAGACCCAGCCCATCAGCCGGGCGTGGCGGGTGGCCTGCGTCAGCACCAGCGACGCGCCCAGCAGCCGTCGGGTCAGCCGGGAGGCGGCGGGTTCCGCGGGGTCCTCGCCGGGCACCGGGCCAGGGGTCCGCAGCGGCAGGACCCACGACCGGACTCGGGCTGCCCACGGCGCTGGCGGGCGGGACAGGTTGGTGTCGGAACCGATCGGTCCGGGTGCGTCGGCCGTCGTGGGGCTCGACGGCAGGGCCCAGCCGCCCAGAGCGTCGTAGTCGGGCCTGCCGGGCGCCCGGTCGTCAGGTCCGTGCGGGTCGCGGGTCCGCGCGGCGAGCGCCGGTCCGTGCTCCGACGAGCCGGGTGCGGCGTCGGGTTCACGCGGTGGCGTGTCGGACGACGGCTCGGCTGGTTCCTGGGGCACCTGGTCATGGTAGTGGCCTGTCGCTGCTGGAACGTCGGACTGATCCCGGTGCAAGGGTGGCAGGCTGGGGGCATGGATCCCGGAAGGCTGGTGCTGGCCGCGACCCCGATCGGCAATACCGACGACGCCTCGTCCCGGCTGCGGCACCTGCTGGCCGAGGCCGATGTGGTCGCCGCCGAGGACACCCGTCGGGTCCAGGCGCTGGCCGCCCGGCTGGGGGTGCGCATCGGCGGCCGGGTGGTGAGCGTCCACGACCACAACGAGGCCGCGCGGGCCGACGACCTGCTCGACGTCGTCGCGGGCGGCGGCACGGTCGTCGTGGTCACCGACGCGGGCATGCCGGTGGTGTCCGACCCGGGCTACCGGTTGGTGACCGCGGCGGTGGCCGCGGGGCTGCCGGTGACCGTGGCGCCCGGCCCGTCGGCGCTGCTGGCCGCGCTCGCCGTATCGGGTCTGCCCACCGACCGGTTCTGCTTCGAGGGTTTCCTGCCGCGCCGGGCGGGGGAACGGGCCCGGGCCCTGGCCGCGCTGGCCGACGAACCACGCACCGTCGTCGTGTTCGAGGCCCCGCACCGCCTGTCGGCGCTGCTGGCCGCCCTGGTCGAGGCGTTCGGCCCCGACCGGCCTGCCGCGGTCTGCCGCGAGCTGACCAAGACCCATGAAGAGGTCCGCCGCGGCCCGCTGTCCGAGCTCGCGGCCTGGTCCGACGCCGGTCCGGTCCGCGGCGAGATCGTCGTGGTGGTCGGGGGAGCCCGTCGGTCGGCCGGTGCGGTCGACGCCGCCCTGGTGGCCGCCGTCCTGGCCGACGTGGACACCGGTACCCGCCTCAAGGACGCGGTCACCCAGGCGGCAGCCCGCACCGGCGCCTCCCGTCGTGACCTCTACGCCGCCGTCGTCGCCCGCCGGGCTGGTTGAGAGCAGCCAGGGCAGCCACCACACAGCCCCCAACAGCCCACCGATAAAAGTGTTCTGGTTCATGGGTCTGACGCCGATCCACCGTTTTGAGAGCCTGTTGCGGGATCGTCTGGGGGGTGTGAGCGGTGTTCGGGTCTGGGGTCTGGGCGGTCGGTTCGGTGGTGCTGGTCCTGTCTGGGTGGGGTCTGGTCAGGCGGTGGCCTGGGTGGCTCGGTA
>WRMB01000002.1 GCA_009777345.1 Micrococcales bacterium | reverse complement strand
CTCCCCACTCATACTTCAAATACCCCCCCCCCCCCCCCCCCCCCCCCCCCCCCCCCCCCCCCCCCCCGCCCGGCCCCCCCCCCCCCCCCCCCCCCCCCCCCCCCCGCGCCGGGCGGCGCGGGGCGCGCGGGCGGGCGGGGGCGGGGCGGGGGCCGCCGCCGCCGGGGGGGCGGGTGGCGGCCCACCGGGACGCGGCCCGGGCCGCCCGGCCAGGGCGGCGGGGGTCGGACGCGGCTTCGGCACAGGCGCCGTGGTCGGCACCGGCGCAGCACCGACGAGGCCGGGTGTCTCCTGCTCCGAGGTCTCGACCGGTCTCGGCGGGGTGGTCTGGCTCACTGGGTCTCCACCTTCTGGATCGTGACGGGGCTGGCCGGCGTCGACTCGCTGTCCGGCAGGATGCCAGTCGCGGCAATCTGCTGCACGACGTCCAGACCCGAAGTGATATGGCCGAACACCGTGTACCCCCCGGCCGCGTCGGAGGGGATCACGGTATCGGCGAAGACGATGAAGAACTGCGACCCCATCGACGCTCCGTCACCCGACCCCCGGGCCATGGCGATGGTGCCTGCCGGGTAGAAGTCGTCCGCGGGTGCGTTCTCGATCGGTCCGAACCTGTACTCGGGCCCACCCATACCGTTGCCTTCCGGATCGCCGCACTGCAGGACGGCGAACTGCTCGGCGTCGACCAGCCGGTGGCAGGTCAGCCCGTCGAAGAAGCCCGTCTGGGCAAGGTAGACGAAGCTGGCGACCGCCTGCGGCGCCGCTGCGCCGTCGAGCTCGACCTGGAGCGTCCCGGCGGTCGGGTCGCCTTCGGCTCCGTCCTGGTAGAGCCCGTCCTGGTAGAGGTCGATCGTGCCCGACCAGGTCCGGCCCTCGGCCAGCGCCGGGTCGGGCGGCGGCGGCATCGGGGCCACGGGGAACGGGTCTGTGGCCGTGTCCGTCGCGGCAGGTCCGCCGTCGTCGCGGGTGACCAGCAGCGCGGTGACGCCCCCGCCGACCACGAGCGCCCCCACCGTGATCAGCGCGACCATCTGGTAACGACGACGACGCTGCTGCGCCCTGGTCATCCGGGCCACCTGCTTGGCATAGCGGCGGCGAGCGTACTCGCGCTCGCGGGCCTTCTTGCTCCCCACCGTCCTCCTCCTCGCGCCGGGCCAGCACCCTTCGTCGGTACCCGGTCGACCAATCCCGGACGAGCAGGGTCGACCGCTCGCCGGTCGGGTGTCCCGGCCCGGGACAGTCTAATCCCGTGCGCGGGCCAGGCGCGGTACGGCTTCGCGTCGTGGGCACCTGCCGCCCCGCTGGCGGGGATACCGGGGCGGGAGGTGGCAGGATCTCAGGCATGGCCCGTCCCCGCCCCCTGTCTGGTTTCCCCGAATGGCTCCCCACCGGTCGGCTGGTGGAGCAGCACGTGCTCGACGCGCTGCGCCGCACCTTCGAGCTGCACGGCTTCGCGGGGATCGAGACCCGGGCCGTCGAACCTCTGGACCAGCTGCTGCGCAAGGGCGAGACGTCCAAGGAGGTGTACCTGCTGCGCCGCCTCCAGGAGGCCGAAGACCTCGACCGTGACCCCGTCCCGGCCGACCGGGGAACGCTGGGCCTGCACTTCGACCTCACCGTGCCGTTCGCCCGGTACGTGCTGGAGAACGCCGGGCGTCTGACCTTCCCGTTCCGGCGGTACCAGATCCAGAAGGTGTGGCGCGGCGAACGGCCGCAGGACGGCCGGTTCCGCGAGTTCACCCAGGCCGATATCGACGTCGTCGGTGCGGACACGCTGCCGTACCACGTCGAGGTCGAGCTGCCGCTGGTCATCGCCGACGCGTTCGCCGCGCTGCGCGATATCGGGGTGCCACCGGTGCGGATCGCAGTGAACAACCGGCGCGTCGTCGAGGGCTTCGCCCGCGGGCTGGGCCTGGCCGAGGTGGAGCCGGTGCTGCGCGCGGTGGACAAGCTGGACAAGATCGGCCCGGACGCCGTCGCCGCGCTGCTCGGTACCGCGGCCGGGGCCTCCGCCACCCAGGCCGCCGCGGTCCTGGAGCTGGCCGGGCTGCACGGCGAGGACGAGTCGGTGACCGACGCCGTCGCGGCGCTGGCCGCCCGGCACGGCGTGTCTGACGAACTGCTGGACCAAGGTCTGGCCGAGCTGGCCGCACTGGTCGGCGCCGCCGCGCGACGGGCACCCGGCACGGTCGTCGCCGATCTGAAGATCGCCCGCGGCCTGGACTACTACACCGGGTCGGTGTACGAGACGGTGCTCGTCGGCCACGAACCGCTCGGCTCGATCTGCTCCGGCGGCCGGTACGACACCCTGGCCTCCGACGGGACGCGCACCTACCCGGGCGTCGGGCTGTCGGTCGGGGTGACCCGGCTGGTGTCCCGGCTGCTGTCGGCCGACCTGGTCACCGCCACCCGGTCGGTGCCGTCGGCGGTGCTCGTCGCCGTCACGTCCGAGGACCACCGCGACGCCTCGGACCGGGTGGCCCTGGCGCTGCGGGCCCGCGGCATCCCGGTAGAGGTGGCACCGACCGCCGCCAAGTTCGGCAAGCAGATCGCGCACGCCGACCGGCGCGGTATCCCCTACGTCTGGTTCCCCGGCGAGACCGACGAGGTCAAGGACATCCGTTCCGGCGAGCAACGACCGGCCGACCCCGACACCTGGACGCCGCCCACCGCCGACTGGTGGCCCCGCGTCGTACCCGGCACACCCTAGATATCCACGACCCCGCAGGACAGTGGGGACAGTTCCTACTGTCCTGCCCCTGCCCCCACCGTCCTGCCCCTGTCGGAACCGTCCCGCCGTCCTGCTGCGTCCACAGCTCTGTCGGCGGGCGGGCGGGCGGCTGTGCCAGGCTCGTCCTCGTGGACGTGCTGCACGATCTGAGACACCGTGACGCGCCGCCGCCCGTCCTGCTGCGTTCCACCGAGGTTCCGGCGGATACCTGGGCGGGGCTGCTCGCCGACGGCTGCTACCGCAGGCTCACCAGCGGCTGCGCGCTGCGCGCCGATATCGTCGAGACCGCCGACCACCGGGCCCAGGCGCTGCCCGGGCCGCTGCCTGTGAAGTCTGTCGTCGGCCGCCGCAGCGCCGCCTGGGTGCACCTGGGTGGTGACCCGCCCTGGCGGCTGGACCTGCTCGTCCCGCCGGGCCGTCGGGTCGATCCGGCTCCGGACCGGCGTTGCTCCGAGGCCCAGCTGGCTGCCCCCGACGTCCAGGTGCTCGGCAGGCGCCCGGTGACCACCCCGACCCGGACCCTGCTGGACCTGGTCCTGGTGCTCGGTACCGACGAACCCAGAGTCGACGGACCCGAACCCAGCGCCGACCCGCTCTGGCCCACCCTGACCGCCCTGTGCGATATGGGGGCCGACCCGGCAGCCGTGCTGACCAGGCTCGCCCGCCGCCGCGGCGCCTGCCGCGCCCGCACCGTGCTCGCCCGCCTAGGGGACTGGTGAGTCAGGCCCGGACCACAGGTTCGGCAGCCGCCTTGGCGCCGGTGATCCGGTACACGTCGTAGACGCCCTCGACCTTGCGCACGGCGGCCAGCACCGAGGCCAGGTGCGACGGCTCGGCCATCTCGAACTCGAACCGGGACAGCGCCACCCGGTCCCGCGAGGTCGAGACCGCCGCGGAGAGGATGTTCACGTGGTGGTCGGACAGCACCCGGGCCACGTCGGACAGCAGCCGGGCCCGGTCCAGCGCCTCGACCTGGATCTTCACGAGGAACAGCTGGGAGCTGGTGTGGCTCCACTTGACGTCCACGATGCGCTCGGGCTCGCGGCGCAGCCCCTCCACGTTGATGCAGTCCGTCCGGTGCACCGACACCCCCGACCCGCGGGTGACGAACCCGACGATCGGGTCTCCCGGCACCGGGGTGCAGCACTTGGCCAGCTTGACCCACACGTCGTCGACGCCGCGGACGGTGACACCCGGGTCACCGTCGCGGGGCCTGCGCCGCACCCCGGGCCGGGCGACCTCGGCCAGGTCTTCCTCATGGGCTGGTTCTCCCCCGATGGACGACACCAGCCGGGTCACGACGGTGGTCGCCGCGACCTGCTGCTCGCCTATCGCCGCGTACAGCCCGCTGACGTCGGGGAAGCGCATCTCCTGGGCCAGCGCCACCAGGGCCTCGTGCGACAGCAGCCGCTGGATCGGCAGGTTCTGCTTGCGCATGGCCTTGGCGATGGCGTTCTTGCCCCGCTCGACCGCCTCCTCACGGCGCTCCTTGGAGAACCACTGCCGGATCTTGTTGCGCGCCCGGGGGCTCTTGACGAACGACAGCCAGTCCTGGGAGGGGCCCGCCGTCTCCGACTTGGACGTGAACACGTCCACCACGTCGCCGTTCTCCAGGGCCGAGTCCAGCGGCACCAGCCGCCCGTTGACCCGCGCCCCCATGGTGCGGTGCCCGACCTCGGTGTGCACCGCGTAGGCGAAGTCCACCGGGGTGGAACCCTGGGGCAGGGCGATGACGTCGCCCTTCGGGGTGAAGACGTAGACTTCCGACCCGGCGATCTCGAACCGCAGCGAGTCCAGGAACTCGCTCGGGTCGGCTGTCTCCCGCTGCCAGTCGACCAGCTGGCGCAACCAGGCCATATCGCTGGACAGGTCCACCTCGTCGGTACGCGTGGACTTCGAGCTCTCCTTGTACTTCCAGTGCGCCGCGACGCCGTACTCGGCCCGCCGGTGCATGTCGTGCGTCCGGATCTGGATCTCCACCGGTTTGCCGTCCGGCCCGATCACCGTCGTGTGCAGCGACTGGTACAGGTTGAACTTCGGCATCGCGATGTAGTCCTTGAACCGGCCCGGCACCGGGTTCCAGTGCGCGTGCAGCACCCCCAGCGCCGCGTAGCAGTCACGGACGGTGTCGACCAGGACCCGGACGCCGACCAGGTCGTAGATGTCCGCGAAGTCACGGCCCCGCACGATCATCTTCTGGTAGATCGAGTAGTAGTGCTTGGGCCGTCCGGTCACCACGGCCTTGATCTTGGCGGTGCGCAGGTCGGCGACCACCTCGTCGCGTACCTTCGCCAGGTACTCCTCCCGGGCCGGGGCCCGTTCGGAGACCAGGTGCACCAGCTCGTCGTAGACCTTCGGGTAGAGCGTGGCGAAGGACAGGTCCTCCAGCTCCCACTTGATGGTGTTCATGCCCAGGCGGTGCGCCAGCGGGGCGTAGATCTCCAGGGTCTCGTGAGCCGTGCGCTGGGCCGAGGCCGCCGGGACGTACTGCAGGGTCCGGGAGTTGTGCAGCCGGTCGGCCAGCTTGATGACCAGCACCCGGATATCGCGGGACATGGCCACGACCATCTTGCGTACCGTCTCGGCCTGGGCGGCGTCGCCGTAGGTGACCTTGTCGAGCTTGGTCACCCCGTCGACGAGCATCGCGATCTCGTCGCCGAAGTCCTCGGTCAGCTGGGTCAGGGAGTAGTCGGTGTCCTCCACCGTGTCGTGCAGCAGCGCCGCGGCCAGGGTGGACGATGTCATGCCCAGCTCGGCGAGGATCGTCGCCACGGCGATGGGGTGGGTGATGTACAGGTCCCCGCTCTTGCGCAGCTGCCCCCGGTGGGCCCGCTCGGCGACGACGAAGGCCTGCTCGATCACCGCGACGTCGGCCTTCGGGTGGTTGTCGCGCACCGCCGCCAGGACCGGTTCGATCGCGGGGAACGCGACGGTGGACCGCCCGCCGAACCGGGCGAGACGAGACCGGACCCGCGCGGCCGCGGTCTGCTGGGTGTCCGGGCCGGAGACGGACGGCACAGACAGGTCGTCAGCGGCTCGCTCGCCCATCTGTGCACCTCCCTCGCCCGCCGGTCGGCTCCCGGAGGTCTGAGTCTACGCAGCCCTGGACGTCCCGCTGGTTCAGCGTACTCACCGGCGCGGTCCGGTGGTCGTGGACCGTGGCTACGGCAGGGCGAGCAGCGCTGTGGCCGGGACGTCGGGCAGCTGGGCCCGACCGTCCAGCCCCAGCAGCTCGACCAGGAAGGTGAGCTGGACGACATCGGCACCGCACCGTTCCAGCAGCCGCACGGAAGCCGCCGCGGTGCCGCCGGTGGCGAGCACGTCGTCGACCACCAGCACCCGGGAACCGTCCGGCACCGTGAACGGGTGTACCTCGACCGTGGCGGTGCCGTACTCCAGCGTGTAGCTCTCGGCGACGGTCGGCCCGGGTAGCTTGCCCGCCTTGCGGACCAGCGCCAGCCCGACGCCGAGGTGGGTGGCGACGGGTGCCGCCAGCACGAACCCGCGCGACTCGATCCCGACCACCAGGTCGACCGGTACGGTCGGGGTCGCGGCGACCGCGGCGATGGTCGCGGCGAAGGCCGCCGCGTCGGCCAGCAGCGGGGTGATATCGCGGAACACCACCCCAGGTTCGGGAAAGTCCGGCACCTGCCGCAGCAGGGCGTCGATGCGGGCCGACAGACCGGGTGGGACGGGGCTGGTCTGGGTCATCGCTTCTTCCGTCTCGGCTGGGCGGCCTGCCCCTGGTGCGCACCGGGGTGGAGCTGGCCGACCCTGACCGGCGGCGGCGCGTCGTCGGTCGTGCCCGGGGCCGCACCGGCGGCGGTCGCGCGGGCGGCGAGCACCTTGCGGTTGTGGGCCTTGACGTCCGGCCGCAGCTCGCGCAGCGTCACCGTGATCGGCGTGGCCAGGAAGATCGACGAGACCGTGCCCACCGCGATGCCGACGAACAGGGCCAGCGCGATATCGCGCAAGGTGCCAGCGTGCAGGATGAAGGCCCCGACGGCCAGGATCGCCCCGACCGGCAGCAGCGCGACCACGGAGGTGTTGATGGACCGGACCATGGTCTGGTTGACCGCCAGGTTCGCCTTCTCCGCATAGGTGTAGCGCGACTGGACCAGCGTGTCGGCGGTGTTCTCCCGGACCTTGTCGAACACCACGACCGTGTCGTAGATCGAGTAGCCCATGATGGTGAGGAACCCGACGACGGTGGCCGGGGTCACTTCCCAGCCCACCGCGGCGTACACCCCACCGGTGACGATCAGGTTGTGGAACAGGGCGACCAGCGCCCCGACTGCCATCCGCCAGTTGCGGAAGTACACCGTCATCACGCCGGTGACAAAGAGCAGGAACCAGCCGATACCGGTCAGCGTCTTGTTCGATACGTCCTTGCCCCAGGTGGGACCGATGAAGGTGTGGGAGATCTGGTCCTCGGAGACGTTGAAGGCGTCCGCCAGCCGGGTGACCAGCTCGGGGACGTCCGCGTCGTCGAGCTCGGACATCTGGATGCGCAGCCCGTGCTCGCCGACGTTGACCACCTTCGGCGAGGCGTCCGGGACCACCCCGCGCACCGTGGACACGGCCCGGTCCTGCGAGGGCGAAGCGACGTCCGACAAGGTCAGCTGGGTACCGCCGCTGAACTCGATGCCCGGGTTGAGGCCCGGCTTGACCAGCAGCAGCACCAGCGCGACGACCGCGGTCGCCAGGCCGAGCAGGTACCACCACCGGCGGTGCGCCACGATCTGGTACGAGCGACGACCGGTGTACAGGTCGTTGCCCCAGGCGCCGAAACCCTGTGCCATCAGCGCACGCTCCCCTCGTCGTCGGAAGGATCGACAGCCGGGTCGGCACCCGCTCGCCGGGCCGCGGCGCGTCTCTCCGCGATCGTCATAGCGGGCGGGCCCGCCGGCACCAGCGTGTCCGGCTCGTCAGCGTCCGACACGTCCGAGGCAGCGGCCGGTCGCGACACCCGGCCTCGACCGGCGTAGCGCGGGGCCACCCCGAGCCGACGCGGGTCCAGACCGGACAGCGCGTGCCCCTCGGCGAAGAACCGGTGCCGGGCGATGATCTGCATCATCGGGTGGGTGAAGCCGAACACGACGACCAGGTCGATCAGCGTGGTCAGGCCCAGGGTGAACGCGAAGCCGCGCACCCCGCCGACGGACACCACGTACAGCACGATCGCGGCCAGGAAGTTCACCGCGTCCGACGCCAGGATGGTCCGCCGGGCCCGGGCCCAGCCGTGCTCCACCGCCGCGCCCAGGGTGCGACCCTCGCGCAGCTCGTCCCGGATACGTTCGAAGTACACGATGAACGAGTCGGCGGTGATACCGATCGCGACGATCAGACCACCGACCCCCGCCAGCGACAGCCGGTAGCCCTGCGTCCACGACAGCAGCGTGATAAAGCCGTAGGTGCTGACGGCCGCGATCCCCAGCGACCCGACGGTGAGCAGGCCGAGCACCCGGTACTGCGCGACGGAGTACACCACGACCAGCAGCAGGCCGATCAGACCCGCGATCAGACCCTTCTGCAGCTGTTCGGAGCCGAGGGTGGCGGAGATCCGGTCTTCGCTCTTCTTCTCGAAGCTGACCGGCAGGGAGCCGAACCTCAGCTGCTGGGCCAGCGTGGCCGCGGACGTCCGGTCGAAGCTGCCGGAGATCTCCGCCTTGCCGTTGAGGATCTCCGCGTTGATCGACGGTGCCGAGACCACCAGACCGTCCAGCACGATGCCGAACCGGTTCGTCGGCTCCGGCAGGGGGAGCAGACGCTTGCTCACCGCCCCGAACTGGCTGGTGCCCTTGGAGTCGAACTCGAGGTTGACCACCCACCGGGTCCCTACCACGCCGTTGGCCAGCGTCTCCAGACCCGAGCTGGCCTTGGCGATCCGGGCGCCCTCGACCTCTACCGGACCGAGGATGTACTTGCTCAGGCTGTCAGGATCGGCATCGCAGGTGACGAACGCCGCGTCGGTCTTCCCGACCCGCCCGAGGCGGTTCTCCGGGACGGTGCAGTCCAGCTCGTCGAACTCCTGCTGCACCTGCGCGGTGACGTAGTAGGCGACGTCCGAGGGGGACGACGGTTCGGCCGGACGCGACGGGTCTTCGGTCGGCTCAGCCGTCGACTCGTCGGTCGCGGGGTCGGTGCCCTCGCCGCCTTCGCCGGTCGCGGGGTCCGTCCCGTCCTCGGCAGGCTCGCCGTCTGCCGGGTCGGTCTCTGCCGGGTCGGTGGCGGTCGGCGACGGCGTGTCCGTGGGTGTCCCGACCGGGGTGTAGACGAGCACCGGCCGGAACTCCATCTTGGCCGACGTGGTGACCAGGTCCAGGGTGGCTCTCGACGGTGTACCCGGCAGCGAGACGACGATGTTGTTACCGCCCTGGCTGGAGATCTCCGCCTCGGCGACGCCCGAGGCGTCCACCCGCTGGCGGATCACCGCGATCGCCTGGTTGATATCGTCGGAGGTGACCTCTCGACCGGTGGTCTCGGTGGGGATCGGCTGGAGGATCAGCTGGGTGCCGCCCACCAGGTCCAGCGCCAGCTTCGGCGTCGAGGTGGCGTCGCTCCACCGAGTACCGGCCAGGACGGAGCCGAAGACCGCGACGATCACGACGCCGAGGACGACGAGGGAACGGACCGGCCGTTGCCGGCGAACTGGTGGTGCCAACGTACTGGGCTTCCTCGTAGGCTTCGGGGGTTCGGGGCGCGGTCGGCGACCGGCCCGGTCAGGTCAGGGCTTCTTGTCGTCAGGGTCCAGGCTGGACGGGTCGTCGGGGACCTCGAACTCGTCGAACTCCGGTTCGTCCTCAACGGCCCCTGGGTCTGTCTCCTCCGGCAGCGGGTCCACCTTCCGCGCGACCGCGGCCCGCGCCCAGCGCTGCTCCACACCGGGCGAGGTCTCCAGCACGATGACATCGCCGTCGGCCGAGACCACGGTGCCGTACAGCCCGGAGCCGGTCATCACCTCGTCGCCCGGGGCCAGGCTGTTGCGCACGTCCACCTGGCCGCGCTGCAGCTTGCGGGAGCGGCTGAAGGTCGTCCACAGCAGCGCGCCGCCGCCGATGAGGACGACCCAGAACATAAAGCCCAAGCCGCCGCTACCGCCTGAGGCTTCTTGGGCCAGACCGGTGAGCATATGTGTCCTTCGTGTCGGGGCAACCGGGGGCGAGTCTAGGGCATGCCTCTCGATTCCGTGCGCAGGCGAGGCTGTCCCGGTCGTCAGTCGAACAGCTCGTCAGTCGAACAGCGTGGTGCCGACCGGCTCGGGCGGGGCCAGGCCCAGGTGGCGCCACGCCTCGGTCGTGGCCACCCGGCCCCGCGGGGTCCGGGCCACGAACCCCTCGCGGACGAGGAACGGCTCGGCGACGGTCTCCACGGTCTCTGGCTCCTCGCCGACGGTCACGGCCAGCGTGGTCAGGCCGACCGGTCCCCCGCCGAACCGGCGGCACAGCGCGTCGAGCACCGCCCGGTCGAGCCGGTCCAGGCCCCGGACGTCGACCTCGTAGACCTCCAGCGCCGCACGGGCCGCGGTCAGCGAACAGCTGCCGTCGCCGCGCACCTCGGCCCAGTCCCGCACCCGCCGCAGCAGCCGGTTGGCGATCCGGGGGGTGCCGCGCGACCGGCCGGCGATCTCCTGAGCCGCCTCGTCGGCCAGCCGCACCCCCAGCAGCCCGGCGGAGCGGACCAGCACCCGCACCAGCTCGGCGGGATCGTAGAAGTCCAGGTGGGCGGTGAAGCCGAAGCGGTCGCGCAGCGGCGCGGGCAGCAGCCCGGACCGGGTGGTCGCGCCGACCACGGTGAACGGCGGCAGCGCCAACGGGATGGCCGACGCCCCGGCGCCCTTGCCCACGACGACGTCGACCCGGAAGTCCTCCATCGCCACGTACAGCAGCTCTTCGGCCGCCCGGGCCAGCCGGTGGATCTCGTCGATGAACAGCACCTCGCCCTCGTCGAGCGAGGACAGCACCGCGGCCAGGTCACCAGCGTGCTGGATGGCCGGACCGCTGGTCACCCGCAGCGAGGCGCCCAGCTCGGCGGCGACGATCATCGCCAGGGTGGTCTTGCCCAGGCCGGGCGGTCCGGCCAGCAGCACGTGGTCCGGCGCCCGGCCGCGACGCCGGGCCGCGTCGAGCACCAGGGACAGCTGGTCGCGGACCACCCGCTGACCGACGAACTCCCGCAGGGTCCGGGGCCGCAGCGCCGCCTCAGCGGCTCGTTCCGCCTCGTCCGCGCCCGGCCGGACCAGCGAACCGATATCCGGGTGCCCGACGTCTGTGCCCATCTCTGTGCCGACCTCTGTGCCCACGTCGTCAGCCACGGGCACCGCCCAGCGTCCGCAGCGCGGCCCGCAGCACCCCGGAGACCTCGGCGGCCCCGACCGGGTCGGTCGAACCGTCCAGCACCTGCTCCACCGCGGCGACGGCGGCCCGTTCCGGCCAGCCCAGCCCGGTCAGCGCCTCGACCACCTGGCCCCGGCGGTCGTCCGGAGCCGCCGACGCGACGGTCCCGGACGGGCGTGCCGGGGCGCCGAGCCGGTCCTTGAGCTCTAGGACGATCCGCTGGGCGCTCTTGCGGCCCACGCCTGGGACCCGCTGCAGCGCCGCCAGGTCCTCGTCGGCCACGGCTCGGCGCAGCCCGTCCGGGGTGTGCACCGCCAGCATGGCCAGCGCCAGGCGCGGGCCGATCCCGGTGACGGTCTGCACGGTCTCGAACACCTCCCGCTCGTCGGCGTCGGCAAACCCGAACAGGGTCAGGGCGTCCTCCCGGACCAGCAGCGACGTCGCCAGCCGGGCCGACGAGCCGACCCGCAGCCCGGCCAGCGTCGCCGGGGTGGCCTGGACCGCCAGCCCGACCCCGCCGACCTCGACCACCGCGGTGTCCAGGCCGACGGACAGCACCTCACCGTGCACCGATGCGATCACCTGCTGGACTCCTCTCGACTGTTGGACGACGACACTTTCTCATGCGACGAACACCTGTACGACCGACACGCCGGACACCTACCAGGTTCCACGTCTCCCGGCTGCGACGATAGCCCCTGTGCGCGTCCTCGGAGTCGATCCCGGCCTGACCCGGTGCGGGCTCGGCGTCGTGGACTCCCTGCCGGGCCGCCGCGTGCGGCTGGTCGCCGTCGGCCTGGCCCGGTCCGACCCGGCGCTCGGCGTCGACCAGCGCCTGCTCGTCATCGCCGAGACGATCGACGAGTGGCTGGAGCGGCACGCTCCGGACACCGTGGCCGTGGAACGGGTGTTCGCCCAGCACAACATGCACACCGTGACGGGCACCGCCCAGGTGGCAGGGATCGCCATGCTCGCCGCCGCCCGCCGCCGCATCCCGGTCGCGGCGCACACCCCCAGCGAGGTGAAGGCCGCGGTCACCGGCACCGGTGCGGCGCACAAGGCCCAGGTCCAGACGATGGTAGCCCGGCTGCTGGACCTGCCGGAACGACCCCGGCCCGCCGACGCTGCCGACGCCCTGGCCCTGGCCATCTGCCACCTGTGGCGTCCGGCCGGGGCGCTCGGCGCCCCGCAGCGCGAGCCCGGCGCGCTCACCGCGGCCCAGCGCACCTGGGCGGCGGCCGAGCAGGCCGCGCGACGGCGCCCTACTCCTCGGCCTCCAGCGCGGCCAGCACCGCGTCGGACGCCGTGAAGTTTGCGTACACGCTCTGCACGTCGTCGGAGTCCTCCAGGGCGTCCACCAGGCGCACGACCTTGCGCGCCCCCTCGACGTCCACCTCGACCTCCGTGGCCGGGTAGAACACCACATCGGCCGAGTCGTACTCGATCCCGGCGTCCTGCAGCGCCTGACGGACCGGGACCAGGTCGGTCGCCTCGGTCAGCACCTCGAACGACTCCCCCGAGTCCGTCACCTCTTCGGCCCCGGCGTCCAGCACGGCGAGCATGACGTCGTCCTCGGTCGTGCCCTCTTTCGGCACGACGACGACACCTTTGCGCGAGAACAGGTAGGCCACCGACCCGGGGTCGGCCATGGCGCCACCGTTGCGGGTGAAAGCCACCCGGACGTCGGATGCGGCCCGGTTCCGGTTGTCGGTCAGGCACTCCACGAGCACCGCGACCCCGCCCGGGGCGTAGCCCTCGTAGAGGATCGACTGGTACTCCGCGCCGCCCGCCTCGGCACCGGAGCCACGTTTCACGGCCCGGTCGATGTTGTCGGCGGGTACCGACGACTTGCGGGCCTTCTGGACAGCGTCGTACAGGGTCGGGTTCCCGGCCGGATCACCACCGCCGGTCCGGGCCGCCACCTCGATGTTCTTGATCAGCTTGGCGAAGAGCTTGCCGCGCTTGGCGTCGACCAGCGCCTTCTTGTGCTTCGTGGTTGCCCACTTGGAGTGACCGGACATCGGACGTGCTGCTCCCGTCTAGCGTCTGCTAAGGCTCTTTGGCTGGTTGCCGCGGACCATGTCCACGAACAGGCGGTGCACCCGGTCGTCGCCCGTGACCTCCGGATGGAAGGACGTCGCGAGCAGCACCCCCTGGCGCACCGCGACGATCCTACCGGCGGCCCCGCTGGCGGGGGTACCGGCGGCGGGCCCGTCCTCCACGGCAGGGCGTGCCTCCCGGCTCGCGGCACGCGGCGTGCCGGGAGCCGGGAGACAGGCCCGCGCCAGCACCGTGACGGCCGGTCCGACCGCCTCCACCCACGGCGCCCGGATGAACACGGCGCGCACCGGACCGGGGACCTGGTCCACGTCCAGGTCGGTCTCGAAGGAGTCCACCTGGCGGCCGAAGGCGTTGCGCCGGACCGTGACGTCCAGCCCGCCGAGGGTCTGCTGGTCGACCGTCCCGTCGAGCACCCGGTCGGCGAGCAGGACCATCCCGGCGCACGAACCGTAGGCGGGCAGACCGGCCCGCAGCCGCTCGCGCAGCGGCCCGAACAGGTCGAAGGCCCGCAGCAGCCGGTCGATCGCCGTGGACTCCCCGCCGGGCAGCACTATCCCGTCGAGCGCGGCCAGCTCGGCCTGGCGGCGCACCGGTACCGCGTCGGCGCCCGCGGACCGCAGTGCGGCAAGGTGCTCGGGCACATCACCCTGCAGGGCCAGGACTCCGACGACGGGTTTCACAAGCTTCGATACTAAGCCGTGCTGTCAGGAGGCTTCTCGTGGTCTGCGGCACCACCCGATCGGACTACCGCACGAGCGTCGTGACCAAACTGTGTCCCGCGCACGGGGCACACCGGTGCGTATAAGCCTGAAACATCCCCTTTATCCAGGTATCTTGGTCAGCGTGACCATCGAATCGACCGCCGCCCTGGCTGCCGAGCTCGGGCTGCTGAACAAAGACGTGACGCTGACCGCTGATCTGCTCGGCAAGCTGCACGACGGTCTGTCCGAGATCGCCTCCGAACCGCAGGCCGACCGCACCGAGACCCGTCGGCGCCCGCTCTACGGACTGCCGTCACAGCCGACGACGTCGACGGCGCTGCCGCACCAAGACTGAGCAGACGGGCAGGCAGGGTATTTAGGTCTCGTCCAGGTGCCGGGTCACGCCGTCCCAGCCGTCCAGCAGGGTCCGCACCAGGTCGACCAGTCCCTGGGGGAACACCTCTTCGGTGACCTGGGCGAGGTCGTCGAGGGTGAACCAGCGCAGGTCGTCCAGCAGCTCGCCCTCCAGGTCCGTCCAGCCGGACCGGCTCAACCTGGTACCGGAGCCGACCCGGGCGTAGAACAGAGCCTCGTCCTGGCGGCAGTGCTCGCGGACGAAGTCGAACACCGCCGACCGGGTGTAGACCGGCCCGACCAGCGCACCGGCCGCCAGCTCGATACCGGTCTCCTCCCGCAGCTCGCGCAGCGCCGCCGCCTGGGCGGTCTCACCGTCGTCCAGGCCACCGCCGACGGTGAACCACCAGCGGCGCGAGGGCTGGTCCGCGTCGTGGCCGCGCACCAGCAGCACCCGGTCGTCCGGGTCGAGCAGGATCACCCGGGCCGCGCGGCGGAACAGCCGCCCGTCGGACCCGCGACGCCACTGCCGCCCGAGCGCCGCGGTACGAGGGCCCGGGGCGCCCTCACCGGGGGAGGTCACCAACCCCGGTCGGCCAACCGGTGCGGCGCCGGCACGTCGTCGACGTTGATGCCGACCATCGCCTCCCCCAGGCCCCGGGAGACCTGCGCGACGACGTCAGGGTCGTCGTGGAACGTCGTGGCCTTGACGATCGCCGCAGCCCGGGCGGCCGGGTCGCCGGACTTGAAGATACCCGACCCGACGAACACACCCTCGGCACCCAGCTGCATCATCATGGCCGCGTCGGCGGGCGTGGCGATCCCGCCCGCGGTGAACAGGACCACCGGGAGGCGACCGGCCTGCGCTACCTCGGCGACCAGCTCGTAGGGGGCTCCGAGCTCCTTGGCGGCCAGGTACAGCTCGTCGGGCGGCAGCGCGGTCAGTCGGCGGATCTCGTCGCGGAGCGTCCGCATGTGCGTCGTGGCGTTGGACACGTCACCGGTACCGGCCTCGCCCTTGGAGCGGATCATCGCGGCGCCCTCGGTGATCCGGCGCAGCGCCTCGCCCAGGTTGGTCGCCCCGCACACGAACGGCACGGTGAACGCCCACTTGTCGATGTGGTGGGCATAGTCGGCCGGGGTGAGCACCTCGGACTCGTCGACGTAGTCCACCCCCAGCGACTGCAGCACCTGGGCCTCGACGAAGTGCCCGATCCGGGCCTTGGCCATCACCGGGATCGATACCGTGGCGATGATCTGGTCGATGAGGTCCGGGTCGCTCATCCGGGCCACCCCACCCTGGGCCCGGATATCGGCCGGTACCCGTTCCAGGGCCATGACGGCGACGGCTCCGGCGTCCTCGGCGATCTTCGCCTGCTCGGGGGTGACGACGTCCATGATGACGCCGCCCTTGAGCATCTCGGCCATGCCTCGCTTGACCCGGGCGGTGCCGACGGTGGGCTGCGTGGTCCCAGTGCTCATGTTCTCGGTGTTCCTCACAACAGACGTTCTTCACGACAAGGGGGGCGGTAGACAGCCACGCACGGGTGCTGCGGCCAGGCCATAGTAGCGACGGCGCTCAGGTACGGCTCTGCTCGTTCAGAGTCTGGGGCATGGAGTCGTCCAGCTCGAGCGTCTTCGGTTCCGCGGCGTGCCCGGCCAGGTGGAAGGTGCGGACCAGGCGGCCCCGTCGCACCCGCTGGGCCTGGGCCACGGCCTCGTTGTGGATCCGCCGGGCCAGCTGCACCCGGTACCAGGCGGCGGCCAGCTGGTCGAGCAGCTCGGCACCCAGCGGATCGTCGCGCAGCCGGTCGACCTCCGGATCGTCGGACAGCAGCTCGGTGAGGGTCGCGGTCAGCTCGCTCTCGGCCGGGCCGGGACCTGGTTGCACGGCGGACGCCGCGTCGCCGAGCACCGCCCGGGTGTCGGGGGCGGTGGTGGACGCCGTGGTGGAGACCGCCAGGGCCTGCCAGGCTGACTCACCCAGCACCACCGAGCTCACCGGGTCGAGCAGACCGGACGTGGCCAGCTCGGCGGCGACCGTGGCCCGTCGGACCAGCTGGGCGGCGACCACGGCCCGGGCCGAGACCACCTTGCGGTGCAGCCGGTCCAGGCGCGAGGCCCGCAGCCAGACCGCCCAGAGCACCAGGGCCAGGACGATGAACAGCACGGCGAAGACTTCGAGGGGTCTCATCGGGGCTCCCCCCGGTCGCGGCGCAGCAGGCGGAGCACCGACGGGTCTTCGCCGACCGGCGCGTCGCGGCCGGCCAGGGCCATCTCGTACACGGCGAGCACCTGCTTGGTCACGGCGCTCCAGTCGTAACGACGGACCACCTGGGCGGCCCGGGCCCGGGCGGCGGCGGCCCCGACCCGGTCGGTCAGCACCCGCACCAGCGTCGCGGCCAGGTCGGCCGAGTCGCCGTTGCGGAACAGCACCCCGGCGGCGCCGTCGTCGAGCACCCGGCGGAACGCCCCCAGGTCGGAGGCGACGACGCAGGTGTCGGTCGCCATGGCCTCGACCAGGACGATGCCGAAGCTCTCCCCGCCGGTCTGGGGGGCGCAGTACACGTCGGCCGAGGCCAGCAGACGGGCCTTCTCGGCGTCGGTCACGGTGCCCAGCAGCTCGACCGCGGCGGCCACCTCGGGTCCGGCCTCGGCGGCCTGGTCGGCTCCGGTCTCCCCGCCCCCGGCGACCAGCACCCGGATGCCCGGGATGGTGCGCTGCACCTGGGCCACGGCACTGAGCAGCACGCTCAGGCCCTTGCGGGGCTCGTCGAGACGGCCGAGGAAGGCCACGGTCGGCCGCTCGGCGGTGCCGGTCCAGGCCGGGTCCTGGGCGGCGGCCGCGAACCGGTCCACGTACACCCCGTTTGGGATGACCACCGCATCGCCGCCGAGGTGCTCGACCAGGGTGCGCCGGGCGTCCTCGGACACCGCGATCCGCGCGGTGATCTTCTCCAACGACTGCCGGACGAAGGGGTAGGCGATCTGCAGCGACCGGGACCGCACCAACGACGAGTGGAAGGTCGCGACCACGGGGCCCTCCGCGATCCACAGCGCCAGCATGGACAGGCTGGGCACGGCCGGCTCGTGCAGGTGCAGCACGTCGAACTGGCCCGTGGCCAGCCACTTGCGCACCCGGGCCGCGGTGACCGGCCCGAAGGCCAGCCGGGCGACGGACCCGTTGTAGTGCACGGCCAGCGCCCGGCCCGCGGGGACCAGGTACTCCGGTACGGGTGTGCCGTCCCCGGCGGGGGCCAGCACGGAGACCTGGTGGCCGTCGGCCAGCAGCGCCTCGGCCAGGTCCCGGGCGTGGAACTGCACGCCGCCGGGATGGTCGAACGAGTACGGGCACACCACGCCGACCCGCAGCGGCCGGTCTACCGTCATCACGCCCCCCCGGCCTGGGTGCCGTCAGCCTGGGCCGCGACCTGGGCGTCCCGGACCGGGTCGAGGTCCGCGACGAACAGCCGCTGCAGCATGTGCCAGTCCTGCGGCGCCTCGGCGATGGTCTGCGCCAGCACGTCCACCCAGGCCTGGGTGGCCGCCCGGACCCGGTCCCGCCCGGTCAGCGCGTCGTCCACCACGATCGGGTCGGAGAAGGCCACCTGGATCCCCCAGGGGGACCCGGCCCGGCGGCGCCGCTCCCCGTGCAGCCGTTCGTAGGTGATCGACACGACGCACAACGGCGCCCGGCCGCCGCTGGTCAGTGCCGCGGGCCCGGGGGCCACCCGCGCCGGGTGCCCGAACAGCTGGACCTCGACGCCGCTGTGCGACAGGTCCCGGTCGGCCAGCAGCGGGAGGAACCGCCCGCCCGCCCGCACGTCCCGGGCCAGCGCCCGGAAGGCCTGACCGCCCTCGCCGCGCCCCAGGGGCACGATCCGCATACCGGCGTTCTGGCGCAGGGTGAGATAGTCCTGGAACACCCGCTCCGGTTCCAGCCGTTCGGCGACGGTGGTGATCGGTGCCAGGTGGCGGCAGGCCCAGGTCCCGGCCAGGTCCCAGTTGCCCAGGTGCCCTAGCGCCGCCACGACGGACCGGCCCTCCGCGAACACCTCTTGGGCCCAGGCTGCGTTGACGATGCTGACCCGGGCGTCGACCTGGGCCTCGGTCCACCCGGACTGGACCAGCATCTCGGCGTAGTAGCGCAGGTACGACCGCATCCCCGCGTGCGACAGCCGGAGCAGGCCCCCCCAGGTGAGGCCGGGCCGGACCCGGGCCAGATTGGCCTCCAGCCTGCGGACGCCCTTGCCGCGCAGCAGCCAGGCGATATCGGCGACCCCCGCGGCCAGGGCCCGGACCAGCGGTTCGGGCAGCCGGGGCGCCCAGCGGAAGGCCAGGGCGAGCAGCCTGGCGGCGATCACGGCTCCTCCGGTTCCGGCAGCGCCTTGGCCTGCTGGTGCACCGTGGCCATCCGCTGGACGACGGTGACCGCGGAGGCCACGGCCAGCAGCCCGAGCGCCACCGTGAGCACCACCAGCGGCAGGCCCAGCCCGACCAGACCGGTACTGAGCAGCGCGACAGCCAGCCGGTCGGCCCGTTCGGCGATGCCGACCCTGGCGGTCAGGCCGACCCCTTCGGCCCGTGCCCGGGCGTAGGGCACGACCGACCCGAGCACCAGGCAGGCCAGGGCCAGGACCATGGTGAGCCGGTCGTCGCCGCGCCCGGCGAACCACAGCACCAGCCCGGCGAAGATCGCGGCGTCGGCGAACCGGTCCAGGGTGGAGTCCAGGAACGCCCCCCACGGCCCGGAGCGGCCCGAGGCCCGCGCCATGATCCCGTCCAGGGTGTCGGTGAGCACCATCGCGCCGATCACCGCGGCGCCGACGAACAGGTGCCCGGTCGGGAAGGCCCACAGCGCCACGGCCACGACGACGACCGTCCCGGTGATCGTCACGGCGTCCGGGCTGACCCCGGCGCGCAGCAGCACCCGGGCCAGCGGGGTGAACAGGCGGGTCGCTGCGCCACGCAGACGGTCGAGCACGTCTCAGCCTCCAGTCACGGCAGTCCACGCCTGCGCCAGACGGGACCGGGCGTCGGCCAGCAGCTCGGGCAGGGCCCGGGTGCGGGCGACGATCGGCAGGAAGTTCGCGTCCCCGGACCACCGTGGCACGACGTGCTGGTGCAGGTGCGCGGCGATACCCGCCCCGGCGACCGCGCCCTGGTTCATGCCCAGGTTGAAGCCGTGCGGCTGGTAGGCGTGGGTCAGGGCCCGGATCGCAGTGCGGGTCAGCGCCGTGACCTCGGCTGTCTCGTCGTCGTCCAGCGCCACGTAGTCGGCGACGTGCCGGTACGGGCAGACCAGCAGGTGCCCGGAGTTGTACGGGTACAGGTTGAGCACGACGAACGCCCGCTCGCCCCGGGCCACGACGAGCGCGGTCGCGTCGTCCTGGGTCTGCACCCGGCAGAAGGGGCAGCCGGGGCCGGGACCGTCGTCGGAGGGCTTGTCGGCCCCGCCGAGGTAGACCATCCGGTGCGGCACCCACAGCCGCTGCATCCCGTCGGGGTCTCCGGCCAGCCCGGGCGGCCCTTCTGGCAGCACAGGCTCGTCGGGCGTCTGGTCCGTCGGCGTGGGCATCGTCATACCTGCACCCGGTCGCGCACCGCGGCGACGATCCGTTCCACGGCCTCGGCGACAGGCACCTGGTTGTCCTGCCGTCCGTCGCGGTACCGGAACGACACGGCACCCGCGGCGACGTCCTGCTCCCCCGCGATGAGCACGAACGGCACCTTGGCGGTGGCGGCGTTGCGGATCTTCTTGCCGAACCGGTCGTCGGAGAGGTCCGTCTCGGCCCGGATCCCCTGGGCGCGCAGCCGCGCGACGACGTCGGCCAGGTGGGCCTCGAACGGTTCGGCCACCGGCACGGCCAATACCTGCACGGGGGCCAGCCAGACCGGGAACACCCCCGCGTAGTGCTCGAGGAGGATGGCGAAGAACCGTTCGATCGACCCGAACAGCGCCCGGTGGATCATGACCGGCCGCTGCCGGGTGCCGTCGGCCGCGGTGTACTCCAGCTCGAACAGCTCGGGCTCGAAGAAGTCCAGCTGGATGGTGGACAGCTGCCAGGTGCGGCCGATGGCGTCCTTGGCCTGCACGGAGATCTTCGGGCCGTAGAACGCGGCACCGCCCGGGTCGTCGACCAGGTCCAGGCCGGACGCGGTGGCCACCTGGCGCAGGGTCTCGGTTGCTTCCGCCCATGTCGCCTCGTCGCCGACGGACTTTTCTGGGTCGCGGGTGGACAGCTCCAGGTAGAAGTCCGCCAGCCCGTAGTCGCGCAGCAGGCCGAGGACGAAGTCCAGCAGCGACGCCAGCTCGTCGCGCATCTGCTCGCGTGTCGTGTAGATATGCGCGTCGTCCTGGGTGAACCCCCGGGCCCGGGTCAGGCCGTGCACCACCCCGGACTTCTCGTACCGGTACACCGTCCCGAACTCGAACAGCCGCAGCGGCAGCTCGCGGTACGACCGGCCCCGTGAGGAGTAGATCAGGTTGTGCATCGGGCAGTTCATGGGCTTGAGGTAGTAGTCCTGGGCGGCCCGGCGCACGTTGCCCTGGGCGTCGCGCTCCTCGTCGAGCTGCATCGGCGGGTACATCCCGTCGGCGTACCACTGAAGGTGCTTGGAGGTCTCGAACAGCCGGGCCTTGGTGATGTGCGGGGTCGTCACGAAGGAGTACCCGGCGGCCAGGTGGCGCCGCCGCGCGTAGTCCTCCATCTCCATGCGGACGATCCCGCCCTTGGGGTGGAACACCGGCAGGCCCGACCCGATCTCCTCGGGGAAGCTGAACAGGTCCAGCTCGTTGCCCAGCTTGCGGTGGTCTCTGCGCTCGGCCTCGGCGATCCGGTCCAGGTGCGCCCGCAGGTCGTCCTTGGAGGCCCAGGCAGTGCCGTAGATCCGCTGCAGCTGCGGGTTCTTCTCCGACCCGCGCCAGTATGCCGCCGCCGACCGGGTGAGCCGGAACCCGTTGCCGATCAGCCGGGTCGACGGCAGGTGCGGGCCACGGCACAGGTCCTGCCAGGCCACCGAACCGTCGCGCCGCCGGTTCTCGTACACGGTGAGCCCGCCCAGCCCGACCTCGACCGACGCCCCGTCGGTGTCGTCTGCCTCGCCCTTGAGCCCGATGAGCTCCAGCTTGTACGGCTCAGATGCCTCAAGCTCGCGGGCCTGGGCTTCGGTGACCTCCACCCGGTGGAACGTCTGCCCCTCCTTGACGATCCGCGCCATGGTCTTCTCCAGGGCCCGCAGGTCGTCGGGTGTGAAGGGGGTGGCCACGTCGAAGTCGTAGTAGAACCCGTCGGTGATCGGCGGCCCGATCCCGAGTCTGGCCTGCGGGTCCACCTCCTGCACGGCTTGCGCCAGGACGTGCGCCGCGGAGTGCCGCAGCACCGCCAGGCCGTCCGGGGAGTCGATGGTGACCGACTCGACCTGCGCCCCGTCGGCCACCACAGCGGCCAGGTCGCACAGCTGGCCGTCGACCCGCATCACGACGACGTCACGCCGCCCGGCGAACAGCTCTGCGCCGGTCGTAGTGCCGGTCGTGCCTGCTGCCACCGTGGTCGCGACGCCGTCGACGGTGAGGTTCAGGGACTGGGGCACGGGACTGGACTCCTCGCATCGGTGAGGCGCACGGGTGACGAGCCGGACCGTCGGTGGCCGGAGTGACGCCGCTGACGATGCTACCGACCTTGGACCGGCCCGGCCGACCACCGGCACCAGCGCGCCACCACGTCGACGGGTACCGCCTGACCGTGTTCGCCACCTGTAGCCAGACCGGACCGCCTGGACGGCTGGACCGGCTGCTCGTCGACGCCCGCCCCCCGGTCATCACCGACTCCGGCGTCCGCCGCTCCCGGCTGCGCCTGCTCGTCGCCCTCCCCGGCGCCGCGACCTGGCCGTCTGAAGACACGCATCGCTCCGGTCTCCCTCAGCCCGGAGCCATAGACGGTGACCAACTGGGGTGCTATCGTTGATATCGGAGGTGCGAGATGTCCCAGCTGTTGGTGCGGAACCTACCTGGATCGGTCAAGGAGGCTCTGCGTGTCCGGGCTGCGAAGCACCGGCGGTCGATGGAGGCAGAGGTGCGCGCGATCTTGGTCGATGCGGTGGCGGCCGACCAGCCTGACCCGGTGCTGGCCTGGCTCGACCACGCCGCAGCGTTCCGCGACCAGCACGGTGGTATCGAGCTCCCCGTCCCGGTCCGCCGTACGTCGCGCGAGGTCGACGCGTTGTGATCGTCGTCGACACCAACGTCTGGTCCGAGACCTTGCGACCAGACCCCGACGGTCGGGTGCTGGGCTGGATGGCGGCCCACGCGCTCGACGTCTACATGGCGGTCACCACCGTCCACGAGCTGCGGTACGGCGTCGCGCTGCTGCCCGACGGCCACCGCAAGACCGTCGTAGAGAAGCAGGTCGAGCAGATGCTCGCCGACCTGCACCCTCGCGTCCTGGCCTACGACTGCGACGCCGCTCGAGCCCACGCCCACCTTCGGGCCGAGGCTCGTCGCGCCGGGCACGAGCCCGCCGCCGAAGACGGCCAGATCGCCGCCATCGCCAAGGTCGCAGGTGCATCCGTCGCTACCCGCAACACCTCCGACTTCGCCGACCTCGGCATCGAGATCATCAACCCCTGGGACAACCGCGCCGTCGCACAGCTGGAGGCCATGGGCTACCAGGTCACCCTCCAACGCACCGGCTGACCAGGTGTGGTCACCTATCTTCGACTCAGGGTTTTCATCGGCTATGCCAGGTTGGTCCAGTAACTCGTTGCCTGAGATGTCCGGTTTGTGCAGCTGGTTACCCAGGGGTGTCCCAGTACCCGAAGGTGTGGTACAGCGCGGTCAGAGCCCCCAGGCCCAGCAGGTCGAACTTCACCAGCCCAGCGTCGGCGCAGTCGTCCTTGTCCCACTGCAGCACGGTGCGGCCCGGCTTACGGGCCCACTCCACCGGGCAGACCTCGACCACCGGGCGGTCGCACATCACCATGCCACCGGGGTGGATGCCCAGGTGGCGGGGCAGGTGCAGCATCCTCATCGCCAGGTCGACCACGGCGTCGGGGATCGCGTCCACCCGTCGCCACCCACAACACCTCCGACTTCGCCGACCTTGGCATCGAGGTCATCAGCCCTGGGACAAGTAGGCAGCGGCCTGCGACGACGGCGCACCGTAGCCCGACCGGACCGCCTGGACAGGGACCGTCAGAGACACCACCTGGTATCCTTGTCCTGCGTGAAAGGTAAGGAGCCATCATGTCAAGCATTGCGACTGTCACATCGAAAGGACAGGTGACGCTACCGGCTCCGGTGCGCCGGGCGCTGTCCATCTCGGCTGGAGACAAGCTCCTGTTCACGGTCACGGACGGCAGGATGGTGGTCGAGAAGAGCCGCGACTTCCTCGCCCTGGCCGGGAGCATCCCCGTGCCAGAGGACCGCCGGGGAGCCACCTGGGCAGATGTCCTGGAGACGGCACGACGAGAACGTGGGCAGGCGTGAGCCGCCAACCGGTCAGCACGACGTATGATCGTTGGTCTACCGAGGGGGAACCAACGTCGTGAGCACGCTGCTCGACACCAACGTCATCGTCCGGCACCTGACTCAGGACCCGCCCACGATGGGTCGTGACGCCACCGCGTACCTGAGCCAGGCGACCAGTCTCGTCCTGACCGACGTCATCGCCGCCGAGACGGTGTACGTCCTGCAGTCGTTCTACCAGGCTCCGCGTCCGACGACCGCGGCTGCACTGCGAGCCCTGGTCGCGATGGAGTCCGTCGTCTGCGAGCATCCGTCGCTCATCCTGCGAGCCCTCGACCTCTACTCCGACGACCGCATGGACTTCGCAGACGCCTACCTGGTGGCCTACGCCGAGAACACCCAGACCCCCGAGATCGCTTCTTTCGACAAGGGCATCGACAAGGCGCGCACCGTCACCCGGGTCGACCCGTCGGCCGCCAGCCGCCGAGAAGAATAACGAGAGAGAGGCCGAGACCTGCGGCCCGGACTGGAGACTCTTCTCTGGTATCTAAGCTGTCTCTGTCTCCAGCACGGTGGCCTGCACAGTGCGCCCCACCCCGAGCTACCACCGCTCTGGTGGCCGTCGCTCAGTCGAACAGTCAGCCTGGGCGGGTGGCCCAGGCGGCGACGGCGACGGCTGAGGCGACGTTGAGGGAGTCGATGCCGCCGGACATAGGGATGCGGACCACCCGGTCGCAGGCCGCCACGGTGCGGCGGCGCAGACCGTCACCCTCGGTGCCGAAGACCAGGGCCAGACGCTCGGGCAGGGCAGCTGCCAGAGCGTCCAGGGTGGTGGCGTCGTCGTCCAAGGCCAGGGCGACGACGGTAAAGCCCAGGTCGCGCAGCTGCTGGACACCACCAGACGGCTCGGCGCCAGCATCGACCTGCTCAGCGCGAGCGGGGTTTGTGTCGCGACTACGGGGTCCCGGACCCCGTAGTCGCGACACAGACCCCGTTGTCGGACAGTGCTCAACCGGGGGGTCCGGCCAGCTGGGCAGGCGCGTCCACGGGACACCGAACACCGCGCCCATGGACACGCGAACCGATCGGCGGTACAGCGGGTCGGCGCACGACGGGGTGACCAGCACCGCGTCCACGCCCAGCCCGGCGCAGGCCCGGAACGCGGCGCCGACGTTGGTGTGGTCGACCAGGTCTTCCAGGACGACCACACGACGGGCGTCCGCGACGACGTCCGCGACGGGCAGCAGCGCGGGACGGTGCATCGCGGCCAGCGCTCCCCGGTGCACGTGGAACCCGGTGATGGACTCCAGCACCGGCTCGTCCGCCACGTACACCGGCACGACCTCACCGGCCGCCGCCGTGAGGCCCGAACTGGCCAGCAGGGCGACGACGTCGTCCAACCAGCGCGGGGCGCACAGCACCGACCGGGGCCGGTGCCCGGCGGCCAGGGCCCGACCCAGCACCGTCGAGCTCTCCGCGATGTACAGCCCGGCGGCGGGTTCGGTCCGGGTACGCAGGGCGACATCGGTCAGCCCGACGTAGTCGCCCAGCCGCGGGTCGTCGGCCGACGCGACCGGGCACGGCTCAGCCCGCATACGCGATCCCGGTAGGCATCAGTCGAACTCGGCCGCGGCGGCGGCGAACTGGCTGCGGTACAGCCGGGCGTAGACGCCACCGGCCGCCAGCAGCTGGTCGTGGGAACCCTGCTCGACGATCTGGCCGTGCTCCATGACGAGGATCGTGTCGGCGTCGCGGATGGTGGACAGCCGGTGGGCGATGACGAACGACGTACGCCCCGCGCGCAGTGTCGCCATGGCCTGCTGCACGAGGACTTCCGTGCGGGTGTCCACCGAGCTGGTGGCCTCGTCCAGGATGAGGATCGCCCGGTCCGCCAGGAAGGCCCGGGTGATGGTCAGCAGCTGTTTCTCACCGGCCGAGACGGTGCCGCCGTCGTCGTCGACGATCGTGTCGTACCCGTCGGGCAGGTGCCGCACGAAACGGTCGACGTGCGTGGCCTTGGCGGCTTCGACCACCTGCTCGCGGGTGGCACCGTCCACGCCGTAGGCGATGTTGTCGGCGATGGTGCCCGAGTACAGCCAGGTGTCCTGCAGCACCATGCCGATCTGGTGGCGCAGGTGGTCGCGGGTCAGCGTGCGGGTGTCCACCCCGTCGAGAGTGATCCGCCCGGCGTCGACCTCGTAGAACCGCATGACGAGGTTCACCAGGGTGGTCTTGCCCGCCCCGGTCGGGCCGACGATGGCGATGGTCTGGCCAGGCTCGGCCACCAGGTCCAGGTGCTCGATGAGCGGGCAGGCCGGGTCGTAGCTGAACGACACGTCGTCGAACACGACCCGGCCGCGCACATCGACCACCGTCGCCGCCGGGTCGGGGTCCCGATCCTGCTCGGTGGCGTCCAGCAGCTCGAACACCCGCTCGGCCGAGGCCACCCCGGACTGCATGAGGTTCGCCATGGACGCGATCTGGGTGATCGGCTGGGTGAACTGCCGCGAGTACTGGATGAAAGCCTGCACGTCACCCAGCGTCATCGTGCCCGAGGCGACCTTCAGCCCGCCGAAGACCGCCACGATCAGGTAGTTGATATTGGCGATAAAACCCATCACCGGCTGCATGGTGCCCGAGACGAACATCGCCCGGAACGCCGAGGCGTACAGGGCCGCGTTGCGTTCGTCGAACACCCGCTGCGCCTGCTCCCGCCGACCGAACACGGTGATCAGGGTGTGCCCGGTGAACATCTCCTCGATATGGGCGTTGACCTCGCCGGTGTGCTTCCACTGGCCGACGAAGCTGGGCTGCGCCTGCTTGCCGATGAACGCCGCCACGACACCGGACAGCGGCACCGTCACCAGCGCGACCAGCGCCAGCACCGGGGAGATCCAGAACATCATCGCCAGCACGCCCAGCACGGTGAGCAGCGCCGTGATCAGCTGGGACAGGGTCTGCTGCAACGACTGGGCGACGTTGTCGATGTCGTTGGTCACCCGGGACAGCAGCTCACCGCGGGGCTGGCCGTCCACGTACTTCAGCGGCAGCCGGGACAGCTTGGCCTCGACATCGTTGCGCAGGGACCGCGCGGTGTTCTGCACCGCCAGGGCGGTGAGCCGACCGGCCACCCAGCCGAACACGAACGACCCGAGATACACCGCGACGACCGCCGCGAGCACCACGGCCAGCCGGCCGAAGTCCACGCCCTGACCCACCACGACGTGGGACATCCCGCCCAGCATGTCACCCAGCTTGGCCTCGTTGCCGCCCAGGCTCGACAGCGCCTGGCTCACGTCGGTGATAGTGGCCTGGGACGGGTCGACCCCCTTGCTCTGCAGCAGCTGGCCGAACTCCGGGTTCTCCAGCTGTCGTCCCACCAGCCGGCCGACGACGCCTTCGAAGATGATGTCCGTCGCCCGCCCCAACAGCTTCGGCCCGACGACCGACAGCGCCACCGACCCGACCGACAGCCCGACCACAGCGGTCAGCCGCAGCCGTTCGGGCCGCAGCGTGCGGATCAGCCGCCGACCCGAGCCGACGAAGTCCATCGACTTCTCGGTCGGCATCATGCCGGCCATCGGGCCGTGCCGGCGGACCGGGGGTCTTCTGGTCTCGCTCACCGTCCGGCCGCCCTCACTGCGCGGCCTCGGCAGCCGACAGCTGGGAGTACACGATCTCCTGGTAGGTCGCCGAGCTGGCCATGAGCTCGGCGTGGGTGCCGGAGTCTACGACCTGGCCGTCGTCGAGCACGACGATCCGGTCGGCGTACCGGATGGTCGCGACCCGCTGGGCCACGATGATGACCGTCGCCTCCCGGGTCTCGGGGGCCAGCGCCTGGCGCAGAGCGGCGTCGGTGGCGTAGTCCAGGGCGGAGAACGAGTCGTCGAACAGGTAGATCGACGGCCGACGGACCAGCGCCCGGGCGATCGCCAGCCGCTGCCGCTGCCCACCGGACACGTTGGTGCCGCCCTGGGTGATCTCGGCATCGAGCCCACCGTCCAGGGCCGCGACGAAGTCCCGCGCCTGAGCCACCCCCAGGGCGTGCCACAGCTCGTCGTCGGTGGCGTCCTCCTTGCCGTACTGGAGGTTGGAGCGCACCGTGCCGGAGAACAGGTAGGGCCGCTGCGGGACGAGGCCGATCTGGTTCCAGAGCACCTCCGGCGCCAGGTCGCGCACGTCGGTGCCGGAGACCCGCACCGTGCCCTCGGTCGCGTCGTACAGCCGGGGCACCAGGTTCAGCAGGGTCGTCTTGCCCGAACCGGTGGCGCCGACCACCGCGGTGGTCTGCCCCGGCTCGGCCCGCAGGGTGATACCGCCCAGCACCGGGTGCTCGGCCCCCGGGTAGCGGAACCCCAGGCCGACCAGCTCGACCAGGCCCCGCGGCCCGGTGGGTGCCACTGGGTCGTGGGGAGGCAGCACCGTCGGCACGGTGTCCACGACCTCGCCGATACGCCCGGCGGCGACCATGGCCCGGGGCACCATGACGAACATCATCGAGGAGAACATCACCGCCATGAGGATGTACATCACGTAGGTGACGAACGCGGTCAGCTGGCCGACCGCCATCCCACCGGAGGCGATGCGCTGCCCGCCGAACCACATGATGGCCAGGCTGGACAGGTTCATGATGAGCATGACCAGCGGGAACATCAGCGCCATCAGCCGACCGGCGCCCAGGGACACTTCGTACAGGTCGTCGTTGGCCTGGCCGAACCGCTGCGACTCGCGCGACTCCCGGACGAAGGCCCGGATCACCCGCATCCCGGCGATCTGCTCGCGCAGCACCGCGTTGACCTTGTCGATACGCTCCTGCATCTGGCGGAAGTACGGCACCATCTGGCGCACCACCAAGCCGATCGCCCCGGCCAGCACCGGGATGACGACCAGCAGCACGGCCGACAGCGGCACGTCCTCCCGCATGGCCATGACCGCACCGCCGACCAGCATGATCGGGGCCATCAGCGAGAAGACCATGGTCATGTACACGACCATGGTGACCTGCTGCACGTCGTTGGTGGTGCGGGTGATGAGCGTCGGCGCGCCGAACCGGGCCACCTCCCGCGCGGAGAGCTCGGTGACGTGCACGAACACCCGACGCCGCAGGTCCCGTCCGAACCGCATCGCGGTCCGGGCGCCGATATAGGTCGCCGCGACCGCCGTCAGCACCTGGCCCAGGCTGACCGCGAGCATCACCCAGCCGGTGCTCCAGATCAGCGAGGTGTTCCCCTCGGTGACCCCCCGGTCGATGATCCTGGCGTTGAGGCTCGGCAGGTACAAGGTGGCAAGGACCTGGGCCAGCTGGAACACCAGCAGGACGACCACCGCACCGACGTAGGGACGCAGCTGCTCACGCAGCAGACGGACCAGCATGGACACTCCTTGTCAGCCGGGACGCGCGCCAGCACGACCACAGGCAGACACCGCCGGAACCACGGTAGGCGAGGCGGCCGACGACCGCCGGATCACCGCAGCACCGGATCACCGATGCGCCCCTCGGGGCGGAGAGGCTCGATCAGGGCTGCGGCGGTGCCGGTGGGTACTGCGTCGGCGGCATCGCGGGCGGCATGGTGGGCATGGTGGGCGGGATCGGCGCCGTCGTGGGGACGTGCGGAGCCTGCGGGGCGACGGGCGGGCTGCCGGGTCGCTGCCCCGCCTCGACGGCCGGGTCGAACGGCACCCCGGACTGCACGCCGGCACTGGTGGCGTCCGCCGTCGCGGCGGCCGACTCGCGCCGCGCCTCGGCCACGGCCTCGCGCGGGTCGGTCAGCGTGGACTCCAGGTCTTCAGCCTTCAGCGGCGACGAGCCCGCGGGCCGGGACTCGACGTCCGGCCCGGCCTCGCCGCCGAACGCCTTGGCCAGCACGCCCAGCGCTCCGGACAGCTCGGCCGGCAGGAACCACATCTTGTTCGACGGGCTGGCCGCGATCTTCGGCATCATCTGCAGGTACTGGTAGGCCAACAGCTTGGGGTCGGCGTCACCGCGGTGCACCGCGTCGAAGACCTGCAGGATGGCCTTGGCCTCACCCTCGGCCGTGAGGATCGCCGCCTGGGCGGTACCTTCGGCCCGCAGGATAGCGGCCTGCTTCTCGCCCTCGGCGGTGAGGATCTGGGACTGCTTGGTGCCCTCGGCCGTGAGGATCGCGGCCCGACGGTCCCGCTCGGCGCGCATCTGCTGCTCCATGGAGCCCTGCACCGACGGCGGCGGGTCGATCGCCTTGAGCTCGACCCGGTTCACCTTGATGCCCCAGCGGCCCGTGGCCTCGTCCAGCACCCCGGACAGCCGACCGTTGATCTGGTCACGGCTGGTCAGGGTCTGCTCCAGGTCCATGGTGCCGATGATGTTACGCAGCGTGGTCACGGTCAGCTGCTCGATCGCCTGGATGTAGTTGGCGATCTCGTACACCGCGGCGGCCGGCTGGGTGACCTGGAAGTAGATCACCGTGTCGATGCTCACCACGAGGTTGTCCGAGGTGATCACCGACTGCGGCGGGAACGGCACGACCTGCTCGCGCATGTCCACCGTGGCCCGCACCCGGTCGATGAACGGGACCAGCAGGTGCAGGCCCGGTTCCAGGGTCCTGCGGTAGCGGCCCAGCCGCTCGATGATCTGCGTCGTGCCCTGCGATACCTGTCGCACCGAGCGCAGCAGCGCCACGACGACGAAGAGGATCACCAGGACCAGGACGGTCCAGCCGAACATCTGAAATACGGTCACGAAGGTTCCTCCGTTGGACGGGACTGAAGGCTCAGCCTGCTTCGAGCGGGACGACGACGGCGGTAGCACCGTCGATCTGGACGACTCTCACCGTGGCCCCGGCGGGCAGCACACCACCGGTCTCGGTCCGGGCAGTCCAGACCTGCCCGGTCAGCTTGACCCGACCACCGGCCGCGTCGACGGGCACGATCACCACGGCCGTCCTGCCGACGTAACCCGCGACGTTGGTCTCCACCAGGGGCGTCCGCCGCCGCCAGTTGCGCAGCAACCAGGGCCGCAGAGCAGTGAGCAGGATCGCCGAGACGACTGCCATGGTCAGCATCTGCACCCACCAGGGGGCGCCGAGCGCCGCGGCCAGGGCCGCCGCCAGCGCGCCACCCGCCAGCATGATCAGCACCAGCGTCAGCAGGAGCATCTCGGCGATACCGAGCAGCAACGCCACGCCGACCCACACCAACCAGGCCACGCCCCGACCTCCTCCGTACGCCCCGGTGGCGCACTAGGTCGATCCTAGTGCCCCTGACGCCGCCAAACGTCCCAAGTTTGTCGTCGTTGCGCCATCAAGCTGCGCCGTCAAGTCGGTGCGCCGTCAGTGCTTGGCGCGGCGCCGCGGCTGACGGGCGCCGACGGGCACGGCCCGCGCCGACCACCGGCCGTCGACGTGGTCCAGGTGCAGCGGCAGCCCGAACGCCCCGGTGAGGTTCTCCGCCGTCAGCACCTCGTCCAGGGGACCGGCGGCGTGCACCTGGCCCTCGCGCAGCAGCAGGACGTGAGTAAAACCGGGCGGGATCTCCTCGACGTGGTGGGTGACCAGCACCAGCACCGGCGACCGGGGGTCACCGGCCAGCTCGGCCAGGGCGCCGACCAGCTCTTCGCGGCCGCCGAGGTCCAGCCCGGCGCCTGGTTCGTCGAGCAGCAGCAGCTCCGGGTCGGCCATCAGCGCCCGGGCGATCTGCACCCGCTTGCGCTCCCCTTCGGACAGGGTGCCGAACGTCCGGTCGGCCAGGGCGTCCACCCGGAAAGCGGTGAGCAGGTCCCGGGCGCGGGCCTCGTCGACGTTCTCGTAGGTCTCCCGCCAGCGGCCGGTCATCCCGTAGGCGCCGGTCAGGACGACGTCGAGCACGGTCTCGGCAGCGGGGATCTCCTCGGCCAGCACCGCCGAGCACAGCCCGATCCGGGTCTTCAGCTCGGCCACGTCCACCCGGCCCAGGCGTTCGCCGAGCACCGCGGCGGTGCCCTTGCTGGGGTGCATCCGTGCGGCGGCGACCTGCAGCAGCGTCGTCTTCCCAGCCCCGTTGCGACCGAGCACCACCCAGCGCTGGCCGTCGTCCACGGCCCAGCTCACGGCGTCCAGGATGTTAGTCCTGCTCCGACGGATGGTGACGTTCTTCAGGTCGAGGACGGCAGTCATGGTTCGACCCTAGTGCCATGTGTCAGCATCGCGCGGCTGCCCAGGCTCGCCCGTCGGTGCGGGGTCACGCGTCGATCCGGGTCGGGTCGAGGTCGCCCGCCCCGGCGACGATGAAGTCGCGCCGCGGTGCCACCTCCGACCCCATGAGCAGCTCGAACATCTGCTCGGCCTGGGCCGCGGCCGCCACGGTGACCCGGCGCAGCGTGCGGTACCGGGGGTCCATGGTCGTGGTCGCGAGCTGGTCGGCGTCCATCTCGCCCAGGCCCTTGTAACGCTGGATGTCCGAGGAGTAGCGCCGACCAGAGCGGTCCAGCTTCTTCAGCGTGGCCTGCAGCTCGGCCTCGGAGTAGGTGTACCTGTACTCGCGGGGCTTGCCCCCAGAACCGAGCAGCTCGATGCGGTGCAGCGGCGGCACGGCCGCGAACACCCGGCCCTGCTCCACCAGGGGGCGCATGTAGCGGAAGAACAGGGTGAGCAGCAGGGTCCGGATATGCGCCCCGTCGGTGTCCGCGTCGGTCATCATGATGACCTTGCCGTACCGGGCCGCCTCCAGCTCGAACGTGCGACCCGACCCGGCACCGATCACCTGGATGATCGCGGCGCACTCGGCGTTCTTCAGCATATCGGTGACCGACGCCTTCTGGACGTTGAGGATCTTGCCCCGGATCGGCAGCAGCGCCTGGTGGTCGCTGGACCGGGCCAGCTTGGCGGTACCCAGCGCCGAGTCGCCCTCGACGATGAACAGCTCGGAGCGGTCCACGTCGTCGCTGCGGCAGTCGGCCAGCTTGGCCGGCAGCGACGACGACTCCAGGGCGTTCTTGCGCCGGGAGATCTCCTTGGCCTTGCGCGCCGACAGCCGGGTGCGCATCTCCCCCACGACCTTGTCCAGCAGGGCCGCGGCCTGGGTCTTGCCGCGCCCTTTCGTCGTCTCCAGCGCCTGACGCAGCCCAAGCTCGACGGTCTTGGCGACGATACCGCGCACCGCCGCGGTGCCCAGCACCTCCTTGGTCTGGCCCTCGAACTGCGGTTCGGCCAGCCGGACCGTGACCACGGCGGTCAGCCCGGCCAGGGCGTCGTCCTTCTCGATCCGTTCGGTCGCGGCGTCCTTGGCGGAGATCTTCAGCCGCCGGGCGTTGGCGGCCACCGCGGCCCGCACCGCCTTGAGCAGACCGGCCTCGAACCCGGCGGCGTGGGTGCCGCCCTTGGGGGTGGCGACGACGTTGACGAAGGTCCGCACGTCGGTGTCGTACCCGGTGCCCCAGCGCAGCGCCACGTCGACGGCGCAGGTGCGTTCCACCTCGGCCGGTCGCATGTGGCCGTGGTCGTCGAGCACCGGCACGGTCTCGGTGAAGCTGCCCTCGCCGGTCAGGTGCCACACGTCGGTGACCGCGGCGTCGGTCGCCAGGTGCTCGACGAAGTCGACCACGCCGCCGGTGTAGCGGTGGGTCTCGCTGTGCGGCCCGTGCTCGCCGGGCGTGCCGACCAGGCCACGCTCGTCACGCACGGTGATGGCCAGGCCCGGTACCAGGAAGGCCGTCTGCCGGGCCCGGGTGACCAGCTCGTCGTAGGAGAACGACGCCGCCGCCAGGAAGATCTCCCGGTCGGCCCAGTAGCGCACCCGGGTGCCGGTCTTCGCCTTGGCCACCTTGCCCACCACGGCCAGCTCCGACCCGGAGACGAACGGGTCGAACGGTGCCTCTGGGGTGCGTCCGGCCTGGTCGTCGTACACCCCGGGCTCACCACGGTGGAAGCTCATGGCCCAGGTCTTGCCGCCCCGGTCCACCTCGACGTCCAGCCGGGCGGACAGCGCGTTGACCACCGACGCGCCCACCCCGTGCAGCCCGCCGGTAGCACCGTAGGACCCGCCGCCGAACTTCGACCCGGCGTGCAGCTTGGTGAACACCACCTCGACCCCGGACAGGCCGGTGCGCGGCTCGACGTCCACCGGGATGCCCCGGCCGTCGTCGCGCACCTCCACCGAGGAGTCGGCGTGGAGCACGACCTCGATCTTCTGGCAGAACCCGGCCAGGGCCTCGTCCACCGCGTTGTCGATGATCTCCCACAGGCAGTGCATCAGACCGCGCGAGTCGGTGGTGCCCACGTACATGCCCGGCCGCTTGCGCACGGCTTCGAGCCCTTCGAGCACCGACAGGTGCCGAGCGGTGTAGGCGGACTGCGCGGAGGTCGTCGTCACGACGCGATGGTAGCTGCCCGGGCGCCGGGGGACGCTCCCACCATGCCGGACCGCGCCTGATCGAGGCAGGCTGGTCCACCTCGCACCGACCGACGGCGCTGACCCGCTGCGGTCGAGGCCGAGAATCACCGCTCCAAGACCAGAGCGGGCATACCAATACTTCACACAGGTCCCACCGGATACCAGAAAAGGTCCCACCGGATACCCGAGGACCAGTGTTAGCGTCATCACCGGTATGCAGCGGACCTCCGACCGACGGAGGGCGATGAGACATAGTGTAAGGGTGAGAAACAATGGCGCGAGTCGTCATTCTCGGCGCCGGGATCGCAGGGCACACCGCTGCCTTGTACCTACGCCGCTGGTTGTCCCGCGAGCACGATGTCGTCGTCGTCTCGCCGGGCGCAAGCTGGAACTGGATCCCGTCGAACATCTGGGTCGGCGTCGGCAAGATGCGCCCCGAGCAGGTGCTGATCCCGCTGGCACCGGTCTACCGGCGCAAGAAGGTGGTGTTCCACCAGGGTCTGGCCACGACGATCTTCCCCGAGGGCACCGCGCAGGACCCCGCACCCCAGGTCGAGTACACCCGCACCGACCCCGGCCACGAGGGCGAGGTCGAACGGACCTCCTACGACTACCTGATCAACGCGACCGGGCCAAAGCTGAACTTCGACGCCACCCCGGGCCTGGGCCCGGAAGGCTACTCCCAGTCGGTATGCACCGCCAAGCATGCCGTCATGGCCGCGCAGGCGCTGGAGGCGACCATCGCCAGGCTGGAGGCCGGCCAGCGCCAGCGGCTGGTCGTCGGCACCGGGCACGGCACCTGCACCTGCGAAGGGGCGGCCTTCGAGTACGTCTTCAACGTCGAGCAGGTGCTGCGGGCCCGCGGCGTGCGCGATATGGCCGACGTGGTGTACCTGACCAACGAGCACGAGCTGGGCGACTTCGGCGTGGACGGGATGCGTTTCATCGTGGGAGGTTTTGGCCAGTCCAGTCAGATGTGGGCCGAGTCGCTGTTCCGCGAGCGCGGCGTGCGGGCCATCCCCCAGGCCCACGTCCACGAGGTGATGGACGGTCGGCTGCGCTACGAGCAGCTGGACGGCGTGGAACGAGAGCTGGAGTTCGACTTCGCGATGCTGCTGCCGCCTTTCCGCGGCGCCGACCTCAAGGCGTTCGACCGGGACGGCACCGATATTACCGCGACCATGTTCGCGCCGTCCGGATTCCTCAAGGTGGACGCCGACTACACATCTAAACCGTACGAAGAGTGGTCGGCCGCGGACTGGCCGCACACCTACGAGTCTCCGGCCTACCCGAACATCTTCGCCCCGGGCATCGCGTTCGCCCCGCCGCACCAGATCTCCCGTCCCCGCACCAGCACCAGGGGCACCGTGATCACGCCTTCCCCGCCCCGCACCGGGATGCCGTCGGCCGTCATGGCCCGCGTCGTGGCCGAGACCGTCCGCGACCGGATCAAGACTGGCGGGTGCGCGACGGCCCATGGCGCGTCGCTGACGACGCTCGGTGCGGCCTGCGTCGCCTCGACCGGGACCGGCCTGCGCCAAGGCTCGGCCGCGGCGATGACGATGTATCCAGTGGTACCGGACTGGGTGGCCCACCCGGCGACCGGTCGGGACACCAAGGGCACGTCCGGCGAGATCGGGCTGGCCGGCCACTGGATCAAGGTGCTGCTGCACTTCCTGTTCATCTACAAGGCCAGGGCCCGGCCGTTCTGGTACCTCATCCCCGAATGACCCAGACCCGGCCCCAGACAGACAACGGAGGTTCCCCCGTGGCAGACAGCGCCCTCTCGCCAGCCAGTGCCGCCCAGGCCGAGCGCATCGCCACCGCACCGATGCCTACCACGGCCACGCTCCGGCGCCGTCAGAACGTGCTGGTCCAGGCGGGCCGGTTCGTCCGCATCAACCTGCGGATGCTGCGCGTCATCTTCGCCGAGCACTCCTGACCAGCCCGGAGGACGGCCACCTGGCACGGCCTCCGACGCGACAAGGAGGTACGCGTTCAGCGAAGCTGGCCCCGAACGGGGCATAGATCCTGACGAACAGTGGTTCCATGTCGATGTGATGACCATGACGCCCGACCAGAAGGCACCCCTGTCCGCTGCTGACCGCTGCGACCGCTGCGGTGCGCAGGCCTATGTCCGCGTCACGCTGCCCAGCGGCGAGCTGTTCTTCTGCGCCCACCACTACCGCAAGCACGCCCCTCAGTTCGCCGACGTCGCGACGCACATCCACGACGAGACGGACCGCCTGCTGACCGACAGCGCCGGAGCCGCTCTGTAGGACCCTCTGACCTGGGCTGACCGGTCAGAACAGGCAGGCGGCGATCGTGGAGTCGGCGAGCATCAGCTCGGCGTTGCGGCGCAGCTCGTCCGTCTCGATGACAGCGTCGTAGGACTCGGACCTGGTCGGACTGGTGGAGTCGAGGGCGTCGGCCAGGAGCGTGTAGAAGTCGACCATCGTGCTGAGGTACATCTCGGCGTCGGCGGGAGCGACTGCCGCCAGCTGGGTGTAGCCGTCGCGGAACGCTACGGAGCCTTCCGGGGTCCACCGGTCTGGTGCCGACGAAGATCCGACGGTCGAGCGCCAGACCGAGCAGTACTCGTCGGAGAAGTCGGCGGGGTTCAGCGCGGGGTAGCCCGGAGGTCGCGTCGCGGTGATGGTGCCGGAGCCGGTCTCGGTGGGAGTAGGTGTGTCGGTCGGTGTGGTGGGTGTGCGGGTCGGCCGCGGCGGTGTGTCGACGGACGACGGGCTGGAGGCGTCCGGGGTTCCGCCGGGCCTGTTCAGCAACCAGACGGCCACCGTGATGCCGCCGACGACGAGCAGGATCGCCGCGAGCACGGCGACGACCGCGACCAGCTGGGGCCGCTTCTTGGTGGGCTGGCCTTGGGTGTAGGGCGAACCTGTGGCGTAGGTCGGGGACGGCGCGTAGGCCGAAGACGGTGCGTAGGGCGCACTGGTCGCGTAGGACGGGACGGTCGTAGGGGCCGTCTGGTAGGGGCTGGCCGGTGGGCCCAGGCCGGTTGCGTGGCCGGGAGCGGCTGCCGCGGGAGCCGGGCCGTGACCGGGTGCGCTGGCTGAGTACGGCTGCGCTGCTGGAGGAGTCGGCTGGGGCGAGGTCGGCTCTGTCGGCCTGGGGGCCTGGACGTCTCGCGTCGGTCCGCTGCCGACATGGTGCGGAGGCACCGGGGACGCCTGGGCCGTGGTCGGAGCCATGGACGGCTGCCCAGGCTGGTGGGCTTGAGCAGTCAGCCCGGCGGGATTCATGACGGCGGGAGTCTTGAGGGCGCCGACGGCCACGGCCAGCTTGGGGTCGCCGATGGGGGCGGTCAGGATGCCGGTGACCTGGTGCAGGGCACGGGACAGGGCCGGGGTGTAGGCGGTACCACCGGTCAGGTACAGACCGGCGAGGGCGGTGGTGCCCGAGGCGGACAGGGCCCGGGTGGTGAGGGCAGCGGCGCGGGCCATGGGTTCGGCGATCAGGCCCTCGTACTCTTCGCGGGTGATGGTCAAGGTGGCCTCGTGGCCCGCGACGGCGACGCCGATGGGGGCGGTGGTGTGCTCGGACAGGTCCTGCTTTGCCGAGCGGACCGCGTCCAGCAGGGTCAGGGCCGCTCCGAGGTGCTGAGGGTCCTGCAGCGCGGTCACGACGCTGTTGCGCCCCGAGGCTGCCAGCTGGGCCAGGACCCATCGGTACAGCAGGTCGTCCAGGTCGTTGCCACCCAGGCGGTCGTCGCCTTCCTGGGCCACGACCAGCAGGTCTCTACCCGGGGTGGGGTCGCCGGTGGTCTGGAGCACCGCCACGTCGCAGGTGCCTCCGCCGGTGTCGACCACGGCGACCCGCGACCCGGGCGGCAGGGAGCGGGGTGAGACGTAGGCGTGCAGAGCGGCGATGGGCTCGGGCAGCAGGCGGATGGTCTCGGTGGCGAACCCGGCCAGGCGGGCGGCCTCGAGCAAGGCGTCCAGACGGGCCCGGCCCCAGCGCACGGGGTGGGTCAGCACCAGCCGGTCGGGATCGGTGCCGCCGGCGGTGCGGATGGCCCGTTCCCGCACCGCCGCCAGCACGTGGGACGCGATAGCGGCGGGTTCGACCAGATCGTCGCCCAGGACCACCGGTTCTTGTCCCAGGCGGGCCTTGGGCGAGCTGATGAACGTGTCGGGGTGGGTGCGGCGGGAGTTGAGCGCTGCCTGGCCCACTCTCCAGCGGCCCTCGGTCAGGACGACCGCGGAGGGCATCGTGTCAGAGCTCGGGTCCAGCTTGACCTTCTCCGTGCGCCCGTCGCCCAGGCAGATCGCCGCTCCGGTGTTCACCGTCCCGAAGTCCACAGCCACAACCCAACCTGGCACGTCCCCACCTTCCCCTAGACGGTGAAACCCGATGGTCCTGCCCTTGCCGATGCCCGGTATGCCGCATCTGCCCTCCCACCATAGACCAGCCAGAAGCGGACGGCCGACATGGTCGGCTGAAGCCCAGACGGCCCTGTCTGATGTCGGGGTGCCGCCGTACACTCGATGCATGACACCACGGTTGGCGGACTACATCGAAGCGGGCAGGGCGCTCGATGCCGACGAGCGCGAGATCGCCGCACTCGCTCTCCAGCATGTCGACGAGTCCGAGCAGGCCGAGATCGACGCCGCCTGGGACGAGGAGGTCGACCACCGGGTCGAGGAGATCCTCACCGGCAAGGTCGCGCTCGTCGACGGCGAAGAGACCCTGGCCATGGCCCGCGCCCGGATGGCAGCGCGACGCAAGTGACCCTGCACTGGAGAGAGCACCCGGCTGCTCGCGAAGAGCTCTTCTCCGCCCTCGACTGGTACGACGACCAGGAACCTGGTCTGGGTGACCGCCTCGCGGACGAGATCGCTGCTGGCGTCGCCTTCGTCCGGCAGTGGCCAGACGCACCGCCCCTGTACCGGGGGCGTCGCCTCCCGCGGGTTCGCCGAAAGAGCATCGACGTCTTCCCTTACGGAATCATCTACTTCGTCCGCGACGACGAGGTGATCGTCGTCGCCTACGCGCACGCACGCAGGCGCCCAGGCTACTGGCGCAAGCGCCTCGAAGACCTCTAGCCCCGACGTACAGTCAGACCGACCGGCGAGAACGCCACCTGTTGGCGTTCGCCGGTCGACGCGGTCACGTACGCTGCCGACCACGTCTGGGCTCGGGGGTACTCTTGGCGGGTCAGTCACCCAAACAGGGCACTTGATCTGCACGAACGCAGTTCAGACGGCACAGGTCTCAGTCCAGGTAGTCGCGCAGCACCTGGGAGCGTGACGGGTGGCGCAGCTTGGACATGGTCTTGGACTCGATCTGGCGGATCCGTTCCCGGGTGACGCCGTACACCTTGCCGATCTCGTCCAGGGTCTTGGGCTGACCGTCCGTGAGGCCGAAGCGCATGGACACCACGCCCGCCTCGCGCTCGGACAGGGTGTCCAGCACCTGGTGCAGCTGCTCCTGCAGGAGGGTGAAGCTGACCGCGTCGGCGGGCACGACGGCCTCGGAGTCCTCGATGAGGTCGCCGAACTCGCTGTCGCCGTCCTCGCCCAGCGGCGTGGCCAGGGAGATCGGCTCACGGCCGTACTTCTGGACCTCGACGACCTTCTCCGGGGTCATGTCCAGCTCTCTGGCCAGCTCTTCGGGGGTGGGCTCGCGGCCCAGGTCCTGCAGCATCTGACGCTGCACCCTCGCCAGCTTGTTGATCACCTCGACCATGTGCACCGGGATCCGGATGGTCCGGGCCTGGTCGGCCATGGCGCGGGTGATGGCCTGGCGGATCCACCAGGTGGCGTAGGTGGAGAACTTGTAGCCCTTGGTGTAGTCGAACTTCTCCACCGCGCGGATCAGGCCCAGGTTGCCCTCCTGGATGAGGTCCAGGAACAGCATCCCCCGGCCGGTGTACCGCTTGGCCAGGGAGACCACCAGGCGCAGGTTGGCCTCCAGCAGGTGGTTCTTGGCGCGGCGGCCGTCCTGGGCGATCCACTCCAGCTCGCGGCGCAGCTTGCCGACCAGCTCGTCGCGCTCCTTGGCCAGCTTCTCCTCGGCGAACAGGCCCGCCTCGATCCGCTTGGCCAGCTCGACCTCCTGCTCGGCGTTGAGCAGCGCGACCTTGCCGATCTGCTTGAGGTAGTCCTTCACCGGGTCGGCGGTGGCACCGGCGGTGACGACCTGCTGGGCAGGGGCGTCGTCGTCGTCGGCGTCGGAGAAGACGAAGCCGGAGTCCTCCGGCTCGGGCTCCTCGACAACGGCGGGGCCCTTGGCCTTCGTCGGCTTGGCGGTCTTGGTGTCGTCCGGGTCGTCGGACTCGTCCGGCTCGTCGGTCGGCTCGTCGTCGCCCGAGACGTCGTCGCCGACGACATCGCCGACCTCCGCCTCGACATCGACCTCCTCGATATCGGTGAGGTCTTCGACCTCGTTCGGCTCGGCGTCCTCGTCCTCGACGACGTCCTCCGTCTCGACCGGAGCCGGTTCGGACTTGGCCTTGGCCCTGCTCCGCCTGGCCGGTGCGCTCTCGGCCGGGGCCTGCGTCGGCTCGGCAGCGTCGGCCTTGGCGGTGGTCCTGGCCTTGGTGGTCCTGGCGGTACGAGTCCTGGTGCTGGCCTTCGCCGGGCCCGACCCGGCGGTACCGGACGGCGAGTCGGCGTCCTGACCGGCGCTGGGAGCGGCGGCAGCGGTCTTGCGGGCCTTGGGGCGTCGTGAGGGCCGCCGGGGCTCGGGGACGGCGGAATCCTCGGTGGACTGGTCGACAGCGGACTCGTCTGCGGGCATGGAGACTGAAGTCTTGGAGGGCACAGGGGACCTTTCGGCAACCAGTCAATCGGCTCGCTGAGCCGCTGGACGAACTCGTATTGTACCGATGCGCGGGGGTCTGCCGCCCGCCGACCTCTCGTTGCTGGTCATCGGCGGGCCACGACCCAGCCCGGAACCACGCCAGCCGCGGTCGCCTGAGCCAGCAGCAGGGCCAGCTGGTGGTCCGGATCGTCGTGCAACGCCCTGCTCAGCAGCAGGTTCGCGCGGGCACCCTCCCCCGCCCACCAGGCA
Organism: Micrococcales bacterium; assembly: GCA_009777345.1. Classification (GTDB taxonomy): domain Bacteria; phylum Actinomycetota; class Actinomycetes; order Actinomycetales; family Cellulomonadaceae; genus Cellulomonas. The sequence goes on along the minus strand of WRMB01000002.1, from coordinate 57,813 downwards.
GCCAGCGCCAGCAGGGTCAGCGCCGGGGCCTGGTGGTCACGACGACCGTGCGCCACCACGCCCTCCAGGACGCGCACACAGGCGTCGGACGGCCGCGGGGGTGGCGCCGCGGCGGACGGCCGGTGCGCCCGGTCGAGGCGAGAGGCAAGCGAGCTGGCTTGCCTGTCCGAGCCGGTCGAGCGTAGCGAGAACACCCGGTCCAGGGCGGCGGTCAGCGCGCGGCTGGCCTCCGGGTCTGCCTGGACTCCGCGCACCAGCCGTTCGGGCAGGTCGCCGCTGCCCGGGACCATCGCGGCGAGTACCGCGTCACGCACCCGTCCGTCGCGCAGGCCCGCCTCGACCCGGCCGAGGCGTGACCCGTGCCCGGTACCGGGACGGGCCGCGGCCCGGGCCACCTCGTCGCGCCACGCCTGGACGCTGTCGGTCCGCCAGCGCTCCAGCGGCAGCGCCCCTTCCGTTGCCGCGCAGGCGCCACGAGCCGCCCAGCGGGCGCACACCCGGGCCACGGCCCGACGCGCCTGGCCCGAGGCCGGGGCGATGGTCGCCACGTCCTCACGCCGGTCGGCCACCGCAGAGCCGGCCACGACCATCCGCACCCCGACGGCGCTGCTGGACAGCTCGGTCAGCGGCCGTCCGCCCGGCGGGCAGCACTCGCCGACGCAGTCGAGGTTGAGGTACCCGGTGCGGGTCACCGCCCAGGCCGGTATCGGACCGAAGGCGCCCTCCCCGACCCGGCGCAGCCGCCGCACGGCCTGGTGGGCCGGGTGGTCGACGCCGCGCGGGTCGGCAGCGGTGTAGACCACGAGCACGACGGAGCGGGCGTGGTCGCGTTCCAGGTGCCTGACCAGGCCGTGCGCCAGGCGCGGACCGTCGACGCGGTCGGCGAGCCCGGCCAGGTCGACCCGGGCCACCAGCCCGAGACGGCCGCGCGGGCGGCGCAGGCTCAGCACCACGACCGAGTCCTCGGGCACGAACCCGATCTGGTGGGGCACCAGGGCCAGCAGCTCGCGGGGATGGGAGATGGTGATCGTCGTCATGCCTCTACCTCACCGCCGACGGGACCCGTCCTATGGACCGTCGCGGGCCTTTCTGTGGACGACCGTGCACGGACGTGGGCTGGGGACGGTTCGACAGACAGCTAGGCTGGAGTCATGGCTGACCGACCGGGTGTCACCGCCGCGCTGGCGGTTGTCCTGGTCACGGCCCTGTCAGCGGGGTGCGCGACGTCCGAGCCGGCCTCGTTGGCGCCCACCAGCGCGCCGGTGCGGCCCACCCCCACCGCGCTCCTGACCCCGGGTGATCCTGGCTGCCCGGTCGACGCACCGCCCCCAGGGTTCCCGACCGAGCTGCTGCCGCTGCCGCCCGGCGCCGAGCTGTTGGTGTCGTGCGCCACCCAGGCTGACGGGTTCTGGAACATCAGCTTCAACATCCGCACCACCATGGACGTCGCCGAGCTGCTCGACACCGCGCGGCAGCCGCTGCTGGCCGCCGGGTTCGCCGAGCAGACCGACCCCCCGGCTGCCGGCGCCGCGGCCCTGTCCACCTTCTCCCGCGCCGAAGGCGAGGTTCTTAACATGGCAGTCCTCGACGACGGCACCGTCCGCACCCTCACCATAGGAGGCTCAGTCATGACCCAGGTGCCCGATGGCAACGGCTGAGGACCCCCGGGCGGCGGTGGACGAGGCCCTGGCCGAGCAGACCGCGGCCCTGCGCGACCTGGTCGGCACCGTCGCACCCGACGCCGCGCCCATGGTCGACGTCCTCGCCCAGATGCTCGACGGCGGCAAGCGGCTGCGCGCCTCGTTCACCTACTGGGGCTGGCGGGTGCACGGCGGCGAGCCGGACAGCCCGCAGGTCGCCGCCGTGGTCAGCATCGGGGCCGCCCACGAGCTGTTCCAGGCCGCCGCGCTGATCCACGACGACGTCATGGACGACTCCGACACCCGCCGGGGCCGACCCGCGGTGCACCAGGCGTTCGCCGCCCTGCACCAGGACCAGGGACTGACCGGCCACCCGCGCCGCTTCGGCGATGCAGCGGCGGTCCTGCTCGGCGACCTGGCCCTGGTGGCCTCCGACGCTGCGCTGACCGCCGCGCTGCGCGACGAGCCCAAGGAGCGGGCCGACGCCATCCGCGACGTGTTCGACCTGATGCGCGCCGAGGTCGAGCTCGGCCAGTACCTGGACATGTTCTCCCAGGCCCGCCCCTGGGGCGCCGATACCGACGACGAGGCCCGGGCCCGCCAGGTGATCCGGGCCAAGTCCGCCCGCTACTCCGTGGAGCACCCGCTAGTTATCGGTGCGCTGCTGGCCGGTGCCGACGACGACCAGGTCGCCGTCTGCCGGGCGGTCGGCCTGCCGCTGGGCGAGGCGTTCCAGCTGCGCGACGACCTGCTCGGCCTGCTCGGCGACCCGGACGTCACCGGCAAGCCCATCGGCGACGACCTGCGCGAGGGCAAGCGGACCGTGATCGTCGCCCGGGCGACGGCCCGCGCCCGCGGCGCCTTCGACGAGACCACCCTGCGGCTGCTCGGCACGGTCCTGGGCAACCGCGACGCCTCCGCCGCCGATGTCGCCCGGCTCACCGCGGCGATCGAGGCCACCGGGGCGGTGGCCGACGTCGAGGCGATGATCACCCGCCTGTCCGCCCAGGCCCTGGCGCTGATCGACGACCAGGGCTGGGCCGACCCGGCCGCCTCCACGCTGCGCACCCTGGCCCAGGCCGCCGTCGCCCGGCGGGCCTGACACCGCGACCGTCACCTCACAGCAGGGACTGGGCCAGCCGGCGGACCGCGGACTTGTGCCCGGCGCGCAGCGCCGCGACCGGGGTGGTACCGAGCTGGTCGTCGGGAGCGAACAGCCAGTCCAGCGCCTCGTCGTCGGAGAACCCCACGTCGGTCAGGACGGTGATGGTGCCTGGCAGCGACGCCAGCACCACCCAGGCTGGGGCCGACGCCGGGTCGCCGGGCGCGGCCGGGTTGGCCAGGTGCCCCGGTACCAGGAACTCCGCGGGTACGACGAGCACCCCGTCACGCCGGGTGCCCAGCACGTAACGGTCGCTGACCAGCCGCCGCGCCTTCGCGAGCGTCAGACCGAGACGCTCGGCCAGGTCGGGAACGGTCAGCCAAGAACCAGCACCCGCACCGACCGTTTCGCTGTCCGTAGCGTTCACGAGGGCCCAGCCTACCCAGGCTCTGGCAGTACGCCGGTCCTGCTGTCCTCCGGTTCTCAGGTGAGCACAGCAGGAACCGTCCCCCACCGTCCTGCGCCCGCGAATTCGCCCGCGCCGACGCAAGGCGGACCACGATCGGCACCTACAGCCGCGTCCGATGACGTAGAGTCCGGGACTGTGGAGCCGACTGTGACCGACCCCTTGCTGGGGCACGTGGTCGACGGACGGTACGAGGTCCGTTCCCGGATCGCCAGCGGCGGGATGGCGACCGTCTACCTGGCGGTGGACAGGCGGCTGGACCGTGAGATCGCGCTCAAGGTGCTGCACCAGCACCTGGCCGACACCCAGAACGGCGACTTCGTCGCCCGGTTCCGCCGCGAGGCCCGGACCGTGGCCAAGCTGGTCCACCCGGGTCTGGTCCAGGTGTTCGACCAGGGGGTCGACGGCAGGACCACCTACCTGGCGATGGAGTACGTCGACGGCACCAACCTGCGCCAGATGCTCGTGGACCGTCAAGCGCTGCCGCTGGGCGAGGCGCTGGACCTCGTCGAGCAGGTGCTCGAAGCCCTGGCCACGGCCCACCACGCGGGGCTGGTGCACCGCGACGTGAAACCGGAGAACGTGCTCATCGCCACCGACGGGCGGGTCAAGCTGGCCGACTTCGGCCTCGCCCGGGCGGTCACCGAGATGACGACCGGGGCGTCCGTCGTCATGGGCACCGCCGCCTACCTGGCCCCCGAGCTCATCTCGGTGGGCACCGCCGACGCCCGCACCGACGTGTACGCGGTCGGCGTGCTGCTCTACGAGGTCCTCACCGGGTGCCAGCCGTTCTCCGGCACCAGCCCGGTGCAGATCGCCTTCCAGCACGTGCACCACGAGATCCCCGCCCCGTCCGACCTGGTCAGCTGGATGCCCGCCGAGGTGGACGACCTGGTGCGGGCGCTGGCCGCCCGCGCCCCGGCAGACCGGCCGGTCGACGCCGCCGCGGCCCTGGCGATGATCAAGCACCTGCGGGTAAACCTGGACCTCGGCACGCTGGCCCGCAACGCAGGCACCGTCGGCCGGACGAACGCCCCGGAGGTGCCAGCACCCGGCCCGGCGACCGCGGTCTTCTCGCCGGACTCAGGACGCGACCCCACGGTCGCCCTGCCGCTGGGACTGGGGCTCGGTCCGACACCTGGCCCCGGACCCGAGGTCGGCCCCGACCACCTGCTGTCGTACGCCCAGCCACCTGCCGTCGCTCCGCCCGGATCCCTGGAGGAGGACCGTCGGCGCCGCGCGCTGGTCTGGCTGGTCAGCGGTGTCGTCGCGCTGCTGGTGCTGGGCGGCGGTGGGACCGTCTGGTGGTTCGGACAGGGCCCGGGAGCCAGGACGACGGTCCCCATGGTCGTCGGTCTGGACCAGGCGGACGCAGAGGCGGCCCTGCGCAAGGCCAATCTCGAACCGCAGGTCACCGAGGCATTCCACCCCACGATGCCCCCGGGCAAGGTGATCTCCAGCGACCCGGAGAGAGGCACCCGGCTGGACCGCAGAGCCAAGGTGTCCCTCATGGTGTCCAAGGGCCCCGACTGGATCCAGGTACCAGACGGCCTGGTCGGCAAGGACCTCGCCGACGCCGTCGCGGCCCTCACCGCGGCTGGCCTGGTCAGTGCCGACCCGCCCCTGGAGGACTACAGCGACACCGTCCCGGCCGGGGAGGTGCTGAGCGCCACGCTGCCCGACGGCAGCGACGCGACGGGCGGCACCCAGGCGATGCGCGGCGACACGGTGACGCTCACCGTGTCGAAGGGACCGGCCCCGGTCATCGTGCCCGAGCTGGTCGACCGCACCGTCTCCGAGGTCGAGACACTGCTCGACGACGCCGCGCTGCAACTGGACATCAGCGAGGTCTGGTCGGACCGGCCGACCGGCGAGATCCTCAGCCAGACCCCCGAGGCGGGCACCTCACTGCACCGCGGCGACACCATCGCCGTCACCGTCTCCAAGGGACCTGAGCTGTACCCGGTGCCCGACGTCACGCTGATGATGGTCGACCAGGCGAGGCAGCGGCTCGTCGACGCTGGGTTCGAGGTCAGCGTCGACGGTCGCCAACGGGGGCTGGTCCTTGGTCAGGACCCGTCAGGCGGCTCGCTGAGAGCCAAGGGAACAGTCGTCACCCTGTACACCAACCGGGTCGCGCCATGACCCCGTAGCCACCACAGGGTGCGCGGTGATCACCTCGCACTGACTGCGTCCACGCTGGGCTCGTCGTCAGTGCGCCCGGAGCAGCTCCACCACCTGGAACGCCAGCTCCAAGCCCTGCTGGTGGTTCAGACGCGGGTCGACCAGGGTCTCGTAGCGGCGAGCCAGGCCGTCGGCGTCGATCTGCTCCGACCCGCCCAGCACCTCGGTGACATCGTCCCCGGTCAGCTCGACGTGCAGGCCGCCGGGCACGGTGCCCAGCCCGCGGTGGACCTCGAAGAAACCCGCGACCTCGTCGACCACGTCGGAGAAACGCCGGGTCTTGTACCCGTTGACGGTGATGGTGTTGCCGTGCATCGGGTCGCAGGTCCAGGTGACCGGACGACCGTCGGCGGTGACCTTCTCCACCAGGGCGGGCAGCGCGTCGCGCACCGTGCCCGCGCCCATCCGGGTGATGAACGTGATCCGGCCCGGCTCCCCGGTCGGGTTCAGCCGGTCCAGCAGGCGCAGCGCGTCGTCACCGGTGACGGACGGACCCAGCTTCACCCCCAGCGGGTTGCGCACCTGGGCGAAGTAGTCCACGTGGGCGCCCTCAGGGTCACGGGTGCGCTCCCCGATCCACAGGAAGTGGGCCGAGCAGTCGTAGGCCAGCCCGGTGCGCGAGTCGATCCGGGTCAGGGGCCGTTCGTAGTCCAGCAGCAGCGCCTCGTGGGAGGAGAACAGGTCCACGGTGCGCAGCGACTCGACGTCCACCCCGCAGGCCGCCATGAAGCGGATCGCCCGGTCGATCTCCGCGGCGATCTCCTCGTACCGGGCGTAGGCCGGGTTCCGGGTGAACCCCCGGTTCCACTCGTGCACCCGCAGCAGCGACGCGAACCCGCCGGTGGTGAAGGCCCGGATCAGGTTCAGCGTGGACGCGGCCGCGTGATAGCCGTCGAGCAGGCGCTCGGGGTCCGGGGTGCGGGACCGGGCGTCGAACAGGTGCGAGTTGACGCAGTCGCCGTAGAACGACGGCAGCGTGACGGCGCCGCGGTCCTCGGTCTGGCGGGTCTCGGTCTGCGCCGACCGGGGCTTGGCGTACTGCCCGGCCATCCGGCCGATCTTCACCACCGGCATGGACGCGCCGTAGGTCAGCACGACGGCCATCTGCAGCAGAAGCTTGATCTTGTTGCGGATATTGTCCGCGGTGGCGTCGGCGAAGCTCTCCGCGCAGTCGCCGCCCTGGAGCACGAAGGCCTCCCCCGCCCCGGCGGCGGCCAGCTCGGCGCGCAGCGCGTCGGCCTCCCCGGCGAACACCAGCGGCGGCAGCGTCGTCAGCCGGTCGCGTACCGCGGCCAGGTGCGCCGCGTCCGGCCAGGGCGGCTGGTGGGCCACCGCACGGTGCTGCCAGGCGTCCAGCGCGCCGAGCAGCTCGGGATCCGGCTCGATGCTCATCGGCCGCTCGGCTGGGAGGCGTCCGGGAGGGCGAACGGCTGGCCGATCGCCGTCAGCAGATCGGTGAACCACGGCTGGGTGACGTCGAACGGCTTGCCGCCGGCGATCCGGGGGAACTCGATGGCCCGCAGCCGGTCGTCGGCCGCCTCGTCGTGGCCGATCACACCGGACTCGCCGCGCAGGGCGCACTCCACGGCCAGGTCCGTCATCGACTTGATCAGGCGCAGGTCCTCAGCATTGGCCGCCGCCGCCCGGGAGTAGTAGCCCGACTTCTGCACCATGACCTTCTCGGCACCCAGCTGCGCGGCGAACTGCTTGGCGAACCACTGACCGGGGTTGATGGTGTCCAGCCGGACGTGCCCGAACGCGTCACGCTGGACCTGCTCGCCCGCGGCCTGGATCTGGGCGACGATCTCGTGCAGCCCGGCGCCCTCGGACAGGAAGATATTGACGTTGCCCTGGGTGTCCATGATCGCCTTGAGCCGGTCGGCCTCGGCGGCGATATCGATGGCCAGCTCGGGGATGAGCACCGCGTGCACGTCCCAGCGCTGGCGGGTCAGGCCGATACCTGGCAGCCACTGCTGGGCGTCCAGCCACTCGCGGTACTTCACCGCGGCCGCCGCGGTCAGCCAGCCGCAGTTGCGGCCCATCACCTCGTGGACGATGAGCATCCGGGGACCGGACCGGTGCTCGCCGATGATGTTCGCCGCGAAGCGCGCGGTCTGCTCGGCCGCGGTCCAGGCACCCAGGGACTGACGGATCGGCACCACGTCGTTGTCGATCGTCTTGGGCAGCCCGACGACGGTCAGCTCGTAGCCGTTGTCGTGCAGGTAGGCGGCCAGGTCGGCGGCCGTGGTGTTGGTGTCGTCACCGCCGATGGTGTGCAGCACGTCCACACCGTCGGCCTTGAGCTGGTCGGCCGCCACCTGCAGCGGGTCCTGGCCCGGCTCGACCAGGCCGCGCTTGACCGCGTCGGCCTGGTTGGTGAGCTTGACCCGGGAGTTGCCGATCGGCGAGCCGCCGAACCGGTGCAGCAGCCCCGCGTGCCGACGCACCTCGTCGTCCACCACGGTCTTCTCGCCCAGCAGCAGGCCGTGGTAGCCGTGCTGGTAGGCGATGATCTCGACCTCGGGCGCGATCTCGGTGTACCGCTCGATCAGCCCACCCACGGCGGACGACAGGCAAGGGGCGAAACCACCGGCGGTGAGCAGCGCGACACGGCGGACGGTCATCATGCACCTCTTCGGGTCGACTCGCGCCAGGTGCGCCTCGTCGGCCACCCGGCAGGCACGGCGTGCGCCGCGCGACGCCGTCATCCTACCGGCGGACGGCCCCCGTCATCCCACCGGTACGTCGTCCCACCGGCCGTCGGCACCATCGTCAGCGCCATCTTCAGCACCGGGGTCAGCGCCGCCCTCACGACGCCGCGTCACCGTCGGGCGGACCGTCGGCAGTCTCGTCGCCAGGGGGTTCCGGTGGCTCCACGTCGGGCACCGGGCGCCCCCCGGGCGCGACAGGCAGGTGGTCGGCCGCGTCGCCGGAGACCGCCGGGTGGCCGGTGGCGATCCGGGCCTTCTGGGTCGCGGCGTACACGTCCACGTACTCCTGCCCGGACAGGCTCATGATCGCGTACATGATCTCGTCGGTCACCGAGCGCAGGATGAACCGGTCGTTCTCCATACCGCGGTAGCGGGTGAAGTCCAGCGGTTCGCCCACGACCACGCCGATCCGCATGATCTTGGGGATCCGCCGCCCGATCGGCTGGGCGTCGGCGGTGCCGATCATCGCCACCGGGATCACCGGGACGCCGGACTCCAGGGCCAGCCGGGCCACGCCGGTCTTGCCCCGGTACAGCCGCCCGTCCGGGCTGCGGGTGCCCTCCGGGTAGATGCCGAACAGCCCGCCCTCGCGCAGCTGCCGCAGGCCCGTGGCCAGGGCCGCCTCGCTGCCCCGTCCGCCGCCGCGGTCCACCGGGATGGTGCCCACGCCGCGCATGAAACCTGAGACCAGACGCCCTTTGATACCCGAACCGGTGAAGTACTCCTGCTTGCCGATGAACACCAGCCGCCGGTCCAGCATCGCCGCCAGGAAGAACGAGTCGACGACGGCCTGGTGGTTCGAGGCCAGGATCGCCGCGCCGGTCGCGGGCACGTTGCCCGCCCCGCGGATCCACGGCCGGTACACGAGCTTGAGCAGCGGACCGAAGACCACCCGCTTCATCAGCCAGTAGAACACCGTGATCCTCTCATGCCCGCCTCGCCGGGGATGTTTCGACGACTCTACCCAGGTCCACACCCTAAAGTGCTCCCATGGTCAGCCGTGACGACGACGAGCCCGTCGGCTCTTCCATCCCGGAGCCGCCAGACCCAGACGTCCCATCGGACGCCGCGCCCGAACCGTCACCAGACTCGCCCGAACAGTCGGCACCGGAGCCGGACCGACCGGAGGCGACCGACGACGCACGCTGGGCGGATATCGTCGCCGACCTCGGCAGCCTGGGTGAGCTGCGGCTGCCCGACCCGGCCACCGCGCGCAGCGGTCGCGACTGGGACGGCACCGAGCAGATCGACGCCGCCGAGCGGGAGGTGGACGAGACTGAGCACTTCGTCCCGCCCGAGCCGCCGCCGGTGCTCGGCGGCGACCCGCTGCTCACCATGGCCTGGTTCGCCGTGATCGGCATGCCGCTGCTCTGGCTGGTCGTGCTCGTCGTGTGGTCCGCACCCCGGGTGCTGGTGCAGGCGTCCGCGGTGGTGTTCTTCGCCGGTCTGGCGGTGCTGTTCTGGCGGATGCCGCACCGGCGCGACCCGGACGACGAGGACACTGGCGCAGTGGTCTGACACCGCGGTCCGGCACCGACGAGCGTCGTCAGGTACGGGCCAGGTCGGCGGCCCCGACGATCCCGGCGTCGTTGCCCATCGCCGCCACCTCGATCGGGACGACCGGCCGGTACCCCCCGGCGGACAGCCGCCGGTCGAACGCGTGCCGGGCCGGGCCGAGCACCAGGTCGGCCGCCGCGGACAGCCCCCCGCCCACCACGACCATCGCCGGGTCCAGCACCGCGACCAACGACGCGGCGCCCTCCCCCAGCCAGCGGCCGATCCAGGCCAGCAGCTCGACCGCCAGCTCGTCGCCCTCCTGGGCGGCCTTGGTGATGTGCTGCCCGGTGATCTTGCGGGCCTTGCCCCCGGCCAGCTCCAGCAGCCGGGTGGCCCGCACCGGGCGGGACACGGCCACGGCGTGCGCCTCGCGGACCAGCGCCGACCCGGACACGTACTGCTCCCAGCAGCCCTCCTGGCCGCAGCCGCAGTGGTGCCCCTCCGGGACCACCCGCAGGTGCCCGATCTCCCCGGCCGCCCCCCCGGCCCCGCGCACCAGCTGCCCGTCGGTGACGATCGCCCCGCCCAGACCGGTGCCCAGGGTGAGCATCACGATGTCGGACAGCCCCCGCGCCACCCCGAACCGCGACTCGGCCCACCCGGCGGCGTTGGCGTCGTTCTCCACGACCACCGCGTCGATACCCAGCCGCTGCGCCACGACGTCCCGCAGCGGGTGGTCGCGCCACGGCAGGTTCGGGGAGAACCGCACCGTCGTCCGGTCCGAGGCGATGAACCCGGGCGCGGCCAGGCCGACCGCCTCCACCTCGTAGTCGGCCAGCAGCGACTCGCAGGCCGCGACGATACCGTCGTCCACCGTGCTGGCCTCGGTCGTGTCGGTGCGCAGCGTCGTCTTGGCGACGATCTGACCGTCCGCCGTCACTACCCCGGCCGCGATCTTCGTCCCGCCGATATCCACTCCGATGGCGTGCACGGCCTCGTCCTCCTCGTCGTGAAACCGACGTTAGCCCTTCACTGGCCCCCCAGCCTGGTGACCAGTCCAGGTCGTGGTCGGTCTTGCCCGGTCCCTCGGCGGGAGATGGCGTGGGTGGTCGTCGTTAGCGTCGGGGCATGCGCGAAGTACAGCGGCCGGATCTCCCGCCAGGCCGGCGGTTCGTCCAGCCAAGGCTGGACCAGACGGGTACCCCGCTGCGCGAGGTGACGTTCGTCGTGGTGGACCTGGAGACCACCGGCACCCGGGCGGCGGACTGCGCGATCACCGAGATCGGTGCGGTGAAGGTGCGCGGCGGCCAGGTGCTGGGCGAGCTGGCGACCCTGGTCGACCCAGGTCGACCGATCCCTCCGGCCGTCCAGGTGCTCACCGGGATCACCACGGCGATGGTCGTGGGGGCGCCGCGCATCGAGCAGGTGCTGCCCAGCTTTCTGGAGTTCGTGCACGGCACGGTGCTGGTGGCGCACAACGCGCCGTTCGACGTCGGCTTCCTCAAGGCCGCGCTGTCGCGCGCCGGGTACGCCTGGCCGGGCAACCAGGTGGTCGACACGGTCCGGCTGGCCCGCCGGGTGGTCACCCGCGACGAGGCGCCGAACCACCGGCTGGCCACCCTGGCCCGGCTGTTCCGCGCCACGACCGCACCGACCCACCGGGCCCTGGACGACGCCCGGGCCACCGTCGACGTGCTGCACGCGCTGCTGGAACGGCTGGCCCCGCTGGGCGTCAGCCACGCCGAAGACCTGGCCACCGCCGCCGACCCGGTGCCCGACCAGGTGCGACGCCGCAGCCACCTGGCCGACGGGTTGCCCGACGCCCCTGGGGTGTACCTGTTCCGGGGCCCCGGCGACGAGGTGCTCTACGTCGGGGTGGCCACCCGGTCGTTGCGGACCCGGGTGCGGACGTACTTCACCGCCGCGGAGCGCCGTAGCCGGATGACCGAGATGCTGAGCCTGGCCACCCGGGTCGACCCGGTGGTGTGCGCCACCCCGCTGGAGGCCCGGGTGCGCGAGCTGCGCCTGATCGCCGAGCACGCGCCACGCTACAACAGACGCTCCCGCGCCCCGGAGCGGATGCCCTGGGTGCGCCTCACCGACGAGCCGTACCCGCGGCTGTCCGTGGTCCGGGACGTGACACCCGGTGCCACGCACATCGGCCCGCTGCCGTCGGCCGGTGCCGCGCGGCTGGCCGTCGAGGCGCTGCAGGAGACCTTCGCGGTGCGCCGGTGCACCACCCGGCTGCCGCGGCGGCCCGCGGCGGACGCGGTACCGTGCGTCCTGGTCGAGCTGGACCGCTGCCTGGCGCCCTGCCAGCACGACGACGGCCGGTACGCGACCACCGTGGCCGCGTTGCGCTCGGCGATGACCGGCGACCCCACAGCGGTCGTCGCGGCGCACGCCCGGCGCCTGACCGCCTTGACGGCCGCGGAACGGTTCGAGGAGGCCGCAGGCGTGCGCGACCGGCTGGACGCCTACCTGCGGGCCGCCAGCCGGTCGCAACGGTCCGACCCGCTGGCCCGCATAGCCGAACTCGTCGCCGCCCAGCGGTGCGACGACGGCGCCTGGGAGCTGGTCCTGGTGCGCTACGGCCGCCTGGCCGCCACGGCCCTGGTCCCCCGCGGCCACGACCCCCGCCCCGCCGTGGACGCCCTACGAGCCACCGCCGAGCACGTCACCGCCCCAGTACCGCCCGCCACGGCGGCGCACCCGGAGGAGACCGACCTGCTGCTCGCCTGGCTGGACCGCCCCGGGGTGCGCCTGGTCGCCGTCGACGGCACCTGGGCCTGGCCGGTCCGCAGCACCGCCCAGATCACCGACCCCGCAGCAGCTGTCGCCGCCTGGCAGGACCGCCGCCCCGAACTCGACCCCTGAAGCACCCGCCAGCCGGGTCTGGCCGGGTTTCCGTGAGTGGGCCGGGTCTGCCGACCCGGCCGATTCGCGGAAACCCGGCCAGACCCGGAGGCGCCACGACCGCCGCGGGCACGGCATGATGGGAAGCATGATCACCGCCATCGTCCACATCGACGCCGACGCCGCCCGCATCCCGGAGGTCGCCCAGCAGGTCGCCGAGCTGCCCCAGGTCTCCGAGGTCTTCTCGGTCACCGGCGAGGTCGACCTCATCGCCATGGTCCGGGTCCGCGAGCACGAAGAGCTGGCCGACGTCATCGCCGACGCCGTCAGCAAGGTCGAAGGCGTCCTGCGCACCCAGACCTACATAGCCTTCCGCACCTACTCCCGCCACGACCTCGACGCCGCCTTCGCCCTCGGCACCGACTGATGCCGCATGACCGACGTCCTGTGCGACACTTCCACGCCAGAGCGACAGTTCGAAGTGTCGCTCTGGCGTGGAAGTGTCGCACGGACGGTCACAGCGCCTCGTAATGCAGACCAGGCTACTAATATGCTAGTCTAGCATCATGGTGACGATGACCCTGACGGAGTTCAACCAGCAGCGTTCGGCGGCGATCCGCATGGCCGACAGCGAGGACGTGCTCATCCTGCGGGACGGCGTGCCTGCCTACCGGCTGTCGCACATCACCGCGCCCGCCAGGACCCTGGCCGCCGAGGTCGAGGCAGGCCGTACGACCCCACCGCGCCAGGACCCGACCCCGACGAAGCGCCGGGTGCTGAAGGTGCCGGTCGACCTGGTCGCCGAGTCGATCGCCGAACGCCAGGCCCAGCGTGAGGCCCAGCAGTGACCCTGTGGCACATCGACACCAACATCCTCATCAGCGTGGCCACCCGTCGCTCCCCCGCCGCCAGCGACTGGTACGACCAGCTGCTGGCGCGCGGCGACACGCTGGTCGCCTCACGCTTCATGGAGGTCGAAGCCCGGCACCTGGTCACCAACCACGGCGGTGACGCCTCGATCCTCGACGACTATCTGCGCGACTTCCACATCCAAGAGGTCGACCCCAGACTCATGCACGAAGCCATCGCCGTGCCCGGCGTCATCTCCGGAGCGGACGCGGTGCACCTGGCTGCCGCACTACGGATCCGCAGCGACACCCCGGTCATCGTGACCCACGACCGTCAGTACGCCCGCGCCGCCACCGCACTCGCCTTCGCAGTCCACGACCCCGTCACCGACGACCCCGACCGACCCGCGGTCGCGTCCCGTTGAAACCTGCGGCGAGGCTACAGGTACTGGCCGGTGCTGGTGACGTTCTCGATGCGGCGGGACGACGCGCCGCTCTTGCCGGCGACGACGGTGCGGACGAAGACGATGCGTTCGCCCTTCTTGCCGGAGATGCGGGCCCAGTCGTCGGGGTTGGTGGTGTTGGGCAGGTCCTCGTTCTCGCGGAACTCCTCGACGCAGGCGTTGACGACGTGCTCGACGCGGATCCCGCGCTGCCCGGTGTCCAGGAGCTCTTTGATCGCGGACTTCTTGGCCCGGTCCACGATGTTCTGGATCATCGCGCCGGAGTTGAAGTCCTTGAAGTACAGGATCTCCTTGTCGCCCGAGGCGTAGGTGACCTCCAGGAACCGGTTCTCCTCTGACTCGGCGTACATGCGCTCCACGGCGCGGGTGATCATCGCCTCGACCGTGGCGGTCTTGTCGCCACCGTGCTCGGCGATGTCGTCGGCGTGGATCGGCAGGTCGGTGGTGAGGTACTTGGCGAAGATCTCCCGGGCGCCCTCGGCGTCGGGGCGTTCGATCTTGATCTTCACGTCCAGCCGACCGGGGCGCAGGATCGCCGGGTCGATCATGTCCTCCCGGTTGGACGCGCCGATGACGATGACGTTCTCCAGCCGTTCCACCCCGTCGATCTCGCTGAGCAGCTGCGGGACGATCGTCGTCTCCACGTCCGACGACACCCCGGTGCCGCGGGTGCGGAACAGCGACTCCATCTCGTCGAAGAACACCACGACGGGGTGCCCTTCGGAGGCCTTCTCCCGCGCCCGGGCGAAGATCAGCCGGATATGCCGCTCGGTCTCCCCCACGTACTTGTTCAGCAGCTCGGGGCCTTTGACGTTGAGGAAGAAGGCCCGTTCGTCGGCCTCGTCCCCGCTCTTGGCCCGCGCCGCGGCGGCCAGGGAATGGGCCACGGCCTTGGCGATGAGCGTCTTGCCGCAACCCGGCGGGCCGTACAGCAAGATGCCCTTGGGGGCTTTCAGCCCGTGCTCGGCGAACAGCTCGGGGTGGGCGAACGGCAGCTCGACGGCGTCACGGATCGCGCCGATCTGCGGGCCCAGACCACCGATATCGTCATAACCGATATCGGGGACCTCTTCCAGGACCAGGTCCTGGACCTCGGCCTTGGGGATCACCTCGAAGACGAACCCGGAGCGCGAGTCGATGGTCAACGTGTCGCCGACCCGCACCCCGGCGTCGGCGACCTGCCCGGCGAAACGCACGACCCGTTCCTCGTCGCCGCGGCCGACGACCAGCGCCCGGTCGTCGCCGAGCAGCTCGGAGACGGTGACCAGCTCGCCGACCTGCTCGTACCCGGCCACCCGGACCACGGTCAGCGCCTCGTTGAGCATGACCTCCTGACCGGGCAGCAGGTCGGCGACGTCCAGGGTCGGAGTCACCGCGACGTGCATCTTGCGGCCCGCGGCCACCACGTCGACGGTGCCGTCGTCGTGGGCGGCGACGAAGGTCGCGTACGTCCCCGGGGGCTTGGCCAGGTCGTCCACCTGACGCTTGAGCTCGACGATCTGCTCCCGGGCCGCGACCAGCGCCGCGGTCAGCCGTTCGTTCTTGGCTGCGAGCAACGCCAGCTCGCGGTGCTGGTACGTCGGGTCGGTCATGATGGCCCTCCGACTTCCTGTTGGTACCGCAAGACTGAGGACAGTGGGGTCGGACACATCGAGGGTAGCCGGGAGTGTCAACACCCGTTCGGCTAGTCCACCGTACGACTGAGTGCTTCGGGGTCGGGGCTGAGATCACCAGCCAGCGCCCGACGTGCCCGCCGGACCTTCTTGGCCGAGACCGGCCGCGGGTCCAGCTCCTCAGCCGACCAGTCGGCGTCGACGGGATAGGCGCCCTTGGCCGGACGCCGCCGCCGCAGCGGTGCGACCGTCCCGTCGGCCAGGCGCCGGGTGGTGAGCAGGAACCCGGTGTGCGCGACCATCCGGTGGTCGGGCCGCACCGCCAGACCTTCGAGGTGCCAACCACGCACCACCGACTCCCAGGCCGACGGTTCGGTGTACCGGCCGTCGGCCCGCACGTCCTCGGCGGTCCGGGACAGCTGGGTCGTCGTCGCCACATAGGCCACCAGCACCCCGCCCGGGACCAGCACCCGGGCCACGGCGTCCAGGTTCTCCCAGGGGGCGAGCATGTCCAGCACCACCCGGTCGACGCTGGCGGCGGGCAGGGTGCCCAGGACGTCCGCCAGCTCGCCCACCTGGAGGCTCCACGCTGGGTGCGGGCCGCCGAAGAACGCCTGGACGTTGCCCTGGGCGATCTGTGCGAAGTCCTCCCGACGCTCCACGGACAGCAGCGACCCGCCGTCGCCCACGGCCCGCAGCAGCGACAGGGTCAGCGCCCCGGAGCCCACCCCGGCCTCGACCACCCGGGCGCCGGGGAACACGTCGCCCATGGTGACGATCTGTCCGGCGTCCTTCGGGTACACCACGGCCGCGCCCCGCGGCATGGACATCACGTGGTCGGCCAGCAGCGGACGCAGCGCCAGGTACTCCACGCCCCCGGTGGTGGTGACCACGACGCCTTCGCACGCCCCGACCAGGTCGTCGTGGGCCAGCGCACCGCGGTGGGTGTGGAACAGCGCCCCGGGGCTCAGCGTGATGGTCGACGGTCGGCCCTTGGCGTCGGTCAGCTGGACGCGCTCACCGGCGCGCAGCGGTCCGCGGCGCCTGTCGGCACCGGTCACGGTCGTCACGGTCGGCCAGTCTACGTTCCGAGCACCTGGGCGACGTCGCCGGGCACGACGACCGCGACCACCCGCCCGCCGCTGGTCACGACGAGCGGCACCGCTCCCCCGGTCCGGGCGAACGCGGCGAGCAGCTGTTCCCCGGTGGCCGAGACGTCCACCACCGCGCCGTCGGGCAGCGGCACCGCCACGGCCGACACACCGGTGATCGCGAGCGCCTCGCGCGGCACGCTGGCCGCCGCCTTCGGGTCCACGTAGGCCGCCGGGCGACCGTCCGGGCCGAGCATCACGGTGGCCACGGCCTGGGCGCTGCGGGCCGTGTGCAGCGCCTGGGCCACGGTGGTGTCCGCGACCACCCCGACGGCCTTGCGCCCCACGGTGGCCGGGTTCAGCGTGCGCAGCGCCGTGGTGTGCCGGACGTAGCGCAGCGCCCCGCTCGCCCCGGCCCACAGCGTCCAGGCGATGATCACCGCCCAGATCACCCCGAACGTGGACGGGCGTCCGCCCCGCAGATAGGGCACGACCACCACCGCGACGACGAGACCGACCGCGACGACCCGTCCGATCCAGGCGGCGACGACCGTACCAGTCGTCCGCCTACCGGTGACCTTCCAGACCACCGCCTCCAGTATGTGACCGCCGTCCAGCGGCAGCCCCGGTACCAGGTTGAACACCCCGAGGACGAGGTTGATCCATGCCGCGTTCACGAGCATCCAGGCCGTCACCGTGCCCGGCAGGGCGACCGTCCAGAACGAGAAGAACGCCGCCCCGAGCGCCAGGTTCGCGACCGGCCCGGCACCCGCCACCAGGACTGACCGCCCCGGCGCCGCCAGGTCGGTCTCGAACGTGGTGTGCCCACCCCACAGGGTCAGCGTGAACGCCTGCGGCTGGTGCCCCAGCGCCCGCCCGGCCAGCCCGTGCGCCAGCTCGTGGAGCAGCACCGAGGCGAACAGGACCGCCACGAAGGCCGCGGCCACCAGCAGCGCCGCCGAACCCAGTCCGGCCTGCGCCGGGTAGAACACGACCGCCAGCACCAGCGCCCCGACCAGGACGCTGGGTTCCACCACCACGGGAGCGCCAGCCACCCGGCCGACGACCCAGCCCGACCCCCCGGTCGGGCGGCTGGTGGCATGTCCGCTACGCTGCTGCACCCGACCAGCGTAGTGTCGCGCCCGCGACACCAGGGTCCGGGCCCGTCCTGACCGCCAAGACCTGCCGCGGTTGCGTAGGCTGGATGAGTGAGCGCACGACGATCGGGGGCACTGCCCGGGGACCAGACCGTGATGCTCGCAGCCTTCGAAGGCTGGAACGACGCCGGCAGTGCGGCCAGCGACGCCCTGGAGCACCTGCACGAGGTGTGGTCCGCCCGGCGCGTCGCCGCGCTGGACCCCGAGGAGTACCACGACTTCCAGGTGAACCGCCCGACCATCGAAGCCGACGAGGACGGCCACCGCGAGCTGGTCTGGCCCACGACCACGCTGTCCGTGACCAAGGTCGGTCGTCGCCGGGTGGTCCTGGCGCAGGGCTACGAGCCGTCGCTGCGCTGGCGCCGGTTCTGCGCCGACCTGCTCGACCGGGCCGTCGAGCAGCGGGTGCACACCGTGGTCACGGTGGGCGCGCTGCTGGCCGACGTGCCGCACACCCGCCCTATCCCGGTGACGATGAGCAGCGAGGACGCCAAGGTACGCGCCCTGCTGGACCTGGAGCCGAGCACCTACGAGGGCCCGGTCGGGATCGTCGGGGTGCTCGCCGCGGAAGCCCGGCGCCGCGGCCTGGCGACGGTCGCGCTGTGGGCGGCGGTGCCCCACTACGTCGCCCACCCGCCGTCACCGAAGGCGACCCTGGCCCTGCTCGGCGGGGTGGAGAAGCTGCTCGGCCAGTCCCTGGAGGTCGGCGACCTCGCCGAGGACGCCCAGGCCTGGCAGCAGGGCGTCGACGAGCTGGCCTCCGACGACGCCGAGATCGGCGAGTACGTGCGCCACCTGGAAGAGGCCAAGGACACCGCCGACCTGCCGGAGGCCACCGGCGAGGCCATCGCCCAGGAGTTCGAACGCTACCTGCGCCGCCGCGACCAGGGCTGAGCGGCTGCACGACCGAGACGGTACGCATCCCCATGACCCTCGCTGCACGCAAGGGTGTCTTCTCTCTTCTCGAGACGGCCGCCCTGACGACCAGGCGGAAAGCGTCTTCTGCGACCCGTTGAAACGGTATCGCATGCGTCCTACAGCTCGATGCCCATCAGGGCGTCGGTGAGGGTGCGGACCAGCCCTGGGGCGGTCTGGTCGGTGCCGTCGGCCTGGGTCCAGGCGTCGATGGCGGCCAGGGCTGCGGGGGTGTCCAGGTCGTCGGCCAGGGCGGCGCGGACGGTGGCCAGCAGTGGTTCGGCCGGGGCGGCCGAGGGACGAGCCACGGCGGCGCGCCAGCGGGCCAGGCGCTGGTGCGCGGCGACCAGCTGGTCGTCGGTCCACTCCCAGTCGGCGCGGTAGTGGTGGGCGTGCAGGGCGAGGCGGAGGGCGGCCGGGTCGGCACCGTCGGCCAGCAGGGTGCGGACGAACACCAGGTTGCCCCGGGACTTGCTCATCTTGTGCCCGGCGTAGGCGACCAGGCCCGCATGGGCCTGCACCCGGACCGTGGTGCCGAGCAGCCGGGCGTGGGACGTGCTCATCTCGTGGTGCGGGAAGACCAGGTCGCGACCGCCGCCCTGGACGTCGACGACCGGGCCCAGACCGGCGGCGGCGATGACGGCGCACTCGACGTGCCAGCCGGGGCGGCCCCGGCCCAGCGCGGCGGCGTCCCAGGCGGGTTCGCCGGGACGTTCGGCCCGCCACAGCAGCGGGTCCAGCGGGTGACGTTTGCCCGGGCGGTCCGGGTCGCCGCCGCGCTCGGCGAACAGGGCACGCATCGTGGCGTCGTCCAGGCCCGCGGCAGAACAGAACACAGAGCCGAACGCGGGGTCCAGCGACAGGTCGGCGTAGACGTCACCGGGTCCGGCGATATCGTCGGCAGGCACCTGGTAGGCGGCGCCTGCTGCGAGCAGCGCGGCGACCACCTCGGCGACCTGCGGCACCGTCTCGCTGACGGCCAGGTAGGTGTCCGGCGGCAGCACCTGCAGCGCCGTCATGTCCTGGAAGAACCTGGCGGTCTGGTCGGCGGCCAGGTCGCGCCAGTCCACCCCGGTGGCCGTCGCACGGTCGAGCAGCGGGTCGTCGACATCGGTGACGTTCGACGCGTGCTGCACCTGCAGACCAGCGTCCAGCCAGGCGCGGCGCAGCACGTCGAACGCCAGGTAGGTCGCGGCGTGGCCGAGGTGGGTGGAGTCGTACGGGGTGATCCCGCACACGTACAGCGTCGCCGACGGCCCCTCAGCCGACTCCTTGAGCAGCCCGGAAGCATCGCGCAGCCGCACCACAGCACGGTCTGCGGGACCAGGCAGCACGGGCACCGACGGGGCAGACCAGGCAATCACCGAAGCAGACTATCCCGGGCCCGACCGGACGTCTCAGCAACGCCCGTCCCAACAGCAGACCGATAAGGATGTCTCAGGTCGTGGGTCCCACGCCGATCCACCGTTTCGAAACGGTGGATCGGCGTGGAACCCATGCACTGGGATCGGCGCGGGGGCTCAGCCGGTGCACTGGGTCACTTCCGGGGTGGGATGCAGCACCCCGGTAAGCAGCAGCAGCGCGACCACGGCCGCCAGGGCCAGCCGGTAGTAGACGAACGGCTTGTACGAGTAGGTCGAGACGATCTTGAGGAACCCGATGATGACGACGTACCCGACGACGAAGGCGACCACCGTCGCCACCAGGGTCGCGGCGACCGAAGGGTTGTAGGTCGCGACGCCCTCGGTCGTGCTGCACTGGCCGAACTCGCCCAGCGAGCTGACCAGCTGGAGCAGCCCCGCACCGAACACCGCGGGCATGGCCAGCAGGAACGAGTACCGGGCGGCGGCCTCGCGGGTATAGCCCATGAACAGCCCGCCGGTGATCGTGCCCCCCGAGCGTGACACGCCCGGGATCAGCGCCAACGCCTGCCACAGGCCGAAGAGCAGAGCATGCCGGACGGTGAGGTCTGCCAGGGCGCGGCGCTGCTGGGCGATCCTGTCCGCCCAGCCGAGCAGCAGGGCGAAGACGGTCAGCATCGCCACGGTGAGCCACAGGTTGCGCAGCGTGGACTCGATGGTGTCCTTGAAGAGCAGGCCGAGCACGACGATCGGGATCGACCCGACGATGATGAACCAGCCCATCAGCGCGTCGTGGCTGGCACCACCGCTCCGGCTGGCGGTGGGGGGACGGGTCGGCGCGGTGTCCACCAGATCGGCGGTCACGGCGGTCCCGCCCAGCCCGACGCGAGCCCGCCAGCCCCGCCCCTGGGCCCCGGCCAGCGCCCGCACCCAGGCGACGACGATCCGGGCGATGTCGTGGCGGAAGTACAGCAGCACCGCCAGCTCGGTGCCGATCTGGATCATCGCCGTGAACGCGGCACCCGGCTCGCCCTCATTGGTGAGGTCGCCGAGGATCCGGATGTGCGCCGACGACGAGATCGGCAGGAACTCGGTCAAGCCCTGGACCAAGCCCATGAAAGCGGCCTCCAGGAGGCCCATGCCGTTGCTCATGAAGGGCAACTTTAGCCCGCCACGGCACGGGAGCGGACCGGTCGCTCAGCGCCGCCTCAGCTCGACCCGCGGGTCAGTCCTCGTCGTCGTCCTCGTCCTCGTCGTCCTCGTCGTCGTCCACGTCGTCCTCGTCGTCGTCGAGGTCCAGGCCGTCGTCGTCAAGACCGTCGTCGAGGTCGTCCTCGTCCACGTCGTCGTCGTCGGAGTCGTCCTCCTCACCGAGGTAGAACGGGGTCGCTTCGCCGTGCACGGTGCCTAGCGCGTCGTCGTAGACCTCGAAGGCGTCGGCGAGCACGTCATAGGCGTCGTCGACGCTGGGGTCGTCCGGGTCTGTGCGAGCCACGACGGCCGTGTAGTGGGCCTCCAGGGCGGCGATGAGGCGATCGAGGGCGGCGCGCGGGTCGACGGTCATGATCAGACCGTAGCGGTGGACGGGGCACAATGGCACACCTGATCGCCGAGAGAAGCGGACAAGCTCGCTCGTTCGACCGAACTGATCGCGGGTGGGGAGTACATGTCCATCCGATCGGGTGACGGAACGACCGGACCGAGGAGGCAGCATGGCGCCACCGGCGGCCACTGCTGACGGCGGCACCGCTGCACGTCGACGGTCGCCGTGAGGCACTGTCGCACCGGATCGTCCAGGCCCGCGCGACCGTGACCCGCGCGCCCGGTTCACACCGTGTCGAGCAGCCGGTCCAGCACCCGGGTGCCGAACACCAGGGCATCGGTCGGGACCCGCTCGTCCACCCCGTGGAACATCGCCGGGAAGTCCAGGTCGGCGGGCAGCCGCAGGGGCGCGAAACCGTACCCGGCGATGCCGAGCCGGCTCAGCGCCTTGTTGTCCGTCCCGGCCGACAGCAGGTAGGGCAGCACGACGGCGCCGGGGTCCTCGGCGGTGACCGCCGCCGTCATCGCCGCGACCAGCGGGGCGTCCACCGGGGCCTCCAGGGCCGCGTCGCGGTGCTGGACCTCGACGCGGACTCCCGGTCCGGCCAGCGCAGCGATCTGCGCCATGAGCTCGTCCTCGGTGCCCGGCAGGAACCGGGCGTCGACCCCGGCCTGGGCCTGACCAGGCACGACGTTGACCTTGTACCCGGCGGTCAGCGTCGTCGGCGTGGTGGTCTGCCGCACCGTCGCACCGACGAACCGCGCGGCCGGGCCGAGCGCGTCGACCAGCGCGGCCACCGCGGTCTCGTCGTCCGGGTCGTAGCGCAGCCCAGCCAGGTCGGCCACGCCTTCTAGGAGCCGCTGGGCGGCGGGTACCAGGTGCAGCGGCCAGCGGTGCGCCCCGATCCGGGCGACGGCCGCGGCCAGCTCGGTCACCGGGTTGTCGGGGTTCACCGCCGAGCCGTGCCCGGCGCGGCCCTCGGCGACCAGACGCAGCCAGGCCAGGCCCTTCTCCGCGGTCTGCAGCAGGTAGGCGCGCCGCCCGCCGACCTCCACCGAGTAGCCACCGACCTCGCTGATCGCCTCGGTGGCCCCGGCGAACAGCTCAGGACGGTGCTCGACGGCCCAGTGCGACCCCAGCACCCCGCCGGACTCCTCGTCGGCGAACATAGCCAGCACCACGTCTCTGGCGGGCGGGCGACCCTCGCGCACCCGCTGGCGCACGACGGACAGGATCATGGCGTCCATGTCCTTCATGTCCACCGCGCCGCGGCCCCACACCAGGCCGTCGTGCAGCTCGCCGGCGAACGGGTCCACCTGCCAGTCGTCGGCCCCTCCGTGCCGCACAGCGGGTACGACGTCCAGGTGGCCGTGCAGCACCAGCGCCGGACGGTCCGGGTCGCGGCCCTCCCAGCGGGTCACCACCGAGGTGCGGCCCGGCCGGGACTCGAACACCTCCAGGTCGAACCCGACGTCCTGGAGCAGGCCCACGACGTACTCGGCCGCGGCCCGCTCCCCCGGCCCGGAGTCGTCGCCGTAGTTCGACGTGTCGAACCGGACGAGCTCCTGCGTCATGGGCACGACCTCGTCGGCCGCCGTCACCGGGCCTGGACCGCGCCGCTCGGTCACCGGTCGGCCTCGACCGTCGGCTCGGCTGGGCTGTCCCCCAGGCGCCGCCGGGCGAGCAGCGGCTCGATCCGGGCCCGGCGTCCGCGGAACCGCTCGTAGGCCGCCATCGGGTCGACCGAACCGCCGAGGGACAGCACCCCGGCTGCGAACCGGTCGCCGTTCTGCCTGGTCAGACCGCCGTTCTCGGTGAACCACTCGACGGTGTCGGCGTCCAGCACCTCGGACCAGACATACGCGTAGTACCCGGCGGAGTACCCGCCGCCGAAGATGTGGTTGAAGTACGTCGTGCGGTACCGGGGCGGCACCGGGCCCAGCGCCGCACCGACCCGGGCCAGCGCATCGGCCTCGAACGCCTCGACCTGCTCCCGGTCGGTCGGGACCTCCTCGGGCGCCAGACGGTGCCACGCCTGGTCCAGCCAGGCGGCGGCCAGGTACTCGGTGGTGGCGAAACCCTGCCCGTCGGCCCGGGCGGCCAGCAGCGTGTCCACCCAGCCGGACGGCATGGCCTCGCCGGTGGCGTGATGCCGGGCGAAGGACGCGATCACCTCGGGGTGCCAGGCCCACATCTCGTTGACCTGGGACGGGTACTCCACGAAGTCGCGCGGCACGTTGGTGCCGGACCGGGACGGGTAGCGCACGTCCGACAGCAGCGCGTGCAGCGCATGGCCGAACTCGTGGAACATCGTGATGACGAAGTCCCAGGACAGCAACGCCGCTTCGCCCGGCGCCGGACGGGGCACGTTGGCGTTGTTCACCACCACGCACCGCTGGTCGAGCAGGTGCGACTGGTCGACCAGCGTGTCCATCCAGGCGCCGCCGCGCTTGCCGTCGCGGGTGAAAAAGTCGGCGACGAACAGCCCGCGTCCGACGCCCTGGTCGTCGTGCACCTCGAAGACCCGCACCCCGTCGGCGTAGCCGGGCAGATCGGGCCGTTCGGTGAAGGTCAGCCCGTACAGCCGGTGCGCGGCGTAGAAGACGCCGTCGTGCAGCACCCGGTCCAGCTCCAGGTAGGGGCGCAGCGCCGCGTCGTCCAGGGACCGGGTCTGGGCCCGCACCCGCTGCGCGTAGTACGTCCAGTCCCAGGGCTCCAGCCGGGCCCCCGGGTGGTCGACGACCAGCGCGGCGGTCAGCGCCTCGGCCTCCCGGCGGGCGTTGGCCACGGCCGGGCCGGTCAGCCGACCGAGCATGTCCGCGACGGCCTGGGCCGACCCGGCGGTCTCGTCGGCGACCACCACCGCCGCGTGGTGGTCGAAACCGAGCAGCCGGGCCCGTTCGGCCCGGGCCCGGACCAGCGGCAGCAGGATCGGTCGGGTGTCGTGCTCCCCGCTGTTCTCCTCCCCCAGCCCCCGGGTCGCCGCGGCCCGGTAGATCCGTTCCCGCAGCGACCGGTCGGCCAGGGACGCCAGCACCGGCTGGTCGGTGGGCAGCGCCAGCTCCAGCCGCCAGGTGCCCGGCTCGCCGTGCTCGGCGGCGGACTGGGCCGCGGCGGCGGTCTCGTCGTCCGAGAGACCCACCAGCCGGGCGGGGTCCGTCACGGTGACCGCAGCGGCGTTGGTCGCCGCCAGCAGGGTCCGGCCAAAAGCCGCGTCAAGCTGGGTGATCTGCGTGTTCAGGGCCCGCAGGCGGTCCTTGTCCGCCTCGTCCAGGTGGACCCCGGCCAGGACGAAATCGGTGCGGACCCGGGTGAGCAGCCAGGCGTCCTGCTCGTCCAGGTCCAGATCGCCCGCGGCGGCCTGGCGGTGCAGGGCGTCGACCCGCGCGAACAGCCGCGAGTCCAGGTGGACGGCGTCGTCCAGCTCGGACAGCAGCGGCGCGACCTCCTCCTCCAGCGCCTCCAGACCAGGCGTGGCATCGGCGGACAGCTGGTTGTAGAACGCCCGGGCGACGCGGTCGAGCAGCCGGCCGGAGCGTTCCAGGGCGACCAGCGTGTTGGCGAAGGTCGGCGGGGCCGGATCAGCGGCGACGGCAGCCACCTCGGCCCGGTGCTGGGCGATCCCCGCGAGCAGGGCGGGGCGGTAGTGCTCCTCGCGGACGGTCGCGTAGTCGGGCAGCCCGTAGGGCAGCGGCGACGGGCGGGCGAACGGGTTGGTCGGGTCGAGATCGTGCTCGCTCATCCGTCCATCATGGACCAGACCCGCTCACCGAGGGCGAGCGGCCTGGCGGGGCGGTCGTCGCACAGGGCAGGATCGTCGTCGTGAACCGTCCGGTCTTCCGCAAGCCCGGCGCGGCGCGGGCGCTGCGCTGGGAGGCCGCGGGCCTGGCCTGGCTCGCGGCAGCCGACGCCCTGCCCGTCGTGGACGTGCTCGATATCGCCGACGACCACCTGGACCTGGCCGCCCTGACGTCGGTGACGCCCACCGCAGCAGCGGCCCGGACCTTCGGGGCGGGGCTGGCCCGGCTGCACGACGCCGGTGCCGACGCCTTCGGCGCCCCACCACCGGGGTGGGACGGCGACGGGTTCATCGGCCGGTGCCCGCTGGTCAGCGCCAGCTTCGAGACCTGGGGCGAGTACTACGCCCGGGCCCGGCTGTCCCCGATCGGCGAGGCGCTGCGCGCCACCGGGGACCTGCCGCCCGAGGCCGCCGCCGACCTGGACCGGCTGACCGCCCGGCTGTGCGCGGGCGACCTGGACGACGACGACCCGCCCGCCCGCCTGCACGGCGACCTGTGGAGCGGCAACGTCATGTGGACGGCCGCCGGGGCGACCCTCATCGACCCGGCTGCGCACGGCGGGCACCGGGAGACCGACCTGGCGATGCTCGCGCTGTTCGGCCTGCCGCACCTGGACGCTGTCGTCGCCGGGTACCAGTCCGTGCACCGGCTGCGGCCCGGATGGCGCCACCGGACCGGTCTGCACCAGCTGTTCCCGGTCGGGGTGCACGCGGTGCTGTTCGGCGGCGGCTACGTCGCCCAGACCCACGCCCTGCTGCGCCGTTGGGCCTGACGCCGACCCGCCGCGGGCCGACCACGGCATACCATCAGGTCTACGTGGTCGAAAGGTCCGCGTAGTCGATAGGCTAAGAACGGATCCAGGTCGGCCGAACGGACGACTGGACGACTGTCTAGCTCGGAGGTGCAGCGTGACCCTGGACGGACGCGAGGTCGGTCAGCTCGACCCGCTCCCCAACGTCGGTCTGACCCCAGAGGCGGCCCAGGCGCTCCTGGACGTCCGGATGGCCGGTGCCGCGCAACGTCCAGGCCCCGGTTCGGACGCCCCGGCCGTGGCCGAGTACTACCGCGGGATGCGCGAGGCGGAGGCCGACCTGGCCTCCCGGCTCGAGGCGAAAGCCAGGGGGGGCGACCACTCGGTCTCGGCCGCCGACGCCCACGAGCTGACGGTGTACGCCTTCCAGTGCGCCGTCGAGGCGCACAGCCGGGCGATCACCGAGCCCGACGCGGTGCAGCGTGCCCGCCTGTTCGGCGCCCGGAACGTCTTCTCGGTCGCCTACGGCGAGCTGGCGCTGCGCGACACCGAGCACATGGACGCCCCGGACATCGCCGACCGGATGATCGAAGCCCTGGACAACGGGGTGACGGACACCGACCTGCTGGTCAAGGCTGCCTGGGAGTCGAGCTTCCCGATCCTGCTCACCGCCGGGGACATCAGCCTGGCACCCTGACACCAGCCGGTCAGGCCCGGGCTTCGCCCTTCTGGCGTTCTCGCAGGTGACGCAACCAGACACTGGCCTTGCTCCACGGTACCTGCGGGCGCCCGGGCGGTTCGCCCTCGTCCGTGCCGTCGTCGTCCGGCCCGGCCGGGTCCTCACCGTCCAGCTGCTCCACCGGTGGGCGCAACCGGGCGAAGACCGCCCAGGCCACCGAGACCAGCGGCACCGCGACCACCGCACCGAAGATACCCGCGGTGAGCGTCCCCCCGACGACGGCGACCGCCACGACCACCGGGTGCAACGACACCTGGTGGCCCATGACCAGCGGCTGCAGGACGTGCCCCTCGATCTGCCCGAGGAACGCGATGCCCAGGCAGATGAGGACCGCGTGCCACGGCCCCAGCGCCGCCAGCGCCACGATCGTCGCGATGATCATCGCCGTCGGCGCCCCGATCAGCGGGATGAACGAACCGATGAACACCAGCACCGCCAGCGGCGCAGCCAGCGGCACCCCGACGATGACCAGCAGCCAGAACACCATGAACGCGTTGGTCCCCGCGATGATCAAGGTTCCCCGGGTGTAGCCGGAGAAGGTGTACCAGCCCACCGAGGCCGCAGCCTGGGCCCGGTCACGCATCCGCACCGGCAGCTGACCCAGGCACCACTGCCACATCTGGTCACCGCGGGCCAGGAAGAACACCGTGCAGAACACAGCCAGAGCCAGGCAGGCGAACACCTCGACGGTAGTCCCGGCGGTGGCCGCGACCCGGCCGACGAGATCGCCGGCGTTGTCGGTCAGCCACTGCTTGGCACTGTCGAGCCACTGGGCGACCTGCTCCTTGGTGACCGTGAACATCGCCGTCGGCGTATCGTCGGGCGTCTTGTCCTCGAACGGCGGGACCATGTGGTCACCACGGCCCATGCGCTGCACCGTGCCGCCCGAGGTGTCCACCCACTCGACGATGCGCTGCAGACCGGCACCGACCTGCGACGACAGGTCTTCCCACTGGTTGACGATGGAGTAGACGACGTAGGTGATCATCCCGCCCACCACCGCCACCCCGGTCAGCAGCGCCAGCCCTGTGGCCGCAGCGCGCGGCATGACCTTGTCCAGCAGCTGCACGAAGGGACGCAGCACCGCGGCGAAGACCAGAGCCAGGAATATCGCGACGAACAGCAGCAGGACCTTGGACGTGGCGTAGAACACCAGCGACACCGCCGCGACCAGGACGATGAGCCGCCAGGACGTCGCCGCCCCCTTGCGCAGCCAGCGCGGCGCCGACGGGTCGACGTCGACCAGCCGCCACGAGTCACCGTCAGGCTGGGCCACCCAGCGCGTACCGTCGTCAGGAACAGCCTCGAACGGCGGCCGAGAGCCCTTAGCCTTGGGCGCGTCGTCGGCCAGCGCCGTGCCCTGACGCGCCGACGCCGCGGGACGGCCCGGACCGGCCTTGCGAGACGGTGTCATCTTTCCTCCGTACGGCGGTGCCGCGGATCTGGTAGGTCGCCCCTGGTCGCACAGTGTGGCCCAGGCGACCACGCCTCGGCTGACGGCGCGCCCGGGGGTGAACCAGGTAGAGCTTCCGGCGACCGCCATGCTATCGTTACCGACCGCGTCCCGGGTCACGTTCGCACCTGTGGACGACCACCAAGTCCGGGTGGCGGAATGGCAGACGCGCTAGCTTGAGGTGCTAGTGCCCGTACAGGGCGTAGGGGTTCAAGTCCCCTTCCGGACACAAGATCGAGGGTGGGGTGTGCTTGCCGATGGCAAGCCTCGTCGCTCTCGTCATGTTGTGCGGGGCCCAGCCCCGCACCCGCACGGGGGCAAGCCCCCCCCCGCGACCCCCGCGTGTGGTCCGGTGGGATTGTTCGAGTGGGGCTGACAGAAGCACACGAGCGGCCTCTTAACCCTGCACGGACTCAGTGGACGTGCAGGTCAGGTACCTGGCGCTCGTGCCGTCAGCGGCCCAGGTCGGGCGGGTCGTCGGACTCGTGCTCGCGCAGGCGGCGTTCGCGTTCGCGCAGCTGGGCCTCCCACTCGGCGAGCATCTCCTCGTGGCGGGTGTCCGAAGCATGGATCGAGGCGAGGAAGTCCGGGTCGTCGTCGGGGGCGAGCGGACGGGTCGGCTCCTGGGTGGCGTGCCACGGCGGCTGCCACAGCGGACGGCCCGCCACCAGCCAGGCGACCGGTCCGACCACCGGCACGGCAACGATGACGACCATCCACAGCAGCCGCGGCAGGTTGCGGACCCGGCTCTCGTCGGCCTGGATGCTGTCGATCAGGCAGTAGACGAACAGCGCGACCGCGACGACCACCGGTAGTGCCTTGAGCATCAGCGCCTCCTCCTCTCGTGCACCACCAGCCTAGGGGACTGGTTCTGGTCTGTTGGCCACGTTCCCCCACCGGGTTCAGCCGTAGAAGACGCGTTCGACGACGGCCCGGGCCCGGCGGGCGGAGCGCAGGTACTCCTCTTCCAGGGCCGCGCCGCCGCCGGGGCCGTAGCCCATCACCCGGGCGACTCCGGCCAGGGTGCGACGGTCGTGCGGCAGCTGGTCGACGTGTGTGGCGTCGGTGCGGCCCGACCACAGGGTGTTGGCGTCGCGGACCCGCAGGGCCAGCTCCCAGGCGGTGCGCAGCACCTCCACGTCGTCCCGGTCGAGCAGACCGGCGTCGCCGGCCGCGGCCAGGGCGTCACGGGTCGAGGTGGTGCGCAGGGCTGGCACCTCGTGGGCGTGGCGCAGCTGGTACAGCTGGGCGGTCCACTCCACGTCGGCCAGCCCGCCGGGGCCGAGCTTGACGTGCCGCGCCGGTTCGACGCCGCGCGGCAGCCGTTCGCCCTCGACCCGGGCCTTGATGCGGCGGATCTCGCGCACGTCGGCCAGGCTCAGCCCGCCCGCCGGGTAGCGCACAGGATCGGCCAGCGCGACGAACTGCTCCCCCAGCCCGGGATCCCCGGCCACCGGGCGGGCCCGCAGCAGAGCCTGGGCCTCCCACACCGACGACCAGCGTTCGTAGTACTCCTCGTACGCTGCCAGGGTACGCACCAGCGGGCCGTTGCGGCCTTCTGGGCGCAGGTCGGTGTCCAGCTCCAGGGGCGGTTCGGCGGCGGTGTCGACCAGCAGGGCCCGCAGGCCGGTGGCCACCTGGAGCGCCCACTCCTGGGCCAGCGTCTCGTCGGCGCCCGGGTCGTAGACGTACATGATGTCGGCGTCGGACGAATAGCTCATCTCCGCCCCGCCCAGCCGACCCATGGCGACGACCGCCATCTGGGCCGGGTCGGCCTCCAGGCCCAGCGCCTGGCGGGCCTGGTGGCGGGCGATCCGCAGACCCCCGGCGAGCAGCACGTCGGCCGCGACCGTCACCGACGCCGATACCCGGTCTAGGGTGACCTGGCCCAGTACCTGCGCGCTGGCCGCCCGGGCCAGCTCGCGCCGCCGCAGGCCCCGCAGCGCCAGGGCCGCCGCGGCGGGTTCTTCGGTGCGGCGCAAGATCGCTTCGGCCTCGGCCCACAGCCGGTCGAACGACCGGGGTTCGAGCTCGGCGTCGTCGCCCAGCCACATCACCGACTTCGGCGACCGCGTCAGTGCCTCGGCGACGTACCGGGAGGTGGACAGCACCGCCGACAGCCGCTGGGCGGCGCTGCCGGAGTCACGTAGCAGCTTCAGGTACCAGTGGGTCGAGCCCAGGGTGTCCGACAGCAACCGGAAGGCCAGCAGCCCGGCGTCCGGGTCGGCACCGTCGGCGAACCAGCCGAGCATGACCGGCAGCAGCTGCCGCTGGATAGCGGCCCGCCGGGACAGCCCCTCGGTCAGTGCCGCGATGTGCCGCACCGCACCGGTCGGGTCGCGGTAGCCGATGGCCGCCAGCCGGGCCTGGGCGGCCTCCGGGGCCAGCCGGGCCTCGTCGGTGGACAGCTGGGCGGTGGCTGGCAGCAGCGGCCGGTAGAAGACCTCTTCGTGCAGGCGCCGCACGTCACGCTGGACGGAGCGCCAGCGGTCGGTCAGCCCCGCGGCGCCCTGGACCCGCATACCCACAGACCGGGCCAGCCGTTCCAGGTCGGCCGGGGCGGTGGGCAGCAGGTGGGTGCGTTGCATCCGGGTCAGCTGCAGCCGGTGCTCCAGCACCCGCAGGAAGCGGTAGCACTGCGCCAGCTGGGCGGCGTGGTCCCGGCCGACGTACCCGCCCGCGGCCAGCGCGGCCAGGGCGGTCAGCGTGGTACCGGAGCGGATCGTCTCGTCGGCCCGCCCGTGCACCAGCTGCAGCAGCTGCACGGTGAACTCCACGTCGCGCAGGCCCCCGACGCCGAGCTTGATCTGCCGGTCCGCCTCGGCCCGCGGCAGGTGCGCCTCGACCCGGCGCCGCATGGCCTGGGAGTCCTCGACGAAGTGCTCCCGGGTCACCGCCGACCACACCAACGGCTGGGTCGTGGCGACGTAGGCCCGGCCCAGCGCGGCGTCCCCGGCCAGCGGACGGGCCTTGAGCAGGGCCTGGAACTCCCAGGTGCGGGCCCAGCGCTCGTAGTACGTGCGGTGGCTGGCCAGGGTGCGCACCAGCGGCCCGTCCTTGCCCTCGGGGCGCAGCGCGGCGTCCACCGGCCACAGCGCCGGCTCCCCGGACACCGCCGAGCAGGCCCGGGCCAGCGACGCGGCCAGGCGGGTGCCGACGGCCATGGCCTCGTCCTCAGCCGTGCCGTCCCGCGGCTCGGCGACGTAGACCACGTCCACGTCGGACACGTAGTTCAGCTCGCGGCCACCGCACTTGCCCATCCCGATAACGGCCAGACGGACGCCCGCGCCGTGGTCGTCCAGCTCGGCGCGGGCCAGGGCCAGGGCGGCCTCCAGCGCGGCGGCGGCCAGGTCGGCCAGCGCGGCGGCGATCTCGGGCATCGTGCCCAGCGGATCCGCGGCGACCAGGTCGGCGGCCGCGATCCTGGCCAGCCGGGTGCGGTAGGCGACGCGCATCGCGTCGACACCGTCCGAGCCACCCGGGGCGGCCACGGGCAGGTCGGCGTCGGGGTCGGCCCCGACAGCGGCCAGCAGCTCGGCCCGCACCGTGCGCGGGTCCACCCCGACCGCTGGTGCATCGTCGAGCACCGCGCGCACCGCGCACGGGTGGGTGACGACGAAGTTGCCCAGCTCGGACGAGGCCCCCAGCACCGCGAGCAGCCGGGCTGCCCCGGACCCCGGGCCGGTCAGCGCCCGCGTCAGCGCGGTACGGGCCTGCTTGGCCGCCGGGTCGGACCGCACCGCCTCGGCGACCTTGACCAGGCCCAGCGCGGCCAGGTCAGGGTCGGCCACCTCACCCAGCAGCCCCGGCAGGTCGGTCGTCTCCGGCACGACGGCGGTCAGCGCGGGGTCGGCGAGCAGCCGTTCGGTCCGTTCCACCTCGCGCACCCCGGCCCGGCCCAGCCGGGCGGCGAGCGAAGGGCGGTTACGGCTGGTCCGGCCGACGGGTCCGGTCATGATCACAACGACGGCAGGAAGCGTGCCAGCTCGTAGGGGGTGACCTGGGCCCGGTACTCGGTCCACTCCCGGCGCTTGTTGCGCAGGAAGAAGTCGAACACGTGCTCGCCGAGGGTCTCGGCGACCAGCTCGGAGGACTTCATGACGGTGATGGCCTCGTCCAGGGAGGTCGGCAGCGGTTCGATCCCGAGCGCCCGCCGTTCCGCGTCGGTCAGCTCCCACACGTCGTCCTCGGCGCCCTCGGGTAGCTCGTAGCCCTGGGTGACGCCCTGGAGCCCGGCTGCGAGGATGACCGCGAACGCCAGGTAGGGGTTGGCGGCGGAGTCCAGCGCCCGGTACTCGACACGGCTGGACTGCCCCTTCCCGGGGGAGTACATCGGCACCCGCACCAGGGCCGAGCGGTTGTTGTGCCCCCAGCAGATGTACGACGGCGCCTCCGCCCCGCCCCACAACCGTTTGTAGGAGTTCACGAACTGGTTGGTCACCGCGGTGATCTCCGCGGCGTGGCGCAGCAGCCCGGCGATGAACGACCGGCCGACCTTCGACAGCTCCAGCGGCGTCCCCGGCTCGTAGAACGCGTTGTGGTCGCCCTCGAACAGCGACACGTGGGTGTGCATGCCCGACCCCGGGTGGTCCGCCATCGGCTTGGGCATGAAAGAGGCGAAGACGCCGTGCTCCAGCGCCACCTCCTTGACCACGGTGCGGAACGACATGATGTTGTCCGCGGTGGTCAGCGCGTCGGCGTAGCGCAGGTCGATCTCGTTCTGGCCGGGCCCGGCCTCGTGGTGGGAGAACTCCACCGAGATGCCCATGGACTCCAGCATGGTGATCGCGGCCCGCCGGAAGTCCTGGCCGGTGCCCCGGGGGACGTGGTCGAAGTAACCACCCCAGTCGACGGGCACCAGGTTGTCGGGGTCTACCGGGGCCTGGAACAGGTAGAACTCGACCTCCGGGTGGGTGTAGAACGTGAAGCCCTGCTCCGCGGCCCGTCCCAGCGTCCGGCGCAGCACCTGGCGCGAGTCGGCCAGGGACGGCTCCCCGTCGGGGGTGAACAGGTCGCAGAACATCCGCCCGGTGCTGTGCTCCTCCCCCCGCCAGGGCACCAGCTGGAACGTCGACGGGTCGGGGTGGGCGATCATATCGGCCTCGTAGACCCGGGTCAGCCCCTCGATCGCCGAACCGTCGAACCCGATACCGTCCTCGAACGCCGACTCCAGCTCGGCCGGGGCGATGGCCACCGACTTCAGGGTGCCGAGAACGTCGGTGAACCAGAGCCTGATGAACCGGATATCGCGTTCTTCGACGGCCCTGAGCACGTAGTCCTGCTGCCTGTCCATGGACCCATCCTGCCGGATAGTCGGCCCGCAGGCCCACGACTGGCCCGGACGCGAAGCCCTATAGGATGCAGATCGTCGACCAGGGGTGACAGAGGGAGGGTTTTCGCATGGACCAGACCGCCGCGGGCCGACCCCGCAAGGTACGGGTGCACCACCTGGCGCAGGCCAAGGCCGACGGTACGAAGCTCACCATGCTGACCGCGTACGACGCGGTCACCGCCCGGATCCTCGACGCCGCCGGGACCGATATGCTGCTCGTCGGCGACTCGGTGGGCAACACCATGCACGGCCGCACCACCACCCTGCCCGTCACCCTCGACGAGATGGTCGTGGCCGCCCGGGCTGTCGTGCGGGGCACCCAGCGGGCCCTGGTCGTGGCCGACCTGCCTTTCGGCACGTACGAGGCCGGACCGACCCAGGCCCTGGCCAGCGCTGTCCGGCTGATGAAAGAAGCACAGGTCGAGGCGGTGAAGCTCGAAGGGGGCCAACGGGTCGTCCCCCAGGTCCGGGCTCTGACCGACGCCGGGATACCCGTCGTGGGGCACCTGGGGTACACCCCGCAGTCCGAGCACCTGCTGGGCGGGCCACGGGTCCAGGGACGGGGAGAGAGCTCAGCCGAGCGCCTGCTCGTCGACGCTCAGGCCCTGGCCGACGCCGGGGTGGTGGCCATCGTGCTGGAGATGGTCCCCGCACCCGTCGCGGCGATGGTGACCTGGCGGGTGAACGTCCCGACGATCGGCATCGGCGCTGGTCCTGACTGCGACGGCCAGGTGCTGGTCTGGGTGGACATGGCGGGGATGACCGACTGGTCCCCCCGGTTCGCCAGACGTTTCGGCGAGGTCGGCCAGGCGCTGGGCGAGGCCGCCCGGGCCTATGTGGCCGAGGTCCGCGGCGGCACCTTCCCCGACGACGCCCACTCGTTCGCCCAGTGACCTGACCGACCCGGTCAGTCGTCGTCGTGCCGGTCTCCCCGGCTCGTCCTGTCGCTCCAGCCCTGCTCGGTGGCGTCCCACTCCTGGGTGCGGGCCCGGGCGATCTCCAGGGCACGCTCGGCGGCCTCCCGGGTCGGGTAGGGCCCCATCAGGTCGGTCCAGGACGACTGGCGACCCTCCTCGACCTGGCCGGTCTTGAGGTTGTAGTAGAACTTCTTCTTCCCGAACACGACGCGCGGCCGACCTCCCTCGGTCCGACGCCGGACCGACACCTTCGTAGACTGCCAGGTATGAGCGTCCCGCACGGCCGCAGAGCCCCCCTCAGGCCCGGAAAGATCTCGCCGCGCCGTCCTGTCCCCGCCTCGATCCAGCGTCCGGAGTACGTCGGCCGACCCGCCCCGACCCCCTACACCGGGCCGAACGTGCTGGCCGACGAGACGGTCGACCGGATCCGGGTCGCGTCCCGGCTGGCCGCGCAGGCCCTGGCGGAGGTCGGTCGGCACGTCGCCCCCGGGGTGACCACCGACCAGCTCGACGCGGTCGGGCACGAGTTCCTCGTCGACCACGGCGCCTACCCGTCGACGCTGGGCTACCGAGGCTTCCCCAAGTCGCTGTGCACGTCGCTGAACGAGGTGATCTGCCACGGTATCCCCGACTCGACGGTGATCGCCGACGGCGACATCGTGAACGTCGACATCACCGCCTACCTGGACGGGGTGCACGGCGACACCAACGCCACCTTCCTGGCCGGGGACGTCGACGACGAGGCCCGGCTCCTGGTGGAACGCACCCGCGCGGCGCTGGCCCGGGCCGTCAAGGCAGTGCGCCCGGGCCGCGAGATCAACGTCATCGGCCGGGTCATCGAGCAGTACGCCAACCGGTTCGGCTACGGCGTGGTGCGCGACTACACCGGGCACGGCGTGGGCCCGGCGTTCCACACCGGCCTGGTCGTCCCCCACTACGACGCCGCACCCGGCCACGACACGGTGATGGAACCGGGCATGGTGTTCACCATCGAACCGATGCTCGACCTGGGCACCCCCGACTGGGTGATGTGGGACGACGGCTGGACCGTGGTCACCGCCGACGGCCGCTGGTCGGCCCAGTTCGAGCACACGCTGCTGGTGACGGCCGACGGCGCCGAGATCCTGACCCGCGGCGAGGAGACGCAGTGAGCGGCAAGCCGGAACCGACGGTCGCGTTCGGCGTGGACATCGGCGGGTCCGGGATCAAGGGCGCCCCGGTGGACCTGGTCACCGGGGCGCTGGCCGCCGCACGGGTGCGCATCCCCACCCCGCAGCCCGCCACCCCCGCGGCCGTCGCGGAGACGGTGGCGCAGGTCGTGGACCGGTTCGGGCTGGGCCGCGACCTGCCGGTCGGGGTGACCTTCCCGGCGGTCGTCCGGCACGGTGTGGCCCAGTCGGCTGCCAACGTCGCCCCAGAGTGGATCGGCACCGACGTGCAGCGGGTGGTCGGGGCAGCCACCGGCCGGGCAGTCCACGTGGTCAACGACGCCGACGCAGCCGGGTACGCCGAGGTGGTGTACGGCGCAGCCCGGGACGTGCCCGGGGTGGTGCTCGTCGTGACCCTGGGCACCGGGATCGGGTCGGCGCTGGTCGTCGACCAGCACCTGGTGCCGAACACCGAGCTGGGCCACCTGGAGATCGACGGGGTCGACGCGGAGTCCCGCGCCGCCGACTCCGCCCGGGAACGGGAGGACCTCGACTGGCCGACCTGGGCGGCCCGGCTGCAGCGCTACTTCGACGTCGTGGAGCGGCTGTTCTCCCCCGACCTCATCGTCGTCGGCGGCGGTGTGAGCAAGAAGCACCAGCTGTTCCTGCCGCTGCTGGACCTGCACGCCCCGATCGTGCCGGCGGCCCTGCGCAACGCGGCCGGTATCGTCGGCGCGGCCCGGCTGGCCGCGGACGCCTAGCCAACCGGGAGACGCGCCCTCAGCCGTCCGCGGCGCGGGACTGGCGCAGCTGTGCGCCCTGGGTGAGCAGGACGTAGCGGAACAACAGCTCGACGTCCTTCGGGCCGATACCGATGTACCGGCAGCCGTACCGCCACCCGGACGCCGACTCCTCGGACCAGACCACCTCGGCCACCAGGTCCACGGCGTCGTCATCACTGATCGGGAACGTGAACGCCACCTTCGCGTCCGAGGGGAGCTTGTCAGCGACGAGCAGCTTGGCACCCGAGGCGGAGACGTCCAGCACGGTGAGCTTCAGCGGCGCGACGACCGGTGGGTCACCAGAGACGACCATGCCGGTCAGCAGCAGGCTGATACGCACCCGGGCAGCGGCCCGGCGCTGCCGCACCGCGATCTCGTACAGGCCCTCCAGGTGGACCACCGTGTGGTCCACCTCAGCCACCGACGCACCGAAGTGCACCTCGCCCCGCACGTCGTCGAGCGCCCGAACCTCGACGTCGTCCCCCACCCCCAGGTCCTGGACCGGCTCGTCGAACCGCACCGCGAGCACCGCGGAGTCGAAATGCTCCACGTATCCGATGAGGGTGACACCGTCGCCGGTGACCACACAGCGCGCCAGCTCGTACATCGGCTCCTCTCCCGCGTCCGCGCACGCACCGTACCGCAGCCCGTCATCTGATCGGTCCTGCGCGGTCCCGGTTCGAGGTTTTCACGCCGATCAGGTGCTTCTATCCACCTGATCGGCGGCGGGTCCTCGAACTGGGACTCCTTATCGGATGGGGATTGGAGGGGCTGTCATCGCCGACCTGGTCTGGGGCGGATGAGCCAGTCGGTACGCCGGGTTCTGTCTCCGCGCGCGGTTACCCCCGCGCGGTGGCGACCATCCATCTACGACGTACGTTGCCGCACGCCTCCAGCGGCCTACCCGGGAACTCGGGCGGGCCGCCCTCGAACGCTCCCTGTCTGGCCTTGCTCCGGGTGGGGTTTGCCTAGCCGCACCGGTCACCCGGTGCGCTGGTGGTCTCTTGCACCACCGTTTCACCCTTACCGACCGAGAGGTCGGCGGTCTGTTCTCTGTGGCACTGTCCCGCGGGTCACCCCGGGTGGGTGTTACCCACCACCCTGCCCTACGGAGCCCGGACGTTCCTCGGCGGGCCTGGTGGGCCCGACGCGGCCGCCTGACTGACTCATCCGCACCGGACAGCCTACCTCCTTCGGTTCGCGAAACCGGCCAGACCCACGAGGCTATACGCGCACGACCCGGACGGGACGGCTGTCGGTGGCACGTGCGATGTCGGGGATGTCGCTGGTCAGCACGACGACGTCGCCAGGGGCGGCGGTCAGGGCGGCGACCGCGACGTGCGCGTCGGCAGGGGTGATGCCGGTGCGCCGGATGATCTGTGCGGCCTGGTCGGTGGTGGCCGGGTCGAGGAAGTGGTCACGGACGGTGAGATGGTTGACCGAGGAACGACGCGGGTCGGTCCGGTCCCAGCCCGCCTCGACCCGCACGGTAACCGGGACGACAAGCAGCTTGGCGAGCCTGCGGCGCCGGTCGGTAGCCACCGCCTCGAGGTGGGCCAGCACCCGGTTCCGCTTGGGGTGCGCCGGGTCGGCCAGTGCCTGGACTGCCTCGTTGTCGAGCACGACGGTACTCACCGGGCCCACCGTCCTCACGCGGCGACCTGCTGGGCCTCGACCCACAGCAGCAGGTCGCGGGCATCGGCGTCGGGGTGCCGTTCGAGAAGCTGGCGAGCGGCCACGTCCAGCAGGTCGCAGCGATCGGCGATCGGCGAGCCGTCCTGCTCGGCGAGCGCTAGCGCGACATCGACCAGGCTCGGCCGCGAGCCCGGGGACCGGGCGTAGATATCGGCCAGGCCGGCGTCGAGCACCGCGGCCTCCAGGGTGAGCCGGATCGCGTCGGTCGCCAGCCAGCTGGTCGACACGTCCAGGCCGAGGTGCTCGACGGCCAGCCTGAGCGCTTCCTTCAACGGGGCTGGCACACGCACCGAGGTCACCACGCTGGGCTCGTCGGCCTGGACGAGCAGGGTGGCAATCCGGTCGAGCGCAGCCAGACGATCCATGCGCCAATGGTACTACAGGGGCGTAGTATCAGGCGCGGACCAGGATGCGGCCGCACTCCTCGCAACGGACGACCTGGTCCAGCGGGGCGGCGCGGATCGCGTCCAGGTCCAGGGCGTTGAGCTCCATGCGGCAGCCCTCGCAGCGGTTGCCGACCAGGCGGCCGGTGCCCAGGCCGCCGCGCTGGGTACGCAGCTTCTCGTACAGGGCGAGCAGGCCCGCGTCGAGACCGTCGACAGCCGCAGCCCGCTGCTGGGCGACCGCGGCGACCTGAGCGTCGAGCGCGGCAACCGCCGTGTCGGCCGCGGCGCGGGCCGACGCCAGCTCGGACTCGACGGCGTCGAACGCCTCCTGGGCGGCGTCGAGCTCGGACTGGCGCACCTCCAGGCGTTCCATCACCGCCAGCTGGGCGTCCTCCAGCACAGCCTGACGACCGGCCAGATGCTCGATCTCGGCGGAGAGGGCCTGCACGTCCTTGAGGCTGGCCGTACCGGAGTCCAGCCGACCCTGGTCGCGGGCGGTGCGAGCGCGGACCTGGTCGACGTCGGCCTCGGCCTTGGCCAGCTCGCGGGCCAGGTCGGCGACGGTGGTACGGCTGGCCGCCAGCGACGTGTGCAGGTCGGCACGGCGGGACTCCAGCGCGGCGACCGTGGCCAGCTCAGGCGCCGTCCGGCGCTGGTGGGCGAGCTGGTCGGTGCGGGTGTCGAACCCCTGCACGTCGAGCAGCCGGACCTGGTCGGCATGGGAGGCTGTGGTCACGACTCTCCTTCGTCCTTCTGTGGTCAGAGCGGCGGGGGTTCAGGACGACGGGACGTGCCCGGTCCACGGGTCGGTGCGCAGGGCGCTCACCTGGGTGACCACGCTACCGCCCAGATCGGCGGCAAGGTTCTCAGCGGCAGCAGGCAGCCACAGCCATTCTGAGGCAGCGTGCGAGACGTCCACCAGATAGGGCGTCGCGGCGGCGCGCCGTCCGGTGGCCGCCTCGTGGACGGCCTGCTCCCGGGCCTCCGACGCGGGGTGGTGGCGCAGATCGGCGGTGACATAGACGTCGGCGCCGCATCTGCGGACCGCGTCGAACTCGCTGTCCCCCGCCCCGCCGACCACGGCGACGGTACGCACCGGGGCGTCCGGTGGTCCGGCGTAGCGCACCCCGGCCGCAGTGTCGGGCAGCGCCGCGGCCACCGTACACGCCAGCTGGTCGAGGGTCACCGGTGCGGGCAGGCGACCGACCCGGCCCAGCCCTGTGGCACCGGGCCAGGTCGCCAGCTCCAGGACGTCGAACGCGGGCTCCTCGTACGGGTGGGCGCTGCGCATCGCGGCGACGACGTCCGCCCGCCGACCCCGCGGGGCGACCATCTCGACCCGGGCCTCGACCACCGTCGTCACCTGCTCCGGCGTCCCGACCGTGGGGGTGGCCTGCGCGGACGGGACGAACGTGCCCTCGCCGGTCGTGGTCCAGGCACAGCGGGAGTACTCCCCGATCGCCCCGGCGCCCGCGGCGGACATCGCGTCGACCACGCCCGCCGCGTCGGCGACGGGCGCGAACACCACGTGCTTGTCCAGCGCCGGACCGGGATCGGGCACCATCGGGGTCACGTCGACCAGCCCGATCGCGGCGGCGAGCGCGTCGGCCACGCCGCCGGTGGCAGCGTCGGCGTTGGTGTGCGCGGTGTACAGGGCGACGCCACCGGTGACCAGGCGGTGCACCAGGGCTCCCTTGAACGTCGTGGCCGCCACCGAGTGCACGCCGCGCAGCAGCAACGGGTGGTGCACGACGAGCAGGTCCGCACCGGTGTCCAGGGCTTCGTCGACGACACCGGCCACCGGGTCCACGGCGAACAGCACCCGGCGCACCGGGGCAGCCGGGTCGCCGCAGACGAGCCCCACCCGGTCCCAGGCCATCGCCAGGCGCGGCGGGAGACGACGGTCCAGGGCAGCGACGGCGTCACCGACGGTCGGGAGCGTAGGATCCATGCCCGCGAACCTACCCGAACCCGCTGTCGCCAGGACGACCGTGCCTCAGGGCTGCGCTCGGCGGTCGGGCATCACCGCCGTCGGGCCGCCCGCCTGAAGGTTCCTCGACGCGATCTTCTACGAGCGACTCCGACCATGTAGCCTAGGCGCCCACCGGGACGTACAGATCCCCGGGGCCTGTAGCTCAGCTGGTCAGAGCGCCGCGTTTACACCGCGGAGGTCGTCGGTTCGAAACCGGCCGGGCCCACCAAAATCGTCTCGTTAGAACCTCCGACACACCGAGTGTGGCGGAGGTTCTTCGTGTGTCCAGGAATCCGCTCTGACCTGCCGGAACACAGAAGTCGGGCGATG
The DNA here is from genome assembly GCA_009777345.1 of Micrococcales bacterium. GTDB lineage: Bacteria > Actinomycetota > Actinomycetes > Actinomycetales > Cellulomonadaceae > Cellulomonas. Next base: position 17,060 of record WRMB01000002.1, on the reverse strand, counting down.
AACGGTGCGGTGGCTGTCACCGCGTCGGTCAGGTCGGTGTCGAAGGTTGGAGACGCCGGAGTGGCCGAAACCCCACCGCGTGGACGTGCGCCTCCATGCTGCGGACGGCGCGGGTGGCATCGTCAAGGCCCTGCTTGGCGTCGGCCAGTTCGCCGCCGATGCGGGACTGCTCGCCTTTCAGCAGATCGAGCGGCACCGCTCCGGCGCACGCGAGGTGCTCCGGGTGGTTGTCTGGCAGAGGCTCAGCAGAACCTACTGGACTAGTAGCATCTACATTTCAAACCCCGAACCAATGCCTGACGCGGCTGAAGAACCGCTCCTTCTGTCGTTGTCGATCCGAAATTTACTTCAGAAGATCGACGTTGTTCTCCTTGTGCAGTAGAGTAAGCCCTCTTGCGAACAACCCAACCACGATAAAGGCAAGGAGGTACGCGAATATAATCCTGCAGCCGAGGAACGCCCACTCGGCAACATTAGTAATATGCTTTTCCGCTTCCTCTATCGCACAGTCAGAGGCGCCCGGTCCCACACTGTGGTACATCGCCGTGATGGCGATAACTGCTGGTGCAGCGCCAGACAATGCCACGACCGTCCGAGGAAAGGTCAGCATCAGTCCTCGGTATCTGTGCTCATCTGGACGGGCAGCGTAGAACGAGAATAGCGATGAGGACAGTAGCAGTACGGTCGAAAAAGCGTTAACGCTGCCTAACTGATCGGAACCGGCGAGCAGGTCAGGCCGTTCTTTGCATAGCCAACTAAGGGTCGTCGCTATAGTAAGCGTAACGAGAGCGGCCATAGAAAATCCGGTGAGGCGCGGACGCAACCTTGCGGTGACACGGCACCTTTGCGCCGGATCGAACACCACGTATCGAGACCGATTGTATAGAATAGCCCGATCTCTCGTTACCCTCTTCATGATGGACTCTGGGATCTGGCTTGCCGCACCGGACTCCTGGGGCAAGACGAGCGCCAAGGCTGCCGGGTTGTTCGGGCTCGGCTTATACTTCAAACGCCAGGCATAGACCCCATCGGGGCACACCACTTTCAGATGTTCCCTAGATGCGTGAGAAACCATGGCAGTGTCGATCTTCACCCTGTATCCGAAGAAACCTAGAAACTCTGCCAGCCAATTTACGCAGATCACTAGAAACTTTAGGATCCAGCGCATCCCGCCGGTAGCACTTCGACGCACGCGTCTCAACGAGGACATTCTGCGCCCCTCCGCATGCTCTTTCTCGGCAATAGACTCGTGAACCTTTGCGCTATATTTAGAAAATGACCACCGCACCGGCATGACGCTAGATACCATCTGGAACTCATACTTGATCACGATCTGCTTAGCAGCGGGAGCCGGGTATATCTCGATGATAGGTATAAAGCATAGAATGGCGCACTTGAGGAGTTCGACGAATGAGATTTTGCCTCGCTGCTGTGATATCGGCGCTCCAAACAATTCGTCCCAGACAGCATCGCGAGTAATGCTCAAGCGTGCCCAACGTCGCGCGGTGGCCGGATCTTCTTTGTCTTCCAAGTATCTCTTGATAGCCGCGCGAAGTGCGAACGTTGAACTCAATTCGAGCATTGCAGGCGAGGCCCCTAGGCGGTCACATGCAGTGATGGGTGTCACCACTTCGTAAATATCGTTGCCGAGCAGGTCACAAATCTCATCCAGACTGGCCTGGTGTTGACCTCTAAACCGCCGGTATTCCGGCGCCGTTCTGACTATATAAAGTAAAACCTCTTTCCATACTTCAGAATTTTTTTCACTGAACAGCACAGATGTCGGCCTGCCGTCTTGATCGGTGACGCTGAAGTCCAGTATGATTTCTTTGCGTAAGAGGCCGAGTGGCACCAGTAGGCCGCCCTGTGAACTCAAACCGGCATCATCGGCGAACCTACGAACCTTATCGACATTGATATCAATAGAGACTTTCCTAAGCGAACGTTCGCCATCGATAGGCTCGACGGAAACGATCCTGCGCTCAACCCAATCTGAGTGTGCAAGTAGACTGTAGAAGTACGCTCCGAGTATAGCCTCGGCCTCGGTCTCGGGCTCTTCCGGTTTATCACACTTTGGCGAAGTGCAGAACAGTACTTTAAACTTATCGGCTATAGTCTCAAACAAAACTTCGCTCCTAAAGTTGTCGATGCGGACTATTCTGCGGCTCTAGACGCCAGGACCCGATGAGTCATCGACGTCGAATATATCCTTCACCGCACCCCAAGTCCTGGCAAGAAAGTGATACATTCGCTGCCTGATACTCTTCACGTCACACTCTCCCAACTCGTGTGAGACACCTAACGCCGCCCTGCCGATCTGTCGCTGATCGCTTTCGTCGCGTCCAGATCGTTGCTCCACAACCCTTTTTGGATGACGTTGTTCTATATGCGGACATTATTAACATATTTGCCCAATAGCGTCGAGGTTGCGGGAGGTCCCTGCGCTGGCCCGTGCTGCCCGACACCCGGTCGTCACACGGCGACACGCCTGGCGCGTGACCTGCACCGCGACTTGACCTGTCCATCGTCGAACCTCTGACCAGGGATGATGGGCTCTCACCCTACGGACGACGAGCCATCTCGGAACGATGCCGTCACTGTAGCGCAAAGCGGAGCGCTTGCCTAGACCCGTTTGGGCTGGTCATGGGGTTAACTTGACGAATGCCTGCACGCAGGTCGCATCGACGTGCCGTGTTGTAGAATTCACAAACCCTATTGTCTGCAACCAGTGGATGTAACATACCGTCCGACCTGTCGACCATCGAGCCATACCTTCGTACCAAGTACGGTCGCGAACTGCCTGCCAAAGCCCGGGCCGAAGTCACTGCCTCGTTCATCGCCATCGCTCGGAAGTACGGGTTGGACCCCACCAGACACCAACTACACATGCCAGCGGCTCGTTCAGCCGCTTCGGTTCAACCTGGGCGATCACACGATGACACGCTTCCTGCTGCGCTGGGCACCCCTGTGGCCGAAGTACAGCGTCGCCCTGCTGGAACAGGCTCGACTCGACGCTGATGTCGTGGTCGAAGCGGCTGGTAACCGTCGGCGTCGTCATCAGCAGGAGCAAGGCGTAGCGCGTACAGCGTCCCTAGCGAAGCCACCCCTGCATACGCTTGCGTCGCCAGGATTCCATGATTACGTAATCGGGCTCCATCCATTCACCGTCAAGTTCACTTTCCCTGTAGGCGATGCAAGTGCGAAAAATTACTCCGTGCTCCTTTAGCAATTCGGTGACCGTCTGAAGCGTCTTGCCGCTTCGTATAGAATTGTCCACCACGAGCACCTGCTGATCGCGGAAGGTCTCGGGATCAAATTTGGGGAAGACTTGATTCTGCGCAGGGGGCTCGTCCGGGTTGTTCCGCTTGAGTTCGATCATGTGAATCGGACAGTACTGACCCGCCGAACGGGCAAGTTCAGCCGCTACCGCTATTCCTCCTACATGGATCCCTATGATCGCGGCCGGACGAAAATGATCAACCTCTGCGTAGTAGCGAGAGAATCCGTAGAGAACTCTTCTGTAGTCAGAGTACTTCAGCCTTCGGTACAGTCGGAGCGGGTACGGGCACGCGCCTCGCGCTCCTCGTCTCTTTAGCCGACGAGCACCGACGATACGCCTGTAGTCGTCAAGTCGGCGCGACCGCGACCATTCGTAGCCAAGGATCACAGCGGTCAAAAGCGTGATCAGGAAGCCAATGATTCCTGCAACGCCCGTAACTATGACCCAGGGCTGATCCGTAGGCACTCTTCCTCGATTCTGCTCTCCGCCAGTCGAGACAACTCCGTGTCGGTGTAGAGCGATACTAGCGACACATTCGGAAAGTAGGACGCTATCTCTCCGGCCGCGCGGTCTTCGGCCTCGTCTTCGTAGTCGACCAGTTTAACGAAGTATCGCACGACGGATACTTCAGAGACCGACCTGAGAGCCTGAAGGGCCGTCTCGCCGGTATGAATAGAGTTGTCCATGACGATGCCCGAAAGGTTCCTGGCGGAGACAAACATCGGCGTGTCGAACCCCCAGCCTTTCTTAATCTCGGTGAACGTACCGACACGCCTCTCAAACTCTTCCCCGGCTACGACAGCACTCCAGAAAGCGACTCCGCCGCCATCGATCCCGAACAGGTCGAACTGGTCCTCCATAGGCAACTTTCCCCAGAAGCGTTCTCTGATATGCCTGAACGACTTCGGCGAGCGAGACTGGGACAACTTCCACAGTGTCCGCCTCCCAATCGAAGCGAGTTTTTTGCTCGGCGCAAAAGGTAGAAAGGCGGGCGCGTCAATGCGTTCGGGTCGAAGTGGTACCTGCTCCTTCACTGCTACCATTTTACACCACCACGCCACCGTCGCCTAGTCATCATCGCTCCGTCCTGGATGTCGCTTCGACAGCATCAGCCGGTCAAAGTTGATCCCGTTTGCATCCCGGTACATGATGTTCCCCTTGAATTCATCCTTCTCGTCGTGATAGATAAGTATGGCGACACCATGGCGTGAAGAATTGCCGATTTGACGGAAGAACAGCACCAGAGAATCCTGCCTGCGGATGCCCCGGTAAATAAAGCTGAGTGGTTTACCGTATTTTGTCTGGACCCGATTCAATGTCCTTCTCAGCGTAATGCGAGCGGTGCCGAGCCGAACACTAACGTGTGCTACGCCAACTTTTACGTTAAAATCGTCATCATAGACGTTGTAGACCCCGGACATATCGTTCACGCTGCCTCCAGGGTCGATCGCCAACGACAGCAACTGCGAGCGTCCAGCGCACACGACCCGGGTATGGTCCCTTTGAAGCCAGACGCCCTCGGTGCGGCACGACGCGAAGCGAGGCGGTCCACCCTCATCTGGCTGCTCGGCATACGTCTTGGCTGATCTCTTGCCGCGCTGGCACGGGTCACACATCCCTCCATGCCCCGGTTCCGCCACTGCTGAGCACCCTTCGTGGTCGAGGTTGGGACCACCGTACTCCTCCAGAGGCACGGCAGGGTGTCCACAGTGTGGCGACTCGCCGAAGCGAACGTTAAGGGCCTTCGGCCCAGGTTGCGCCGCAGTTGACGGTGCGTCGATGCCCACCGTGGCACAACACCCGTCGTCCCACAAGACCCACCGCTGCCCTCCAGCGTCGCAGGAAGCGGCTACAGCCAGAGCCAGCCTCCAGTGACCACAGGTAGACCGACGGCGCAAGAGCCGATCGTCTGCCCAGGAGCGGCTACAGCATTATCAGTACATGCCACTTTCATGTCACGACTGGGGACGGTGTCGTACACCACGGTGGTGTCGCCAGCCAGTCCGCGACTGGCATACAAGACCGAAAGAGCACGTCATGTCCAACATCGTTCCCCACAGCGCCAGCCAGATCGTGATGCCCGCCAGTCTGCTCTCCCGCGAACATCGTGCCATCGCCCGCGAGACCTCAGGGGCCAGGCCATGGTTCGTGCCCTACAGACCGACGTCGAGGCAGCCGAGGTGCGACCGGGGCTGGCTGAGTTGGTGAGCAGCGACCTGGAAGCGCAGTTGGCCCAGGACGAGCAACCGATGAGGAGTACAGCGGTGGACAGGCAGTCGGCCCAAGGCGTAGCGGCGGACGACACGCCGCCAGGCGCAAAGAGCCAACCGAACGCCGCCGAACCCGTCCAACTGGCCCCGACGGCAGCGTCGAACGCCCTGCTGGAGCGGCTCGAGACTGCGGCTCCCTACTTGGCCGATCGAGTGCTTCACCGCAGGTCAGAGCCGATTCCTGGACATGAAAAGAACCTCCGACCCGTTCGGGATGTCGAAGGTTCTAACGTGCAGGTCATGGCTCACCTCAGCAGTGCCAACCAGAAACTCACCTCCGCCCTGAGATGCCTAGAGCATCGCGGCTCCGCCACCGAGGCTGCCAACCCAGCCTCCGCACCACCCGCATCGTGCCGCGCACCGCCAAACTTCACCCCGCCGACATCGCGGCCATCGTGGCTGCGTACGACGACGGCGCCACGCTCCGCGGTCTGGCAGCGAGGTTCGGCATCAGCCGCAAGGCTGCCACCAAGCACGTGCGTCAGGCCGGGCGCGACACGGGCGCCACTACATCTCTGACGCCAAGGCGAACCGCATCTGCGACCTGCGCACCTCTGGTCTGTCATGTGCAGCCATCGCCAGGACGGTCGGCGTATCCCCCTCGTCGGTCTGGGAGGTGCTGCGGCGGACACCGACTACGGCCTGAACCAAAGGCGATCAGGGAGACCCACGAGTCACCTGAACTACTATGCATAGGTATTCCAGAGATATAAGAAGAGGCCGAACTCGGCCAGCACTCCCCCAAGTCCTGCTACCCAACCCCACTGCGCAATGTGCCGATCTCTTTCACTCGACTTGATCCCCTCCGCACGCGCAACAAGGAGGGCGCCTAGCAGCCCAAGTAGAGGCACTAAGAAAGCAACGAGTAGAGAGAGCCACCCCCTCCATGGGATAGCGATTTGACGGCGAGTGCGGTCTAGGTTCGGTTTTTGGATTCGCAGGAACTGAAGCACCAGCCAATCGCCCAAACATGTCACATTTTCACTCGTAGGACGATGTGCCCACGAGGCAGCATATAGAGGAATGCTGAAGACCAGGACGGATGCGAGAATCTCGCGGAAGGCCGTGGAACTTCCACCCACTTTGGCCATCTTGGCGAAGAAACCGGATACAAAGAGAGTTATAGCAAGCAAGTAGGCGGCGGCACCAAAAAAGGCGCTGACACGAGAAGAGATCAGAAAGTCTGCCCGAACTATCGTCCAGGTCAGGAAGGTCACAACGGTCAAACCGGCCAGGGTGATGGTGAGGATCGAGAGCGACCGTAGACTCAGTCTTTCGAGGAGAATCGCAGCAACCACTGCGGCCAGAACGACCGATGTTGCGAGAGCAACCGAATCCAGCACGTAGTACTTACGCCTGTTGGCGACAGGGTGGGCACTAACCCTATCAATGGCCTGCTGAAATTTACTAACGTCTTCCCGTCTCCCAATCCTTTGCATTTCGGCAACGTGTCGGCTCTCAATGACGCGACCCGCATCGGCTGCAACAGCCGCGACAAGCAATCCCGCGCAAAATTCGAAAGTGATGAGAAACGCGTAAGGATTGTCTGTCGCCTGTCTCATCAAATCTCCGGAAACAAGAACTATGGCTCCGATTCCTGCGACCCCGGCGATCCCTCCAATGATGCTGACTCTCCCAAGATGCTCTTCTACGCGCGCAGCGCCTAGAGGCTGTCGTGCCGCAACCTGAAGTGCGATTACGATCGCGGCGAGAGCACTAAGCGCGGTGGCTGTCAGTGTCGGCGGAAGAAAGATCGGCTCAAATTTGAACTCTGGCGCCGTAGGGACCCATCGGAAAGCAAGTGCCGCCACCAATAGTCCCATCACGGTCATATATACGACGCTCAGAAGCAGCGCTCTCGCATAATTATCTCTGGCATCAACAGCCGCGTTCAAGTCTGGCTCTGGGAGCGGATGGGAAGCATCAATCGTTTCGTGCGTCGCTTCGGACAATTGATACACACCAGGCTCCGGTCGTGTCCAAGGGAACAACCTTCGCCACCCATCTATGCCACGGTCAGTTCTCGCAACCACAGTGTTCGGCCTCCTAAACTATGCTACTCCGTCCAGAACGCACTCCAGCAGCGTCCACTTCTGTCGAAAATTTGCTCCATATTGCCATTGCTGTCGATCCGATGCCCCGGAATGCGCTCTGACCTGCCGGAACACAGAAGTCGGGCGATGAACGGTGCGGTGGCTGTCACCGCGTTGGTCGGGTCGGTGGCGAAGGTTGGAGTGGCCGAAACCACACCGCGTGTGTCGGTTCTGCTGCCCGGGCCAACCTGCGTCGGCACGGCACGACCATCGGTCTCTCCTGCCTCATAACCGACCTCTTCCTGATCGAGCCGCAACTGCTCGGCCAGGTCGTCGCTCACCAGGTCGGCCACCCCGGGGTGCATCTGGGCGGCCTCGATGGTTTCGAAGACGGCTTGGTTCATCAGTTGACGACCGGTGCTGTCGGCGGCGCGGTACTGGACATCGGCGTTGGTCAGCAGGGTCAACGTGGCATCGACGTGGGCCTCCATACTGCGGACGGCCCGGGTGGCTTCGTCGAGACTCTGCTTGGCGTCGGCCAGTTCGCTGCCGATGCGGGACTGCTCAGCCTTCAACAGATCGAGCGGCACCGCTCTGGCGTACATAACCGTCCACCTTCTGCCCAATCAGCGGCGCCACAATCGTCTCCGGCTGTCCGTGAACCTTATAGTGCCGTCGGTACTGTGCAATCGCCCCGAGATACGTTTCCGGCCCGAAGAAGGAAGAGTGCTTAACGTGAACCTCTCCCGTATTGCCCACGTCTCCAGCGCGGTCAATATAGCGAGTTGCCCCAACTATCGAACAATCGGCCTGTATTAGCCAGGTATTCTTTTGTCCCTGGCCCGCCGCCGCGTCTTCCAACACTGCTAGGCACTGTGCCCTGGACATATTGCTGAGACGGAACACGGATCGGCTACCCCAGTTCCGATTTGTATCGACGCCCGCATACTTAAGGTAGTAGTGTCTCAAGCGGCGCGGAAGGCGGCTGAATCCTTGAAGACTCATCTGCGTCCCGTCTGGAAGCTCAACGCCCGATGGAAGCACAGGCGAACTGAAAGAGAGCAGATCTCTGATTGAATCATCGAAATACGATCCTGTTTCAGACCAGAACGGAAGTACGAGGCACGCCTTCTGATCAAAGAGAGCGTGTGGAGGGAAATCGAAGTACACTCCATCGCCAACACGAGCCAGCTTCGTAAGAAATAAGTTCTCTGCGACCAGGCCATAGAACGAGTGGGAGCGGATCAACTGACAGTTCTCAATCGTAACACCAGGGTCGTAGCCGTAATACTTTAGCGCGGGTCGGGTACAGTCGATAAAGTATCTCATTCCTCGCTGTCCAGAAGAGTTGTCTAACATATGCTGCACGTTCTTCACTTCTGGACAGACTCTATGCAGGGCAGCGACGAAGTGCTGAGAAGGGGTAGGAGCGATGCTGTCGTCTAGACTTCGATCTTTCCATAGGCGTCCTAGCAATTCCACATCACCCCATAGCGAGCCAGGCGCCTGGACTTCAAGGATCTTCCCTCCGCCACCTTCGTCAGTGCGAAAGAACATGGGTAAGGTATAGTGTCTGTCTTCCAAGGTAAGATGATACTCCTCGCGAAGGCAAGTTGGAAGATCGTTCAGCAACCAATCACGGATCCGTTCACTAACATCACCAGACAAGGCTGCTCTGAATACATCTATGCATCGCTGTTGGAAGTCGCGCATGATTGCCAGCCGTTCCATAGCTATCTTCATCATTGCGGTGGGAGTATAAGTCGGCTCAATAGCAAGCATCTGATCGAAATATGAACCGCTAGTATGCTCAGTTGAAAACTCCTGGTCAGCCCACAGGTGCCAATCGCGAAACTCAATAGACGAGGTTCCCACCGTGACTCCTCTCACACTCCCGTTATGCGAGTGCACATAATGCGATCGATCGTATATCAGGAAGTACCGCAGACACTCTCACCGAACTGATTCCCAGTTAAGATCGAGTTCAGTGCTGCTAACCTCATACTCATACTTCCGGACGGTGTACGCAGCCAAACTGTGAACAAGGTGATTTTTGAGCGCCAATAACTCCTCTCCGGATCGCTCGAGTGTAAAGTACGGAACGATCAGTTGGTCTTCATCGAACCAATACTCGTCATCCAAGCGCCCTGCGCGTACCATCATATGGTGGATTGGCGTCCCTGGATACACCTTCAGCACAAAGATGGCAATTTGGTCGGGTCTGATATCCGCGAGCAAAGCATTCGTTTCCTCGATGGTAGACCATGATTCCCCTATGTGCCCGATCGATAGCGTTGCTCGCACTCCAAGTCCTGCTCGTCGAGTCAGCCGACAAGCATCACGAATGCGATCAATTGTAACTCTCTTGTTCATGCGGTTAAGGATTTGCTGGCTTCCAGACTCAATCCCGTACGATACCATGAAGCAACCCGCCCTCTTCATCGCAATGAGAGTCTCCTCATCCACCGAATCCACACGACTGGAACACCACCAGGCGATCTCCATTCCTTCGGCACTGATCATCTCTGAAAACTCAAGCACATTCACCTTATTGCGTGGAAAATCGTCATCATAGAAGTCGAATAGTCGGACACCCTGATCATAATAGTATCGCACTTGAGACAGTACGTGATCAGAGGTATGGTAGCGCTGCTTCCCCCAGAACGCGCTATTGCAGCAAAATGTGCAGTTTCCGTCGCAGCCACGTGAACTAATGACCGGCGCAATTCTAGCGTTAGGATCATTTGAGAGAGTGGGGAAATGGAATCGTAGCGATTCCGCTGCCGAGGTCAGCCCAAGTTCGGACATAGGGACAACTGGAGGCGCAAACAACTGCAAATCAAGTTTCTTCGAACGGCGCGGATTCCTGAAAATTTGGGTTCCAGAGCGGAACGTCAAGCCGGGGACTGTCGCGAGCGACTCGACAGTGGCACCCTGGGCCAGAATGTTTAGGAGGTCTGCAAGTGCAAGTTCTCCCTCGCCACGAATCACAAAATCGACGCTACTGATGTGATCGAGCAACGCAGAATCCAGGTATGTGGCATGCGGTCCGCCAAAGCAAACGAGTGTCTGCGGAGTGATATCCTTAATAATGGAGGCAAGTCGTGCACATGAGAAACGTTGACGCGTGTAACAAGTTATTCCAGCAAACGCAATTGGCATGAGGCTGCGAATTTCATCAACGACCGCATCCCAGCTCTTACACCGCGCTAAGTTTACAACTGACACCTGCATTCCGACGTTTTCAATGTATTCCTTCATCGACAAGAGTCCGAGTGGGATCGGGTCTGCGTTGGACGTAGATTCCTCGATGTCTGGCGGATTAAGAAGAAGAACGGATCCTCTTAGAGGAGAATGCAGCGGCGAAGGTGTACTCTCTGACTCGGAAATCTGAAGAGAGGTGAGATGAGATTGGGGATGCGGGAGCGATGTGTATTCAGTGGACATGATGTCAGCCTCGTCTGAAAAGTGGCCTCATACAACTAGATGGTACCTGAATCTAGACTAAAGTGTGCGAGGGGCTGCTTTCTGCTATTGAAGTGTGGGCGGATGTGCGAATGTGGGTGTCTGCACACGCGGTGGTCCATCAGTCTCCCTGCCAATAGAGCAGATAGAGGAACAAGAGCCAAGTTCGCCAAGAGCATGTTCCTGTAGAATGGAATGCCAGCGGCGTAGCACGAGATCAACCCGCTAGCATCGACAGAGTAGAAAGTACCGCGCCAGAGAGCCCAGACACCGAAGTTGGTCCACAGGAAGAACCAGGTCGATGAAACCAACGCGAACCCCACGCCACCAAGGAACCTGTGCCGGTCGATCAGTCGTCGTGCGACGATGGCGAAGATGCCGATTACCAGCCACGCGCTCCAGGTGAAGAGGTAGACTTGCGAGTTGCCCAAGATCAGATCGCTGATGATCACGACTGCCAGTGGCCCGAGCGCCGCAGCCTTCCAGCGGATGCCCAACGTCAGTGCCAGTATCACTGCCGAACTCGTCACCAACTCGACATTCGGCGGGGCGAAGCCTGCGGAGCGGTTCCATAGACGCCATACGATCGCTATAATAACCACTCCGACGACGAGAGCGACCACCCAGGGGCTTCTCAGTAGGTCTCGATCTTCCATGTGATCTCATCTCCGTTCTTCGTCATCAGGGAGCCTGCTCCAGTTTGTGCGTACTCTCCGTTGACATACAGTGCCCAGTACTCGTGATCACTGTTGCTCGCTTCGCGACCACAGATCGTCACCACGTAGGCGTTAGCGCCGGAGCCCACTACACGGGCATTTGAATCAATTTCCAACAACAGGTCCAGAACAGTTCTTTCATTCTGACCAGAGTATTTGATGCTCTCCCCTTCTTTACAGATGCTACTCGCACCCGAGGTATCTGCTGGAACGCTGATACGGCTAGCATCACTGTTTTGGTCGCCGTCCCTGACGCCACAACCCATTGTCAGTAGAACAGCACTCAACAACACAGCACTGAGTCTATCACGAATACTCGGCACAGAGCACGCCTCCAACAGTAGAAGTACTCAACATCATAGGCCCATCCGGACCAAGAAGCAATGGGTGCTCGGCCCTTGACCGCGGGCAGGTTACTTGGTAAAATGCGGACACATGACGCCGCTCCTTCGTCGTTAGGTCACTTGGCTATGGACTGTCGGACTCAGACCTGATGGTTCCTGTTTTCGATGGACTCACTGAATTGCCGGATGTCCATACCATTGCAGTTCCTGCAGAAATCGCAAGAACCATACCGACGAGTTCAACTGCACTAGGAACCTGGGAGAGAAGTAGCATCCCCACCGGTATCGCCATGAGAGGATCCATCGCGAGGAATAGTCCCATTCCTCTGGAGGTGGTTCGCTTCGCCGCCATTGCGTCAAGCAGATTCGTCAGAATGCCAGCAAGCAAGGCGGCGAGTGCAATCAACCCCCAGTCGCGTGCCGTCGGAACAGAGACCCGGGGCAAACCCAGCGGAAGCGTCGCTAGCGCGGCTACGCCCATAGCCAACGCAACGTCACTCGATGTACTGTGCTCCCTGCCCAGTTTTCCGGCAAGCACAGTGTAGGCCCCGAGAGTCGTTGCCGCGCCGAGGGACAAGACGAGGCCCCAGAGGTCGAAGTAACCCACAGGCCGTGCGACGAGCGCGACCCCGGCGAGTGCAGCGACTGCCCATCCGGCCTCGGTAATTTTCCGCGATCCAATGAGCGCAACTACGCACGGGCCCAGATACTGGATCGTTACTGCATTTCCTAGCGGCATCCTGGATATTGCACCGTAGAACAGCAGATTGGTTGTCGCCATACAGATGCCGAACGCAACGATTATGGTCCAGGAGAAGCGTGAACGACCACGAACCTTCGGACGAACGGCGACGAGCATCAGGCTAGCAGCGACCAGCCAGCGAAGAGACGCTACTGTGGACACACCCAATCCGCTGAAGGCAAAAGAGGCTGAGGCTGAACCCAGTTGCAAGCAAAGAGAGCCAAGCGCAACGAGCGCGAACGCCTTCATGGGTGCCTGCATATCGGCAGCATAACTATTTCAGCGATGTGAATTGTGCACCCATCACAGCGGCTGCTCCGACCCGGTGTTCGGATAGACTGCAATGCGAAATCCGAGATCCGCGTATGAACTGAATGGTGGATCGCACAACCTGTACGCTGGATCCAGTGCCGTGTTTGGGTCCACCGCAAAGAACGAGCCTCCGCGGACAGACCTGTAGAACAGGTCGTCCTCTTCGTCTACGACATCACGCCAAGGCCTCTTTGCAATTCTCTCGTCCTCGACCGGACCATGGGTCCAGGCCGTCTCTCCATAAACCTGGTCCTTGCGAGGAGAGTTCACGATACGACCGTACACCCTGGAGCGTGTCCACTCCCACACGTTCCCAACGAGATCGCAGACTCCGCCAAAGTCACCACCCGAGAACAGCCCAACGTGCAGCGGACGTAGTATCGGCACCTGCCGCGCCTTGCGCCTGTCTGGGAGTATGATCGGTCGCACGTGCGCTGTTCGTCCGGTCACTCGACCAACATAGGTTCGCCTGAGAGCTTCCCATTCCCAGTCAGTCAGTAGTTGCACTCTAGCGCCGGGTCCAAAAGAATCATCAAGATACATATCCTCCCACCAACGGCAGAACGCCTGCGCATCCCACCAGGTCACTCCTACCACCGGACAGCCCATGCCATTATAGCGAGCGTTGATTCGCCCTTGCTCCCAAAGGACGTGCTTGAGTTTTCTAGTTGCTCTGTCTTTTGCAATCTCGAGCATAGAAATACCGAGATCAGACCCGTGGGGCTTACTCACTTCTTTCCAGAAGCAGCGCGCTGAGATCAGATCGAAATCGCTCTCGATCCGCGATAGCAACTTCCTATCACTCAATACCCACTGCCGACCTGCACCTTTGTAATATGATTCAGGCTCAGAGCATGACCAGAATTCCCTGAACTGATCGTTGGTAACGAGGAATCTGCTGACCCAGAACGGTCCAACCGCTACCTCCTGCCGAGAATAGCATCGTACTGGTTTCGCGTCATCCTTTCGCTCGGGTTCGGCACTCGCGCCGATCTCGCATACAAGTCGATCGATGTGCTTAAAGTAGCCAGATGCCGCCGAGAATCTCTCATCCTTTGCCCTGAGCAGGGGAAGTAGCCCGACTGTGGACAATGCCGACGACAACGATCCAATGGCCGACCTGAATCGAGAGTCGTTGTCTTCGCCAAGTCGGGTCATGCACTCTTCACGAACTGCCTGTGTCGCGTCGTCTGACCGTATACTCGCGCTAAGGAAGTTGGCCGCTTTGGCTCTGATGTCCACAGTCTCCGGCCCATGGAGTTGGCCGCTACGGCAATAGGCGTCAATCTCAGTTACAATCCGGGGCTCGGCATCCCTGCCACGTCTCTTTAGTTGCCAACTGACTTCGCTCAAAATGAGTTCTACGGAAGGTCGGCAGATCGGCTGAGCGCAAACATCAGCGAACGTTCTTTCGCCTTTGATCACGGTCACGGCGAGGAGCACCGAACGATACCCGGCATGTACGAAATGCCCGTCGTTGCCGATGATGCCTGCAATGGCGAGGTCTGACGTCGCTTCCCTCTCTCCCCAAGCAATCTCCTTTAGCTTTGCGACAACCCCATCAGTCCCAGTCCCGATCCTTGTCACCAGCGAAGATAGAATCAATTCAAGGGGGCTTTCAATTCCATTGGTTGACTCCTTGCTCTGGACTTTGCGAGCAGCTTCACGAAAATAGAACGGCGTCAGCATGGTCTCGGGGAACGTCCCGCATACCTCAGCGACTCGATCGCGAACCAACTGGTTTGTGATCCCCTCGTTTCGGCAGATAATGTCTAGACATTCGCGAAACACTGTGTCCGACACTACGAACGGTGCTAGCGTTATCGTTGCCGACGGCTCTCTCGTGGAAAGTGGGATTGAACTTTCAGCCATGATGGGGCGCGCGAGAATCACCAATGGAGTGGTAGGTGGGCACGAATCAATTCTCCTAGCGAAACTTCTATCATCTTCAAGATCCCACGCCTCGATGACTTGAGTTGTAAGAAGCGCATTCTTTACGCTATCGTCCGTTTCTCGGTCCGCGTACTGCGGAAACAGAGTGTTAACCAGAAGGCGACTGAGTGTGCTCTTCCCTATGCCTAACTCACCTGATACAAGCAGCGTCGTCACAGTGGATTTTTTCGCGTCCTTAATGATTTCTCTGCATATTTCGTCCTGGACTAGCGGACGGACGCGCCTCGACGACAGCCCGTTGAGAGAGTCATACCATTGATACGGCCATCGGTATTCGGAGAGCGAGGGTGTCTCGTCTACCTTCGGTGGAGGGTCATGGATTTCCATACTGTCCCTCCATGCCGCATCTTGCACGACTCCGGGGTCGGCAGGGGGTCGTCGACGGCGTCGTGGTCTGGGATCACTACTCATCGGGCACCGTCATCCATTAGCCTCTTTGCCTTGGCTTCAGACACTCGCTTGAGTACGCCCGCTCCGTCCCTTACGCGCCAAGTATTGTCAGCGGTTCGGAAGACCAAGGTCGTTCTTGTAGAATTGTCGTTTCCGGCCGCAGCAAGGTCCGCATTGCATGGATGACTGTACTCCCCTGGCGGGAACAGTCCGAATTCAATATCGCCTACAGATACCTTCACGCCATCAGATGGGTCTTCGACGATCGCGCGCCAGCGATATATCGGCGACTTGGTATTATTGACCATCTTCAAAAACCCGCGCCCTTCGTCGTTGGCGGCACTCGCGAACCATGCGAACACTGACGTTAGGTCCCTCTGGTGTGCTAGACGCTCGGCACGGCGTGATTGATAGAGTGCAACCGCTATTGCAGCGACCGTGGCGACACCGGATACCCACGACGATACGTCGCCCCACTGAATACCCTGCACGTGACACATCACATGTCTCCGAGCGTACTAGTTGAATTTTGGATTGGACGATAATTCTGCGATCTTCTCGCCCCTCCCCATCCTTTCGAGGAATGATACAGTCGAGTCCGCTATATCAAATGTCTCTCTGAGATGGTCCTCGATCAAAATACGTCCTCGATTGCGGTCACCTGGCGCGCGCACCTCGTCGCTCCCCCGAAGTGGGGAAGCTGCTCTGACCTCTCCTAGCAAACTTGCGATTCGTGACCCAAAGTCGTCTTTCGCACCCATTTTCCCAGGATCGATCGCCAGCAGCAACGCGCCGCAGTCGAGTTCACCTTTAACCGATAGCCCACCCGGTGCTCCTAGAAGCGGGCCGCAAAACATCTCAATCGCGAGGTTGATCGCGAATCCTCTGGCGCCACCAAATGACATGACGGAGTGTACTTCGTTCGGGTCGGTAGTAAACTCTCCGAACACCGAGTAGAAGGTTGATCCCCTGAGGGGCCTGCCCTCCAGTTCGGCCTGGCGTATTTCTCCCCAAACCACTTCAGCTGTTGTCATGTCAAACGTCTGTACGGTACCTGCCGACGGTATTGATATGCATAGCGGATTGGTGCCAGTGATGGGATCGTAGGATCCGAAAGGAGCCACAGCCGGCGGGCCCGCCGAGTTGATCATGATGGATACATATCCCGCCTTCGCAATCTTTTCTGTATATGGGTAGAGTGAACTGTATCGCGTAAAGTTCACGGCACCTGCAATCGCGACCCCGTATTGACGAACCATCGGAACCACCCGATCGGCGACGACTCGGAAAAGCCGTAGACCGGACATGCCGTTACCGTTGACTCTGAGCACAGGGCCGTGCTGTTCGAAGTCGGGTGAAGCGCTCATGTCACCTAGGTTGAGAGAAGCAATCTTACCCACACCGTGGCTCTTCACGCCTGACATCTCGGCTACAATGAGGTTTTCTCACCAGGTAAATGACGTAGGCCGTCGGCATTGGGCCTGACCTGCGGTGACGGGGTCGTGGCGTGTCGCGGCAGGGGCGTGGGGTCCCTGGGGCAAGCTGGTTTCGACCA
>WRMB01000001.1 GCA_009777345.1 Micrococcales bacterium | reverse complement strand
GCGCCGAACACGTCCTCGTCCAGCGGTTCGAAGGTCCAGGCGGTCGGCGTCGACCAGTCGCAGGGGCTGACGGAGTCGTCCACCCGGTCGGGCCAGCCCAGGCCCAGGGCGATCGGCAGGGGCCTATCGGGCGGCGGGGGCCCGGGGGGGGGGGGGGGCGGGGTGGAGCTGCGAGTGGGGGTGGGGGGGTGGTGGGTTTTGGTCCCGCGGCCCGGGTTTTGCACCCCCGAACCCACCGGCACAACCCCCAGACACGTCAGTCGGCCGCCGAGGCCCACCTCTCACAACAAGCCGAGTACGCGGTTCACCGGCGCCTGTCTGCCAGGGCTGCCTGGACCAGCTCTTCGACGACGAACGGGATCTTTCGCGAATCGCGCAGCGCGTCGCGCACGGCACCGATCTGCTGCGTGGTCGGCGGGCCCGTCCCGGGCCGCCACGTCGTCATCTTCGCCAGGACGACAGGGCGGAGCTCGTCGGGCAGGTCCCGGTACAGCCGGAGCAGCCACGGCAGGGCGTTCCAGCTGGGCCCGTCGCACAGGACGAGAACCAGCCGGCGACGGACGACGGCCGAGCGGCTGGCCAGGTAGTCGCGGTAGCACTGCTCACCGTCAACAGCGACGTGCAGGCGCACGATCGCCTGGTAGGCCGCCTTGCTGCCGTGCCGGTGGTTGATCAGTGGCTGCAGGACGTCCGCCGCGGGCTCGTAGCGCACCGAGGCGTAGGCCGTGACCGCCGCACGCAGCAGAGCCGGGTCGGGGCTGCGCAGGAGCGGTTCGACGAGCACGAAGTCAGCGTCACGACCGGTCTCGCCCAGACCGGCGACGAACCCCGGGGTCGGCTGCTGGGCGACGCGTCGGCGGCACACGTCGGCGGGGACGAGCCCGTACCGGCGTGCCACCTGCGCGGCCACCTCTCGCACCGCACGGCTGCGGTCGCCGAGAAATTCTTCGAACCCCGCCCAGGGCTCGCTCGTCGCCGCCGCTCGAACCCGCAGGGCTTCGGTTCGGACCGCCGGGCTCCTGTGGTTCAGCAGTGCCGTCATCGTGGAGTCGTCGCACCGTGCCTGGAGCATCAGCTGGACGATCGTCGTCTTGGTGGACTCGTCAGGCTCGCCCGCCAGCAGCGCGAGCCCGACCGCGTCGGTCAGCAACGCACCGTCGGACAGGAGACGACAGCACAACCGTCGCACGGAGATATCGGCCGAAGGGTACGACGGCAGCACGACCTCGGTCACCACCTGCGCGGGCAGCTGGCGCATCCGGGTCCAGACGGCGCGGTACAGCTGCTTCCACGCACCGCTCGACCGACGCCGGCCCCGCTGCACACCGTCCAGCGCGGGCAGCGACGCCACGATCTGGCTGATGGTGGCCTCGCCGTACAGCTGGACCGACTGGTCCACAGCGCGGTCCCGGATGACGCCCACCCAGTTGTTGACCAGCGGCAGCATGTCCGGCAACGCCTGTGGGCCGAACGCCTGGAGCTCGATCAGGCTGCGCTCACGCTGATACCCGTCCCGGTCCAGGGTGCCGCGAACGACGAACTCCAGCCATTCGCGCTCGGCAGTCTCGTCGTCGCTGGTCATGGCCGTCCTTCCGAGCGTGCAACCGGGTCGTAGGGTAGCCCGGTATCGTCTTGCCGATCCCCCGTTTTTCTTGAGAACCTGACGACGCTGACGGACGAGACGAGGTCGGAGAATGCTGAAGGTCACGTTCCTGGGGACGTCCGGATCGGTGCACTCGGAGGGTTGAGAGACCCCTAGGCGGCGGCCAGCGGGACGAGAGGGGCCAGGTCGATGCCAAGCGCCTGGTTGCTACGTGAGCAACGGCGGCAGATCGCGGCGGGCGTAGAGGAAACGACGGACTTCCATCACGTCGCCGATCAAGGTGTAGAACACCAGATAGTTCTTCACGGGGATGGTGTAGTAGGGGTGGTTGCGGTGCTTCGCCGAGCCGAAGGGCGCGTAGCCGTCTGGGGCCGCCAGGCGTCGGAGGATCGCTGCCTCCGTGGCGTCGACCAGGTCGGACGCAGCCTGCGGGTTGAGCAGGACGTGGGCGATGTAGCCGACAGTCTCAGCCAGGTCTGCTTCGAACAGCGGCAGGTAGTGCAGCTGATAGGTCACAGCCGTCCTCGAACACGGGCGAACACCTCGTCGTGGGTGAGACGGTCGGGTGACGCCTCGGCCGCACGGTCGGCAGCGTCGAGGGCCGCCTCGGTGTCCTGGGCCAGCGCGGCGTAGCCCTCCAAGCTCATGACGACCATCGACCCGTAGCCGTTCTTGGTCAGGAAGACCGGCTGGCCTGTCCGGACCTGCCGCTCGATGTCGGTGTACCTGTTACGCAGGTCCGATACGGGACGGATGTGGATCACAGCGACCCTCCTCAGCGCAGATCAGTATCAGAATACTATCCGAATCGTGTCCAGATAGCGCCCTCACCTCGTCGGTGCTGGTCGAGTTCAGGACGACCGCAGGGGTGCCAGCACCTTGTCGACGTGACAGGCCGGGTCCTCGGCAGCGACGTCTTCGAGCCGGGTCACCATGACCGCCCTGGCGGGCAGCCCTTCTCGGGCGGCAGCGAGCAACCGGTGGTGTCCGTCCAGGACCACGCCGATGACCAGCCTCTCTTCGTCCAGGCACTCGACGTACCGGTCCTCGATCAGGGTCAGCAGCACGGCAGCAGGGTGGCGTCCGTCGCGCATGGCCGCAGCATGGCGGTCGACCACGTTCGGGTCGGTGCGCTCGGGAGGCTGGGTGGGCATCACGACACAGAAGGTCGGGATCTCGCCTGGGAGAGGTTCTCGGACCTGGAGATGGTTCTCCCCGGGCCATCCTGGGGCTTCGTGGTCGTCTTCCCAGCCGTCGCGCAGCTGGACCCGGCGTGACCACCACGACTGCTCGGGACGGTCGACGGCTTCGGTGTCGAGGTCCACCAGAGTGACCGCGTAGTGCCCGGACCGGAGCAGGCCGAGCAGCGGAGCCACCGTGGCCAGAAGCTGGGGTGTCAACGCACGGACGTCGGCCAGAGCCTCACGGACCTGGGCCGACTCGAGGACAGCCCGGTCTGGCGCCATCCCGCTCCACGTCATCACGCTCTCGCAGGTGCCGCACATCGCGCCGCCACCCATGCGGTAGACGGGCTGCCCCGCGATGTACAGCGACTGTCCCCAACGGACCCATGACGACCCGATCCTCGGCGGGTCGGTGTCTAAGGTCAGCGTCCCTGTGCCGTCGGACACGACCAGACGCCCGGGCCGGGTCGAGCACCTGGATGCTGGCGACGGTCGGCTCAGGCACCGTCCCGTCCCACCGGGACCAGGCCTGCCTTACCGCACGCAACCACTCGTTTCTGCCCGTGACCAGGGGGAGCACGGGATCGTGGCCTGTCAGCGTGCGGAGTGCGTGGTCCAGCTCCTGGACGTTCTCCTTCGGTGCTTTCGCCAGCAGCTGCAGCAGGCTCGGCACGGCCGAGGGTTGGCCCAGCAGGCCGATGGCCGCCACCAGTCGGTCGCGGTTGTCGCCGCGGGTCTTCGACAGGTGCCGCAGCAGTGCCGGAAGCTGGTCGACGGCCCCCATCTGCGCCAGCGCCAGGGCGGCCTCTCCACCGACCTGCGGATCGTCCAGCAGGTCGACCACATCAGGGACCAGACACGTCTGCCCGCTGAGCGCCGTCACGGCAAGCGCTGCCCCGCGAGCCTTGTAGTGCTTGTGCCCGAGCCAGTGTCGCAGCGCCGACGGAATATCGGCCCGCACGTGATCGAGGCCGAGACGGTCGCGCCGGGCGGCCACCGCGTCGAGGATATCGGCGGCTTCAGACGGGTGCGCCGGGTCGAGCAGGTTGAACAGCACCGCGTCGGCCGCAGGATCGGGAACCATCTGCAGCACACGGGCAAGCAGGTGCGTCCACATCCCGTACGGACCTCGCCTGCCTCGCACCTCCGGCCAGCGCTGCCTGACGACGGTGAGCAGGTCCGCAGGCGGGTCGCCTACCAGGGCGAGCAGTCCGTCCTCCCACGGATGGTTGCTCGCCAACGCCTCGTCCAGCAGTTCCCTCGTTCCCACGGAACGTCTCCGTTCAGCGTCCGACTGGTGACGAACGATTCTTGGCCGCACGCCCCGCCCAGAGCAACGCAATATCCGTCATGCCCGGCTCGATTCCCGTGAGCTCGGAAAACCCTAGGCGGCGGCCAGCGGGACGAGAGGGGTCAGGTCGATGCCGAGGGCCCGGGCGCGCAGCAGGTGGTCGGCCGCGGCGAGGGTGCGTTCGCGCTCGTCGCTGGTCACGTCCGTCCCGTAGTGCTGACGGAACCAGTCGGCGGTGGCCGCCCAGGAGACCAGCGTCCAGCCGTCGCCGGACTGGACCGGAGGAAACCCGCCAGGCCCGCGCTTGCCGTGGGCCAGCAGGCGCACCGACTCGTAGGTGCGTCCCACCCGTTCGGCGACGGTCTTGAGGGAGACGAGGTCTTCGTCCTCGAGGGCGACGACCTGAAAACCAGCCCGGACAGCGTCGAGGCACACCGAGATGATGGCCTCGACCAGAGACTCCGCCTCACGGTGGACGTGGATCAGCCCACGCCCAGCATGGGTGCCAGGCGTGGAGTCGTCGAAACCAACCTCGTACAAGACGTCGTACTCTTCGTCCGACGGCGCACGGTCGAGGAAGATCGTGAACTCGTGCGGTGCCATCGTCCTCACTCCTCCTGGTGCTGATGCCTGCTGGCGAACAAACGGATATCTCGTGCGTTGTCCTCTGGGACGCGGGGCGTCGAGTAGACCGCCCGAACGTCGCCACAGCTCAAGCACCGGACCATGCCCCAACGGTGGCCCCTGTGAACCACAACCACCTCGAACCTTTCAGGGTCAAACTCCCGGAGCGCGTCGTTGATCACGTTCTTCGGATGCCGCCCCCTGCTGATCATCTGTTGAGTCTACACAACAGGCTGCCTCTGCACAACCTCGCATAGCGGCCAGCCCCTGTGTGCGCAGACGTGCGATGCTGGGCCGATGGCAGAGGTGAGCAAGGCCCGGGTGGATGCCTGGTGCTGGGCGGTGCGGTTGTTCCCCACCCGGTCGGCCGCCGGGAAGGCCTGCCGGGCCGGGCACGTGCGGGTCAACGGGGAACGCGCCAAACCGGCGACGCTCGTCGTGCCGGGGGACGAGGTCGTGGTGCGTGGCGGGGCACGGGACCGGATCGTCGTCGTGCAGCGGCTCATCGTCAAACGGGTCGGCGCACCCGTCGCGGTCACCTGCTACCTCGACCGCACTCCCGCTCCCCCGCGAGGAGAGCCGGTCGCCGTGGTCGCCCAGCGCGACCGCGGCGCTGGCCGCCCCACCAAACGCGACCGCCGTCTGACCGAGCGCCTGCGCGGCCGCACCAACCGCTGAGCCACAGGCCCCAGGACAGCCCGTGACGTCAGTTCGAGACTTCTGTCGCGGATTCGAGAGTGTTATCTCGCAGGACATCGGTGACAGTTCTGCCTCAGGACATCGGTGACAGAACACGAGGTCTTCGTGGTGACACTTCTTCGAGGTGACCTCTGGTGGCGTCGCGTGCGGCCTGGACTGTCACCGGTGTCCTGGTGTGTCGGTGCCGACCAGGGATGACTCAGGACATCGGTGACAGTGCCCGTAGGCGCACCGGTTTGCTTGGCCGGTGACGAACAGACCCTCACCCAGTCCTGTCGGCCCTCGTACCCGGCTGGCGATCGCCGCCTGGCCTGACGACGCGCCCCGCGGGGCGGTGACGACGTTCTGTGCCGAGCACGGCGTCTCTCGCAAGACGTTCTACGCGATCAGGGCTCGGGCCCGTGCTGAGGGTCAGGCTGCGGCTCTGGAGCCCCGGTCGCGCCGTCCGGTCCGGTCCCCGACCCGGATCGGCGAGGACGTCAAGGACCAGGCCGTGCAGGTGCGTGCGGCGCTGGAGCGGTCCGGGCTGGACCACGGGCCGGTCAGCGTGCACGACAAGATGGTGTCGATGGGTCTGGCCGCGCCGTCGGTGGCGTCGCTGGCCAGGATCTTCCGTGAGCGGGGCGTGGCCCGCGTCGAGCCGCGCAAGAGACCGCGGGCTGCCTGGCGGCGGTTCGTGTACCCCGCGCCCAACGCGTGCTGGCAGCTGGACGCCACCGAGTGGGTCCTGACCGCCGGCCGCAGGTGCGTGGTCTTCCAGCTCCAGGACGACCACTCCAGGGTCGCCGTGGCGTCTCTGGTCGCCAGCGGCGAGACCGCCGAAGCCGCCCTGGCGGTGTTCAAGAAGGGCGTGGCCGCCCGGGGCGTGCCCCAACGGCTGCTGACCGACAACGGGTCGGCGCTGAACCCCTCACGGCGGGGCCGGGTGGGCAGGCTCACCGCCTACGCCCAGTCCCTGGGCGTGGAGACCATCACCGGCAAGCCCGGCAGACCGACCACCCAGGGCAAGAACGAGCGGTTCCACCAGACCCTGTTCCGCTGGTTGGGCAGACAACCTCTGGCCTCGACCCTCGCCGGGCTCCAGGCCCAGGTCGACGCCTTCGACCAGATCTACAACGACCAACGCCCCCACCAGGGGCTACCAGGACGAGCCACCCCACAACAAGCCTGGGACGCCACCCCCGTGGCCGACGCCCCCCGACCCCCGCCCGGCCCGCACCGTCCCCGGTCCCACCCGGCGACTACACCCGCAGAGCCTCCACCAAGGGGGTAGTCACCGTCCACAGCCTGTCCTACTACCTGGGAACCGCCCACGCAGGCCGCGACGTCGTCGTGGTAGTCGACACCACCACGATCACCATCGCCGACCCCACCACCGGCGAAGTCCTCGCCGACCAGCCCCTACCCGCCCCCGGCACCCGGTACGTCTCAGCCACCACCCACGGCACACCACCGCCCTGAAGACTCCACGGCTCGTCACGCCCGCTGCCGTCACCGATGTCCTGAGCCTGGTCAAACAGCGCCTCAGGACATCGGTGACAGTCCCAAGGCCACCCGTCCTCGGCAAACCGTCACCCATGTCCCGAGACACGAACTGTCACCCATGTCCTGAGGCAGAACTGTCACCTATGTTCCGAGACATCACATCGCGGATTCGAGAGTATTACTCTCGAATCCGCGACAGAAGTCTCGAACTGACGTCACGGAACTGGTGGGTCAGAGGAGGTCGGCGTGCGCCCAGACCCGGGCGATCTCGTCACGGGTCTCCATCAGGGCGAAACCGAGCAGGTTCGCACCGCGCCAGCGGGCCGGATCGGTCGCCCGTTCGTTGTTCGCGCCCAGGCCGATGCCCCAGACCGTGTCGAGCGGGCTGGCCTCGACCAGGACCGCGTCACCAGTGCCTGTCAGGTAGCTGCGCAGGTCAGGGTCCTGGCTGAACTTGGCATAATTACCGTTGAGGACGATGGAGTGCTTGGCCTTGCCCCACATCCCGGCGTCGAAACCGCGGACTTTCCTGCCCAGGCGTTTCATGGTGGCCGGGTCGTCGGTCGCCATGATGGCCCGCTCCATCTCTTCGTCGTCGAACAGGCGGGCCTTCTCGGCCATCATGTACTGCTCGGTGCAGCCGTACGTCTGGCCGTCGACCGTGAACTGCGACGGCTGCCACTGCCCCAGGCATGCCTCGGTTCCGGGCTCACCGGGTTTCCAGAACATGATGTACGACGGCTGCTCCCCCGCGGCGCACCGAGCCTTCAGGCTGTCCCGGGTGTAGCGGCGGGCACCGTGGGGCTCCCAGTGCTGGACGCCCCCGATCTCCAGATCCGCCAGCTCGGCCAGCCTGGCGTCCTCGTCGACGGATTGGTAGTACCGGGGCCAGGTCTTCGGCGCGGGGAACAGACGCTGGTACTCCGCCCGGTCGGCCGGAGACAGCGAGCGCAGCCACCCACCGAGCTGCGATACGTAGTCCTCGCCCGCGCCCGTCCTCCAGTGGATGCTGGCGAAGGAGACACCGGGGTAGCGCAACCACGGTGGGGGCATCGGGGAGGTGAGCGACATGGGCGGAAGCCTACCACTAGTTCATGTCGATACGACAATAGTTGCCCACACGCCTCCCGCGTGCCGCCCGGTCGCCGACGAAGCCCGACACGACCGCCCCACGCCGCGGTACCGACCGGACCGTGCCCCACACTGGTTCCCATGACGCAGCGCATGAACGTCGAGTCCTTCAACCTCGACCACCGCACCGTGGCCGCCCCGTACGTCCGGCTGGCCGACCGCAAGAGGCTGCCGCACGGCGACGTGATCTCCAAGTACGACGTCCGGTTCACCCAGCCCAACGTCGAGCACCTGGAGATGGACACGGTGCACTCGTTGGAGCACCTGTTCGCCGAGCACTCCCGCAACCACTGCGACGCGGTGCTCGACTTCTCCCCGATGGGCTGCCAGACCGGGTTCTACCTGATGCTGACCGGAGAACCGTCCGACGAGGCGGTCCACAACCTGGTCGCGGCCACGCTGCAGGACATCCTGGAGGCCGACGAGGTGCCCGCCGCCAACGAGGTGCAGTGCGGCTGGGGCGCGCACCACACCCTGGCCGGCGCCCAGGCCGCCGCCGCCGAGCTCCTGGCTCACCAGGACGAGTGGACGCAGGTGACCCGGTGATGGGGCGCGCACCACACTCTGGACGACACCAAGGCCGCCGCCGAGTTGCTGGCCACCCGCGACGAGTTAAGAGCAGGCTGGACGCCTTGATAGTCGTGGCCATGGCAGAGGAAGCCGAACCTTTCCTGGCACAGGCCGAGGCGACAGATGCAGCAGAGCTGAAGCGTGCAGACGCAAACCTCGCGGTCATCGCCGGGCGCGTTGTGATGCTCGTCCGCTCCGGCATCGGCCTGGTCAACGCCGCCACTGCCACGTCGTACGTTCTCACCACGCTCCTTGACGACATTCCGGTCGGCATGATAGTCAGCGCCGGAACAGCAGGCGGCCTAGGTACTGACGTCCGCGTCGGTGACGTGGTGGTCTCCTCCGAGACCTTGTACTCCAGCGCCGACGCCACCGGCTTCGGCTACGCGCTGGGCCAGGTCCCTGGCATGCCCGAGCGCTACACCTGCGACCGGCGTCTCGTCGCCGCCGCAGCCGCCGCGGGCACGCCCGATATCCCCACCCGGACCGGCCTGGTGGTGTCGTCCGACTCGTTCGTCACCGCGCAGAACGTCGACGAGGTGCGTAACCAGTTCCCCGAAGCCCTGTCCACCGATATGGAGTCGGCCGCGCTGTCCCAGGTGGCGCACCTGTTCGGGGTCCCGTTCGTGTCGGTGCGCGGAGTGTCCGACCTGTGCGGCCCCGCAGCGAGCGACGACCACGCCACCCATGTGGACGATGCCTCCGAACGCTCGGCCCATATCGTCGTCGAGATGCTCACCCAGACGGACGTCTGACCGCGGCCGTCCCGCGTCGGGGCGCCTGTCCCGTCGTGGTCTCGCCGGGCGCCGTTCACGCTCTGACCGGTCCCGTCCGGCCTGGCGTCACGGGACCACCGTCGCCAGCGCCCGTGGGATGCTGGACCGCGACCGACAGAAGATCACTTACCCTGCGCGACGACGCGCAACGACGAGAGGCCGACGATGCAGCGGATCGTGCCCAATATCTGGTTCGACCACGCCGCAGGCGAGGCAGCGGAGTTCTACACCACGGTCTTCCCGGACAGCCGGGTGGTCGACACCCAGTACTACCCGACCGAGGGGCTGCTGGATTTCCAGGCCGATATGGCGGGCCAGGTGCTCCTGGTGGAGCTCGAGCTGGCAGGCTACCCGCAGCCCGGTCAGCCGGGGTTCCGGCTCTTGGGGACCAACGCGGGCCCCGAGTTCTCGCTCAACCCGTCGGTGTCGTTCATCTTGAACTTCGACCCGTCGGTCGACCCGCGGGCCCGCCAGCACCTGGACGAGATGTGGGCGGCACTGTCCGACGGCGGGCAGGCACTGATGCCGCTGCAGGAGTACCCCTTCAGCCCGCACTACGGCTGGGTCGCCGACCGGTACGACGTGAGCTGGCAGCTGATGCTGACCAACCCCGAGGGCGAACCCCGCCCGTTCGTCACCCCGAGCCTGATGTTCGGCCACACCGTCCAGGGTCGGGCCGCCGAGGCGGTCGAGCGCTACACCTCCCTGTTCGCCGGGCGGACCGGGACGATGGTCCGGTACCCGCCGGAGGCCGGCCCGGTCGCCGGTGAGGTGATGTTCGCCGACTTCCAGGTGCTCGACCAGTGGTTCGCCGCGACGGACGCCGCCGACCAGGACTTCACGTTCAACCCTGGTGTGTCGCTGAGGCTCTCGGTCGCCGACCAGGCCGAGCTCGACCACTGCTGGGACCGGCTCAGCGCCGTCCCCGAGGCCGAGCGGTGCGGCTGGTGCGTCGACAGGTTCGGGCTCAGCTGGCAGGTCGTCCCCGCCACCATGAGCCAGCTGATGACCAGACCGGGCGCCTACGCCACCCTGATGAGCATGAAGAAGATCGAGATCGCCGCCTTCGGCTGACCTTCGAGCAGGCCGCGGCCCTACCAGCAGGCCGCGGCCAGAGCTCAGGCACCGCGCCGGCGGGTCAGCGACCGAGCAGCCGGGCCAGCCAGCCGGGGCGTTGCGTGGGCACCTGGGTCAGCGACCGGGCCGCGGCCCGACGCTCGTGCCAGACGGCGACCTCGGCGTCGATATCGCGCAGCGGTGTGACGACGGGCGGCCCGCCGGTGAGCTGGCGCCGCGCCTCGACGATCCGCCGGTTGAACTCGGCGAGAGCGGCCCTCACCTGCTGCTCGTGGCGCAGGTCGTCGAGCCGGTCGTGCATCCGTTCGTCCTCGGCCCGCAGCAGCAGCGCCTCGGGCACCAGGCCCTCACCGCTCAGGCCCTCGTTGCGGATCTTGCCTTTGAGCCACCAGTCCGGATCGCGGAAGTCCAGGTCGGGCAGGGGCTTACCGGCCAGCGGCAGGTCGTCGAAGTCGCCGCGGCGCACCGCCTGGTCGACCATGATCTCCACCCAGGTACCACGCGTGTCCATGCGCCCGACGGCGTCGGGCGGACCGGCCGGGGTGGGCGCGTCGTCGGTCGGCTCCCCCGCCTCCCGTTCGAACCAGTACGAGGCCGCGTCGCGGCGTGCATCTGAGATGTTCACGTCGCCCACGGTAACCGGCCGGGGTCACGCAGCGCTGTCCAATTGGTGAACACCTCGGGTCCATCACCTGCGCCACGACACCTGGATGGCACCCCGACCAGCACCAAGAAGCGTAGTTGGCGTAGATTGCGGTCCTGGGCCTGCGCGCCCAGGACGAGACGACCCTTGACTGCCCGCGACGAGAGGGACCTGCGCATGAGCCCGCCCTGGCGGCTCGGTCTGGACATCGGGTCCACCACGCTCAAGGCCGTCCTGCTCGAAGACGAGCAGGTTCGGTGCGAGGAGTACCGACGCCACAACGCCGACGTGCACGCCGAGCTGACCCGCCTGGTCCACGACCTGGCCCGGCAGTTCCCCGACGCCCAGGTGGTGCCCGCGATCACCGGGTCGGGCGGGCTGGGCATCGCCGACGCGCTCGACGTCGGCTTCGTCCAGGAGGTCATCGCCGGGACCACCGCGGTGCAGCGCTACCAGCCCGACGCCGACGTGGTCATCGAGCTGGGCGGCGAGGACGCCAAGCTCACCTACCTCAGACCCACCCCCGAGCAGCGCATGAACGGCACCTGCGCCGGCGGCACCGGTGCCTTCATCGACCAGATGGCCACCCTGCTGAAGACCGACGCGGCAGGCCTGGACCGCCTGGCCGCGGGTCACCTGCACCTGTACCGCATCGCGTCCCGCTGCGGGGTGTTCGCCAAGTCCGATCTGCAGCCCCTGGTCAACGACGGCGCCCGCCACGAGGACCTGGCCGCGTCGATCTTCGCCGCCGTGGCCACCCAGACCATCTCCGGGCTGGCCCAGGGCCGACCGGTGCGCGGACGGATCGTCCTGCTCGGCGGTCCGCTGTTCTTCCTGCCGCAGCTGCGGGTGGCCTTCGAACGCGCGCTGGGCCAGGCGGCGACCGGCTTCGTCTGCCCCGACCGGGCCCAGCTGTACGTCGCGCTGGGCGCGGCGCTGGCCGCCACCGGCCCGTCCGTCACCCTGGCAGACCTGGCCGACCGGCTGCTGGAACGACGCCACCTGGTGCCGGCGTCCGACCGGATGCCCCGGCTGTTCGCCGACGCCGACGCCCGGAGCCGGTTCGTCGCCCGGCACGGCGACCAGCAGATCCCCCGCGCCGACCTGGCCGACGCCCGGGGCGCGGTCTACCTGGGCCTGGACGCCGGGTCCACCACCATCAAGGCCGTGCTGATCGACACCGACGACCGTCTGCTGTGGAGCTGGTACGGGTCCAACGAGGGCGACCCGGTCGGCGCGGCGGTGCGGATCGTCACCGAGGTGCGCCGCGCCCTGCCCCGGGCGGCGATCATCGCGCACACCTGTGTCACCGGGTACGGCGAGGGCCTGGTCAAGGCCGCGCTGCACATCGACACCGGCGAGGTCGAGACGATGGCGCACTACCGGGCGGCCGACGCCATCGCCCCCGGGGTGACCTCGGTGATCGATATCGGCGGGCAGGATATGAAGTTCCTGCGGGTGCACGACGGCGTCATCGACTCCATCGCGGTGAACGAGGCCTGCTCGTCCGGCTGCGGGTCGTTCCTGCAGACCTTCGCCGAGTCCCTGGGCCTGAGCATCGAAGAGTTCACTGCCGCGGCCCTGACCGCCGACGCCCCGGTGGACCTCGGCTCGCGCTGCACTGTGTTCATGAACTCGTCGGTGAAACAGGCGCAGAAAGAGGGGGCGTCGGTCGGTGATATCGCCGCGGGGCTGTCCTACGCGGTGGTCCGCAACGCGCTGTACAAGGTGGTCCGGCTACGGAACGCCGACCAGCTGGGCGGTATCGTCGTGGTGCAGGGCGGGACCTTCCTCAACGACGCGGTGCTGCGGGCGTTCGAGCTGCTGACCGGCCGGGACGTGGTGCGGCCGGATATCGCCGGGCTGATGGGGGCCTACGGCGCGGCGTTGACCGCCAAGGCCCGGTTCGTCCCCGGCCGGCCCTCCGCCCTGCTCACCGTGCCGCAGCTGCGGCAGGTCACGGTCGACACCCAGATGAGCCAGTGCCAGCTGTGCCAGAACCACTGCCAGTGCACCGTGTCGGTATTCGGTGACGGCGAGCGCCACGTCTCGGGCAACCGCTGCGACCGCGGCGCCGACCCCACCCGGGAGAAGTCCGACCTGCCCAACCTGTACGACGACACGTACAAGCGTCTGTTCGCCTACCGCAGGCTCACCGCCGCTAAAGCCACCCGGGGCGATATCGGCATACCCCGGGCGCTGAACATGTACGAGAACTACCCGTTCTGGTTCACCGTGCTCACCGCGCTGAAGTTCCGGGTCATGATCTCCCCCCGGTCCAGCCACGAGCTGTTCGAACGCGGGATGGACTCCATCGCGTCGGAGAACGTCTGCTACCCGGCCAAGCTGGTGCACGGACATGTGGAGGCGCTGCTGGCCAAAGGCGTGCGGACGATCTTCTACCCGGCGGTGCAGTTCGAGCAGCAGCTGGTGACCGCCTCGGACCGGAACTACAACTGCCCGGTCGTCGCCTTCTACCCGCAGGTGATCGCTACCAACCTGGAGGGAGCCCGGGCCGACGGGGTGCGCTTGCTGTACCCGTACCTGAACCTGGCCG
Organism: Micrococcales bacterium; assembly: GCA_009777345.1. Lineage (GTDB taxonomy): Bacteria > Actinomycetota > Actinomycetes > Actinomycetales > Cellulomonadaceae > Cellulomonas. Next base: position 109,409 of record WRMB01000001.1, on the reverse strand, counting down.
ATCCGGTGACGCTGGCCCGACGGCTCACCGAGGTGTTCGCCGACTGGGACGTCACCCTGGACGAGGCCACCGCCGCCGTCGAGGCCGGCTACGCCGAGGACGCCCGCTGCCGGGCCGATATCCGGGCCCGGGCCCGCCAGGCGCGCGAGGAGTGCCGTCGTCGCGGGGTGCGCGGCATCGTGCTGGCCGGTCGGCCGTACCACGTGGACCCGGAGGTGCACCACGGCATCCCCGAGCTGGTCAACACCCTGGGCATGGCCGTGTTCACCGAGGACTCGGTCGTCGACGAGTCCGCCTCGGTGCTGGAACGGCCGCTGCGGGTACGCGACCAGTGGGCGTACCACACCCGGCTGTACGAGGCGGCGGCCGTCGTCGCCGCCGACCCGGACCTGGAGCTGGTCCAGCTGAACAGCTTCGGCTGCGGCCTGGACGCGGTCACGTCCGATCAGGTCGCGGAGATCCTGGCGGCACGCGACGGCGTCCACACGCTGCTGAAGATCGACGAGATCTCGTCCCTGGGGGCGGCCCGGATCCGGCTGCGCTCCCTGGCGGCGGCCGCCGACGAACGCGCGACGTTCCTCGGGATGCCGACGATGCCCGCACCGACCAACGTCGAAGACCAGGTTGCCGAACGCCCGGCCGCCGAACGCCCGGCCGCTGGACGAACGGTGTTCACCAAGGAGATGAAGGCGACCCACACCATCATCGCCCCGCAGATGGCACCGGTGCAGCTCTCCATCGTCGAACCGGTGCTGCGCAAGCACGGGTACCGGGTGAAGGTCCTGCGGCACGTCTCGAACGACGACGTCGAGGCCGGGCTGACGACGGTGAACAACGATGTCTGCTACCCGGCGATCATGGTCGTCGGCCAGCTGGTCAACGCTTTCGTCAGCGGTGCCGAAGACCCGGAGCGCACCTCGGTGCTCATCACCCAGACCGGCGGGATGTGCCGGGCGACGAACTACACCGGCCTGCTGCGCAAGGCTCTGCGCGACGCCGGGTTCGGCCAGGTGCCGGTGCTGGCGATCTCCACGTCGAATATCGAGTCCAACCCGGGGTTCTCGCTGACGCCGGCGCTGCTGCGCGATGCGGTGCGGGCTATCGTCCTGGGCGATCTGCTGCAGTCCCTGCTGCTGCGGGTGCGGCCGTACGAGGCCGAGACCGGCAGTGCTGGGCGGCTCTACGACCGCTGGGACCAGGTATGCCGCGAATGGGTCCAGACCGGTCGGTCGCAGACCTTTACCAGCGGCCGGGTGCGGTACACCAGGCTGGTGCAGGCCATGGTCGAAGAATTCGACGCCCTGCCCCTGCGCGATGTGTCAAGACGCCCCCGGGTCGGGATCGTCGGGGAGGTCCTGGTGAAGTTCCACCCCGACGCTAACAACGACGTGGTCGCCGTGATCGAGGCCGAAGGCTGCGAGGCGGTGCTGCCGGGTCTGTTCGACTTCCTCGTGATGGGTCTGTACCAGGCCCAGTGGAACCGGGACAACCTCGGCACCGAGCGCTGGTTGCGGACCAAGCAGCTCGTCGCCCGCTACCTGGAGGGCCTGCGCCGCCCGGTGCGTCGGGCCTTGGTCCGGGCCAACGCCCAGCATCCCGAACCCAAGTTCGCCGTCCCGGCCCACCCCACGCACCTGGCCGAACGGGCCCAGTCGGTGACCTCCCTGGGCAACCAGGCCGGAGAGGGCTGGCTGCTGGCGGCCGAGGTGCTGGAGCTCATCGACCTGGGCGTCCCCAACGTGGCCTGCGTGCAGCCGTTCGCCTGCCTGCCCAACCACGTCGTCGGCAAGGGCATGTTCGCCGAGATCCGCCGCCAGCACCCCGGCGCCAACCTCGTCGCCATCGACTACGACCCAGGCGCCTCCCAGGTCAACCAGCTCAACCGGATCAAGCTGATGATCGCCACCGCCCACCTGGTGGCCGACACCCCGTCGGCACCGCCCGCCGACGAGACGGTCCCGCGCCTGGCGACGCAGCACTGACTACCTGATCGGCGGTGTCCGAGCTCAAACCAGTCACAGTACGAGGGAAGCAGCTCGGAAAATCAGGACAGACGCGTTGATGACCACGCCGAGGATCGCTGTGCCCGTGACAACTGGCTTCTTGTCGTCCGCGGTGAGCGCGATAACGCCCAGGACGAGACCCCCGGTCGCAGCGGGCAAGAAAACCCCCTGCGGGAACGCCGCGACGATCCCGACGATCACCGACGCGACAGCCATTTTTCCCCACGCCGAACGGGATGGGTAGGGCGCTGGGTAGGGCGGGGGGTAGGGCGGGGGGCGGGAGCAGTAATGTGGAAGGGCAACGCTCTCAGGGTCAGCTTTGACGTACGACCCTCCCAGAGCAGGACGCGCAACATCTGTGACGTCGGTGAGCACCCTACCGGCCGCTGGTTGCCCGTGGCCAGCGGGATCGGGTGGGACGTGCGACCAGGGAACGGCTGCAGCGTGGAGCCGCCTGTCCCTGGACCACACGACCAGACCGGGTATCAGAGTCGCGAGAGCTGCCGGGCCGAACAATAACAACACGGGAAACGCAAGGAATGCGATAAAAAACACCACCATGGACGTTTCGTCCAGGGTGAGGCTGAACGACGCGTCCCGCCAGCCTCCCTGCTGGTCAACGCACTCGAAGACATACTGCCCCGGCGTATCTGTTATGAACGTGTATTCGCCATATCTAAAACTCCCCAAGACGCCTCCCTGCCCGTAGATGAGTTCGTAGTCGGCGTCTTCAGGACCGGTGACCGTGCAGTCTCCCAGGCCCTGCTGGGCCCGGTAAGAGTCAACCTCGGTGACCAGATAGCTCTCTGCTTTCAAGTCAACGGGCTGTCCACCATCGACACGCTGGGTGTTCAGACTGTCCCAGATCTGCACAGCAACAAACATGCCGATTGGCGACAGCGCCAGCAACCCGAAGACGACACCGAGGATGATCAGAGTCTTAGCTGGCGATCGTCTCACCGTCCACCGCTCGCCGCCTCCGACATATGTGGCCGAGGGGCGGGCCACCTCGCTGGGGACGTGCATGCGCGGCAGAGGGGGTAGGTCGTTCCGCATCATCATCTACCCTTGTCTCCGCTATATAGTGGACATCTGTCACCCCGCACCACACTACGCGACCGCATTGACAGTTATCACCAGATCAACGTCTCAATCCTGCGACACCGCGTATCGATCCTGCGACAGACACCGCTGCACTGGCCTGCGACCCGCTCGCTGCCCAGGTCCCCGCCGCTCCCGGCCGCCAGCGGGTAGGTTGTGCCCCAACGGAAGGAGCGGGAAGTGCGCGCCATGATCCTCAAGGAGTTCCACGAGCTGCGGCGGGACCGTCGGACCGTCGCGATGCTCGTGGTGATGCCAGTGCTGCTGCTGGTCGTCTTCGGCTACGCGGCCAATTTCAAGGTCGAGAACCTGACGACCGCAGTGGTCGGACCTGAGGCCGACGCGGTCCGCGCCGCCGTCGAGGCCGGGGCACCAGGGATGCCGCCCGCTGACCTGTTCGACGTGGTCCGCACTGACCCGGACGGCACCAGCGCCGACGCCCGGGACCTGGTGCGTGACAACGTCGCCGATGTCGTGGTCGACACCAACACCACCCCGACGACGGTCTACCTGGACGGGTCGGCCCTGTTCGCGGCTACCGCGGCCAGTGCGGCGCTCGGTCGGCTGGGTAACCAGGTACAGGTCGAAGTGCTGTACAACCCGGACCTGAAGACGTCGTGGGTGATGGTGCCCGCCCTGGTCGGGCTGGTGCTGGCCTTCGTCGGGACGATCGTCACCAGTATCGGCCTGGTCCGGGAGCGCGCCGCCGGGACGATGGAACAGCTCGCGGTCATGCCGTTGCGGCCCATCGACGTGATCATCGGCAAGATCGCACCGTACTTCGTGCTCGGGGCGGTGGACATGGCGATCATCACCGGGCTCGGTGTGGTGATCTTCGGGGTGCCGTTCGTCGGGAACGTGGCCGTGTTCGCCCTGGGCGCGCTGCTGTTCCTGTTCGTGGTGCTGGGGCTGGGCGTGCTCATCTCCACGGTGTCGCAGACCCAGGCGCAGGCCATCCAGGGTTCGATCATGATCATGCTGCCGCAGGTGCTGCTGTCCGGGTTCATCTTCCCCCTGACGGCCATGGCGGCGGGCGTCCGCTGGATCGGGTACTGCCTGCCGCTGACCTACTTCGTGCAGATCAGCCAGGGGGTGATGCTGCGCGGGGCACCGCTGGCGTCGTTGTGGCTGCCGTTCACCGTGCTGGCCGGTATGGCTGTGGTGGTGGTCACCGTGTCCGTGCTGCGCTTCCGGCGCACCCTGGCCGGGGGCGGGTCATGACCTCGACCGTGACGACGTGGGGCGTGCGGGGTCTGGTCGTGCGCTACGGCGCGACCACCGCGCTGGACGGGGTGGACCTGACCGCCGCACCCGGGCAGGTGGTCGCCGTCGTCGGCGGCGACGGGGCGGGCAAGACGACGCTGCTGCGGGCCCTGGTCGGCGGGCTACGACCCACCGCCGGGCAGGTCGACGCGCCGGACCGGCGACGCACCGGGTTCATGCCCACGGCCGCCGGGGTGTGGCGCGACCTGACCGTGGACCAGAACGTCGACTTCGTCGCCGCCGCGTACGGGTTGGGCGGTGCGCTGCTGGCCCAGCGTCGCACCGAGCTGCTGGAGGTAACCGGGCTGGGCCCGGCCCGGGACCGGTTGGGCGGTCAGCTGTCCGGCGGGATGCGCCAGAAGCTGGCGTTCGGCCTGGCCACCCTGCACCGCCCGGACCTGCTGGTGCTCGACGAACCGACCACCGGGGTGGACCCGGTGAGCCGGGCCGAGCTGTGGCGGCTGATCTCGCGCACCGCCGCCGACGGTGCCGCTGTCGTGCTGTCCACCACCTACCTGGACGAGGCCGAACGGGCCGCGCAGGTCCTGGTGCTGGCGGGGGGCCGTCCCCTGCTGGTCGGCACCCCCGACGCGGTGCGCCGTGGCACCCCCGGCACGGTCGTGCGGCTGGACGAGGACGCCGACCTGCCTGATGACCTGCCCGTCTGGCGTCGCGGCCACGAACGTCACGCCTGGCTCGCCCCAGCCAAGCCCATAGACCCTCCCGGTACCCAGCCGGTAACGCTGGACCTGGAGGACGCCGCTATCGCGGCGTCGTTGGCGCAGGACCAAGACGGGGACGCCGTCGGACCGCGCCCTCGTTCGAGACTTTTGTCGTCGATTCGAGAGTTTAACTCTCGAATCGACGACAAAAGTCTCGAACGTCGGCATACCGTCGGCGACGAGCTGGTCCGGATACGCGGCGTGAGCCGTCGGTTCGGCGATGTGGTCGCTGTGGACGAGGTGGACCTGGACGTTGCGGCGGGCGAGATCGTCGGGCTGGTCGGCGCCAACGGCGCGGGCAAGACGACATTGCTGCGGCTGCTGCTGGGGTTGTTGCCCGTCGATTCCGGCCAGATCACTGCTCTGGGCGCGGCCCCGTCCCGGGACGTCCGGCGCCGTATCGGGTACGTCCCGCAGAGCCTGGGACTGTATGCCGATCTGACCGTGGCGCAGAACCTGGAGTTCGTGGCCCGTTGCTACGGCTCCCCCGTGCCGCCGCTGCCCCCAGGGCTGGACGACCTGGCCGACCGGACCGTCCGGTCGATCGGGTTGGGCCGTCAACGACGCCTCGCCTTCACCGCTGCCCTGGGTCATGACCCCGACCTGCTGGTGCTCGACGAGCCGACCTCCGGCGTCGACCCGCTGGCCCGCACCCGGCTGTGGGACACCATCCGCGCCCAGGCCGAAGCGGGCGTCGGCGTGCTGGTCACCACGCACTACATGCAGGAGGCCGAGCAGTGCGACCGCCTGGTGCTCATGGCCACCGGACGGGTCGTCGCCGCCGGTTCGCAGGCCGCGCTCGTGGGTGACACCCGCGCCGTCCAGGTACGCGCCACCGCCTGGACCGACGCCTTCACCGCCCTGGCCGACGCGGGTCTACCGGTCGTGCTCGACGGCACCGCGGTCCGGGTCGCCGCCACCGGCGAGTCCGACGTCCGCGCCGCCCTGACCGCGGCCGGTGTCGAAGCCCAGACCACCACCGTCCCCGCCACCCTCGACGAGGTCATGGCCGCCCGCGCCTGAACGGTCGTTCATTGATCACAAAGTCGTTCATCCGGATGAACGACTTTGTGATCAATGAACGACCGCACGCCAGAAGGCGGGACCGTCAAGTCGCACCGGGTCCTATCGACCAGGCCTGGTACCGCTTGAGCCGCGACCGCTGGACCAAGCCGGGGATCAGCGTCGCCAGGCACGCAGGCAGGAACACCAGGAACGTCAGAGGCAGGCCGAAGACCATCCAGTCGGTCGGGTGAGACTGCGGCTGCAGGACGAACGGTGCACTGGCCCTGGTACGCGAGTCCGTGTGCCGGCAGCGGAAGTCATAGGTGCCCGCCGTGTCGGTGACGAACGTATAGGCCGTGTACTCCCGGCTGTACCCGGACGAGCTGCTCATGGTCATAGGTGTGAGGGTCCCGTGAGCCTCGTCCGGCCCAGTAAACGTACAGTCCCCCAGATACACACGGTCGTAGCGGGCCAACGTCTCCTTGATCTCGTATACCCTGTCGGCCTCCAGCCTGACGGAAAGACGTCCGCCGTCGAACTGGTGTCGGTCGAGTGTCATGCCGAAAGCACCGACCATCCCGACCGCGCCGCATACCACCGCCAGGGACCCGAACACGATCCCGAGGGTGACCAGCACCTTGACCGTCCTGGGTCGAGGTATCTTCACCGGACGGTACCCCGACGGGTAACCCGAGTACGGCCCTGGCGGCGGATACGGGACGGCGGTCATGCCGTCACAGTACCGTGCGGGCGACGCCAGGAGGTCACCATCACAGATCACGGTGGGCCGCAATATGCTTGCGCTCCTGGCTCTCGGCTTGCCAGCCTGAGCGCCATGACCGAGCCGCAGCAGATCCGCGCCGTGTTCGACGCGCAGACGATCACCGTCTACCAGGCGTTCCGGAGCCAGATCGCCGAACCGGCGGTGGCTGCCCAACGGTTCGTCCCGCCGTTCAGCGTGAACCGCACGACCTGGATCAAACCGTCGTTCGGGTGGATGATGTACCGCTCCGGGTGGGCGACGAAGCCCGGGCAGGAGCACATCCTGGCGATCCGCATCCGCCGCGACGCCTGGGAGTCGGCGCTGGACCGCGCCGTCCTGACTACCTTCAGCCCGAAGAAGGCCGCGGGCAGAGGCTACGCCGACCGTGAGGCCTGGCAGCGGGCGTTCAAGGTGGCGCCGGTCCGCGTCCAGTGGGACCCGGAACGGTCGTTGCGGGGCGGTGACCTGCCGTACCGCTCCATCCAGGTCGGCCTGACCCGGCTGATCGCCCCCGAGTACAACGACTGGATCGTCGCCATCGACGACATCACCGGGCTGGTCCACCGGGCGCACGCAGCGGTCCGCGCCGGGCGGATGGACCGGGCACGCCAGCTCGCCCCGCGCGAACGCCTCTACCCCGTACCGGAGGACCGGTTCGCGCACCTTGGTCTGCACCCCGGATGAACACTTTTCCTCAGCAGTCAGGAGCGAGGCTCTACCGTCTCGGCCAGGCCCTCTGTGTAGCCGAGGAGGAGCACCGGTGACGACTCGACGACAGCCGCGAGATCGGCCCACGCGCTGCTGTCGCTGTGCCCGTACAGCTGCCGCAGATCGGTGATCAGGGCTGAGAGGTCTCGCTCCCCCGGGTCGGCAACGCTGAGGAACCCGAGAGTCGAAGCCCCGATCCCGAAAAGGGCGTACCCGTGCCGTCCACTGATCCGGCGCACCACGGCATAGCAGTCGAAAGGCGTCCAGTCGCATACGAAGTAGCCGTTGGGGATGTTGGCCAGGAGGTCCACGTCGTCGTCGGTCGGCAGACACTGCACCACGTGCACGTCGTCCAGCACCAACCCTGGATCACGGTTGAGCCTCACCAGCGCTTCGATGTCGCTCGGATCCGTGAAGAGCTTGCCCGCAACCTTCTTCCACTTCCGGTCCCGCGTATGCAGGACGGCCGAGACAGCGCGGAACAACGCGGTCTCGTAGGCGGCTTGGGCAGCGGGGTCGTCGTCCTCAGGGTAGTCGACCCCATCATCGAGGTTGTGCGCACCGATGGCGTGCCCGCTGGTGTACAGGCACTGGTTCAGGAAATCGAGAGTGAGGAAGCACCGTCCCCGTTGGCGATGCTCCGCCTCGACTCGCCGGAAAGCATCGAGCAGTTCAGAGAACGACGTCGCACCGGTGATGCGGGCGACGCTGAAGCTGTCGATACCGCGGTGCCCTTCCGCCGGGAGCGGTGTGATCTCCGGAACGGAAGTCGAGCTGGGATCAGACATCAAGGGCCTCCTGAAGGTATGAGAACAAGGATTCGCGTATGACCCGGCCACGTCCCGCCAGGTCTCCAGCGCCCGAAGAGCCAGCAGCCGCGTCATACGGTCCGGGTCGTCGGCGACCCGCTGGGCCAACCCGTCGAGGGCCTGGTCGGCCGCCTCCCCCTGGACGGTATGACAGTACTCGCCCGACGCCGACGAACTGGTCACCGTCGGCGAAGACGGCGCTATCCGTATCTGGGACCTGGACACCGGCGGCCAGATCCGAGGCACCGCGACAGAACTCTCGAACCGGCACTCACCGATGCTGCTGGTCAGCCCGCGTGGTCGCGGTCGCGGATCTCGACGCGGCGGATCTTGCCGGAGACGGTGACCGGCATAGCGTCGACGAACTCGACGATCCGGGGGTACTTGTACGCGGCGGTGCGGGCCTTGACGAAGGACTGGATATCGCGGGCCAGGTCGTCTCCGGCCTCGAAACCGGCGGCGGCGACGACGGTGGCCTTGACGACGGTCCCGCGCACCGGGTGCGGCGCCCCGGTGATCGCGCACTCCTTGACCGCGGGGTGGGCCTGGACCACCGACTCCACCTCGAACGGGCCGACCCGGTAGCCCGAGGTCTTGATCATGTCGTCGGTGCGTCCGACGTACCAGAAGTAGCCGTCAGCGTCGCGGGTGGCCAGGTCGTGGGTGTGGTAGTAGCCGTCGTACCAGGCAGCGGCGGTGGTCGCCGGGTCGTCGACGTACCCGTCGAACATGCCGACGGGGTGCCCGTCGCCGGTGCGCAGGCAGATCTCGCCCTCCTGGTCGACGCCGACCTCACGACCGTCCTCGTCGAGCAGGACGACGTCGTAGGCCGGTGACGGCAGGCCCATCGACCCGGGCTTGGTCGGCTGCCAGTAGTTGGTCACCACGGCCAGAGTCAGCTCGGTCTGGCCGTAGCCCTCTTTGAGCTCCAGGCCGGTGCGTTCGCGGAAGGTCTCGAAGACCACCGGGTTCATCGCCTCCCCGGCGATAGTGGCGTGCTGCAGAGCCGACAGGTCGTAGGCGCCCAGGTCTTCGTCGACCAGGAAGCGGTACACCGTGGGGGCGGCGCAGAACGACGTGACACGGGCCTCTTCCAGGTGCCGCAGCAGAGCGGCCGGGTCGAAGCGGTCGAAGTCGAAGACGTCCACGCACGTGCCCATGAACCACTGGCCGTACAGCTTGCCCCACACCGACTTGGCCCAGCCGGTGTCCGACACGGTCAGGTGCAGCCCGTCAGGGTCGACCCGGTGCCAGTACTTGGCCGTCGGGATGTGCGCCACCGGGTAGGAGTGGTTGTGGGACACCATCTTGGGCTGGGCGGTCGTGCCCGACGTGAAGTACAGCAGCAGCGGGTCGGCGGCGACCGGGCGGTCGGCGCCGGTGGGCGGCTCGAAGCGCGGCGCGGCAGCGACCGCGGTGTCGAAGTCCAGCCAGCCGGGCCGGGGCGGGCCGCACACTCCGGCCTTGACCGGGTCCAGGCCCAGCTCGGCCGCGGCCTGGTCGATCTCGGCGCCGACGTCACCGTCCATCGTCGCCACGACCGCGCTGATCTTGGCCTCGCGCAGCCGGATCACCAGGTCGTACGCCTTGAGCAGGTGGGTGGCGGGCACCGCGACAGCGCCGATCTTGTGCAGACCGATGACCGCCCACCAGAACTGCGGGTGGCGGCGCAGCACCAGCAGCACCCGGTCGCCCTTGCGGACCCCGACCGAACGGAACCACGACGCGGCGGCGTCCGAGAGCCGGGCGATATCGCCGAAGGTATAGCGCTCGACGGCGCCGGTGGTGTCCGACCAGCGCAGGGCCGGCCGGTCAGGTTCGGCGGCGGCGATCGCGTCGACGACGTCGTAGCCGAACGAGAAGTCCGGCGGGCAGTCCAGACGGTAGCCGGTGGGGACTCCGTCGGGCCCGGAGTCCTCGACGACATAGCGTTGGTGGAGCGTGGTCACGGTCGATGTGGGGGGCACGCAGCAACCCTACGCAACCGTAGGTTCGGACCAGATAGACCCTTCCCACAACATCCGGAGCGCCCGACCACGCACCATCGACAGCTCGCACAGCGCGGAGACTGGTGCCGAGGACGGTTGGTGGAGCAGCAGGACACTAGGTACGCGACAGCAGGACCAGCACCTCGGCGTGGGGGGTCTGGGGGAACATGTCCAGCACCTGGGCCTGGACCGGGCGCAGGTTCGGTATGGCGGCCAGGTCCGCGACCAGGCTGGGCAGGTGGCACGAGGAGTACAGCAGGTGCTGCACCCCGCAGGTCCTCAGCCATCCGACCAGGTCGGGGCCCAGGCCGCGCCGGGGTGGGTTGACCACCACCAGGTCGGGCACGCGCTCGATGGTGCGGACCAGCTCCAGGGCGTCGGCGGTGTGGAACGTCACGTCTGGTCGGCCCCCGGCGGCCTGTACCGCCGCGGCCACGGCCGGGGCGCTGACCTCGACTCCGGTGACCTGGCGGCCGGGCGCGGCCAGGTGCAGGGCGAACCCGCCGACCCCGCAGTACAGGTCCAGCACCGAGGCCGGAGCGACCTGGTCGGCCCAGGCCGCGGCCTGCCGGTACAGCGCCCCGGCGACTTCGGTGTTGGTCTGGAAGAAGCTGCGCGGCGGCAGTCGTAGCGCGACGTCCCCGACCCGCATTGTTAGGGCGTCGTCCGGGGTCAGGACGATCTCCCGGTCGCCCTCCAGCAGCGCGGCATGAGCAGGCTGCAGGTTGACCGAGGCCACGACCAGCGACGGCAGCGCGGCGCGCAGCCAGGGCAGGTGCTTGCGGATCCGGGCCAGCGCCTCGGTGGACCGCAGTACGAAGCGCACCATCAGCTCCGCGTCCGGGGAGACGGTGACCAGCAGGTACTTCAGCTCTCCGCGTCGGGCGGGCACGTCGTAGGGCTCCAGGGCGGCCCGGGTGACGAAGGCGGCGAGCACCTCGAACGACGCGGCCAGCGCCGGTTCGTACAGGCCGCACCCGGTGAGGTCGACGCCGCGCTGATCGGCGTCGAGGATCCCCAGCGTCGGACGTTCGACGCTCCCGCCGACGACCAGCTTGGCCCGGTTCCGGTAGCCCTGCTGCGCCCCCGCGAACGGTGGCGCCCACCCGTCGGCGGGCAGGTCCGGCAGGGCCGCGACCGCGGCGGCGTGCTTGGCCGCCACCTGCACGGAATGCTCGCGCCCCATCCAGGTGCACGACCGGCACACCCCCAGGTCGAGCTCGTGGCACCGCACCCTGCGGACCCTACCTCGTCCGACATGGTCCAACCGTCGCTCACCCATGGGCTCGCTGCGGGTTCGATACCGTCGGCTCGACCGGGCTGTTCAGTGCAGCGGTACGACGGTCGCCCGGCCGTCGACCAGGCGACGGATATCGTCGGGGTCGCTGGTGTAGATGATCGGGCGTCCCGGCAGACGCAGGGCCGTGGCGCAGACCACTGCGTCGACAGCGGGCTGGTGCCCGTGCCGTCCGGTGCTGATCAGCAGCCTGGTGGCGTCGGCGGCGATATCGTCGGTGACCGGGGCGACGGTGAGTCGTGAGAGCGTCCAGCGCAGCGCCGCCTGGTCGGTGGCGGGGTGGACGGTCTCGACGACCGTCATGGCGCTGACCACGACCGGGCAGCGGTCGTCCCGGGCGGCCTTGACCACAGCGGCCAGGTAGGTATCACGGGCCACGGCGCGGGACAGGCCCTCGGAGTCGAGGACCACCGGCCGCCCGGTGATCTCAGGCCGGGTCACCGGTGGGCGTCAGCGTCGGCGATATCGGCGTAGACCTGCGCCGAGACGTGGGCTGGGATGGGGCCCCGCTCGGCCTCGACCGTCTCGACGTACTCCGTGAGCTGGTCGACCCGCAGCTGGGCCTCCAGCGCCCGGGCCACGTAAGCGGACAGCCCGCCCGGACCGCTGCGGGTCCTGGCCTGGTCGACCAGGTGCTCGGGTATCGTGAACGACCGTTTGACGGTGAGAGAACCTGCCATGCCGAGTATCTTACCATTGATCGCACCTTGCGGTACGCCCTGGTCACCGGCCTGAGTCTTCGTCAGGGCTCAGGCAGGAAGGTGGACGGTGGCGCGCAGACCGCCCGCTGGGGAGCCGGACAGGACGATATCGCCGCCGGTCTCGCGGGCCAGCTCGCGGGCGATGGACAGGCCCAGGCCGGAACCGCCAACTCCGCGGGCATGGTCACGCTGCCGGGTGTCGTCCAGGCGGACGAAGCGTTCGAAGACGCGCTCCCGGTCGGCGGCGGCGATGCCGGGGCCGTCGTCGTCCACCTCCACCCGGCCGGGGGCCACCCGCACCTCGACCGCCGCGGCGGCGTGCCGCACCGCATTGTCGACGAGGTTGCGCAGCACCCGGGTGATGTCGTCGGCCAACCCGGTGGCCGTGCCGGTGCCGGTCACCGTGACCCGCACCGGATCGACGGCGACCTGGGCCACGACATCCTCGGCCAGCGCCGCCAGGTCCACCGGGCCGGTGCTGGCCGGACGGGCGCCGACCCGGGCCAGCACCAGCAGGTCGTCGACCAGGCGCTGCAGGCGCAGCACCTCGCCGTGCAGGTCGTCGGCCAGCTCGGGCACCGACGTCGTGGCCGGGTGCGCGGCGGCCACCTCGACCTGGGTGCGCAGGGCGGCGAGCGGGCTGCGCAGCTCGTGGGCGGCATCGGCGACGAACGTCCGCTGCCGGGAGGCCGCGGCCTCCAGCCGGTCCAGCATCTCGGCCAGGGTGCGGGCCAGGGCCGCCAGCTCGTCGGTCCGACCCGGCGGCGGCAGCGGCAGCGCGCCCGGACCGCCCGTCCGGGCGATATCGGCCGCGGCGGCGCGCAGCTGTTCGACCGGGGCCAGCGCGGCGCCCAGCAGGTACCAGGAGACCAGCGCGAACGCCCCGACCAGCATCGGCACGACGCCGAACAACGACACCCGCAGCGCCGCGACCAGCCCTTGGATCTCGCCCAGCGGCACCGACGCGGCGACCGTCACCGGTTCGCCGCGGTACGTCGCGGAGGTCACCGCGACCCGCACCACCCCGTCGCCGCCGTCCCCTCCCCCATAGCTGCCCAGGTCGGACGAGGCGACCGCGATACCGGACCCGGGTCGTATCCGGTCCAGCTCGGCAGCGGGCAGCAGCGGCAGCGTCACCGAGGCGTTGGCCGACGAGGCCACGACCGCCCCCGAGGCGTCCAGCACCTGGACGACCTCCCCCGGCTGGGTCACCGGCAGCGCCGCGGGCACCCGGTCGGCGGTGACCAGCGCCGCGGTCTGGGTGACCCGGGCCCGCACGATCTGGTCCAGCGCCGCGACCCGCTGCGCCGACAGCACCGCGGTCAGGGCGAACGCACCGACCACCAGCACCGCCAGCACCGCGGCGGTGGACAGCAGCGTCAGCCGGACCCGGACGGTCATGGGCCGGTCCCCACCAGGTACCCCGCGCCCCGGACGGTGCGCACGACGTCCCGGCCCAGCTTGCGGCGCAGGTAGCCGACGTAGACCTCCACCACGTTGACGTCCTCGGCACCACCGCCCCAGACGTGGTCCAACAGCTCGACCTTGGTGACGGCCCGGCCAGCATGCCGCATGAGGTACTCCAGCAAGGACACCTCCCGGGCCGTCAGCTCCACCGGCGACCCGCCCGAGGCGACCGCCCGGCTGGCCGGGTCCAAGGTGACGTCCCCGACGCGCAGCACCGGGTCGGCGGTCTGCTTGGGTCGGCGCATGAGGGCCCGCAGCCGGGCGACCAGCACCACGAAGCTGAACGGTTTGGTCAGGTAGTCGTCGGCGCCGACGTCCAGCCCGTCGGCCACGTCGTGCTCCCCGTCCTTGGCCGACAGCAGCAGCACCGGGGTGTGGTCGCCCCCGGCGCGCAGCTGTTCGACCACGGCGTAGCCGTGCCGCCCGGGCAGCATGATGTCCAGCACGACGACGTCGTACTCGCCACCCAGCGCCAGGTCCAGCCCGGTGACACCGTCGTAGGCGACGTCCACGGTGAACCCCTCCGCGGTCAGGCCGCGGTGCAGCGCCCGCACCAGCGCCCGTTCGTCGTCCACGACCAGTACCCGCACCCCGCCATGGTGGCACCTGCACGAGACACCTATGGCACCATCGGTGAAAGAACTCCCGACACCGTTCTCAGCGGTCGCACAGGTTCTCTCAGCGGCCGCTCAGGCACGACCAGGCACAGTGGTAGGCATGACAAGCCCGACGATCTCCCGACACGCCCGCTGGGGCGTCCCGACTCTGGCCGTCTCCGCCGTGGTCGCAGGGTTCGCCCTGCAGCCGCTGCTGGCCGCCGCCAGCGCCGCGGACCTGCCCGAGACCACCCCTGAGCAGCTGGTCGCGCAGGTGCTGGCCGCCGATCCGCAGCCGTTGTCCGGCACCGTGGTGTACACCGCCGACCTGGGTCTGCCGAATATCGCCGCCCTGGCCGGGGTGGCCGGTCTCAACAGCGCCATGACCTCCGCCGACCCGACGAACCTGCTCGCCGGTACCTCGACCCTGAAGGTGTGGACCGACGCGGACAGCCGGTCCCGGGTCACCCTGCAGGGCGGCACCTCGGAGTTCTCCGTCGTGCACGACGCCACCCAGGCCTGGACCTACTCCTCCCACGACCAGACCGTGACCCACTACACCGTGGACGACCCGGCCCGGCTGGCCGAGCTGGGCCAGACCGAGGTGCCGGTACCCGCCGACCTGCCCACCCCGCCGCGGGCCGCCGACGACCTGCTGGCCGAGCTCGGCCAGCACTCCACGCTGACCCTGGACGCCACCACGACCGTCGCGGGTCGCGCGGCCTACCAGCTGGTGCTCACCCCGAAGTCCACCACGACGCTGGTCGGCCGTATCACCGTGGCGATCGACGGCAAGACCTTCTCGCCGCTGAAGGTCGCGGTGTGGTCCAGGGACGATGCCCAGAACCCGGCCGTCGAGCTCGGGTTCACCGACGTGACGTTCGCCACCCCGTCGGACCAGGTGCTGACCTGGTCGACCCCGGCCGGAGCCCAGGTCGAGGAGGTCGTGGTACCGCTGCCGACCGACGCCGAGATCGCCGAAGCCGCCGCCGAGGCCCAAGACCTGGCTCCGACGGTCACGGTCTCCGGCACCGGCTGGGACCAGGTGGTGACCATCACCGGTCTGCCGGTCGACGAGCTCATGGGCCTGCCCGGCACCGGGCCGGACCGCAGCGCGCACCGGCATCCCCTGCCCGGGCTGGCACAGGACTACGCCCAGATGCCCGAGGAGGCACCGCAGATCGCGCAGAGCCTGCTCGCAGGGTTGAGCACCGAGGTGGACGGCGGTCGGCTGATCTCGTCCTCCCTGGTCAACGTGCTGCTGCTGGACGACGGCCGGGTCCTGGTCGGGGCTGTCCCCGGCGACACCCTGCTCGCGGCGGCCAGGTGAGCGACGACCTCGCTGTAGCCACCCGCGGCCTGACCAAGCGCTTCCGCTCCGGTCAGGTCGCGGTGGACGCGATCGACCTGGAGGTACCCCGCGGCGCGGTGTACGGCTTTCTGGGGCCGAACGGGTCGGGCAAGACCACGACCATCCGGATGCTGCTCGGCCTGGTCCGCCCCACGGCGGGCGAGGTCGAGCTGCTCGGCCGTCCGATGCCGCAGGCCGCCGCGCAGGTCCTGGGCCCGGTGGGGGCCCTGGTCGAAGGCCCGGCGTTCCAGCCGTACCTGACCGGCCGGGCCAACCTGGTCCGGCTGGACGCCTGCGACCCGTCCGCCGACCCGGCCACCCGCGACGCCCGTATCGACGCCGCCCTGGCCCGGGTGGGGCTGGCCGCGGCGGGCGGCAAGAAGTTCCGGCAGTACTCGCTGGGCATGAAGCAGCGGCTCGGGCTGGCCGCGACGCTGCTGCGGCCCCGCGAGCTCATGGTGCTGGACGAGCCGACGAACGGCCTGGACCCGCAGGGCACCCGCGAGGTGCGCACCCTGGTCCGCGAGCTGGCCGACGAAGGCACCACGGTGCTGGTGTCCTCGCACCTGCTGGCCGAGATCGACCAGGTCTGCACCCACCTGGGCGTGATGTCGACCGGCCGCCTGGTGCTCCAGGGCGGACGGGCGGACCTGGCCGGGCAGCGGCCCCGACGGGTCGAGATCACCACCACCGCCGCGCACCTGCCGACGGCCCGGCGGGTGCTGGCCGAGCAGGGCCTGACCGACATCCGGGTGCCCGCGGTCGGGCCCGACATCCGGGTGCCCGCGGTCGGGCCCGACATCCGGGTGCCCGCGGTCGGTCCCGACATCCGGGTGCCCGCGGTCGGGCCCGACGTCCGCGACGACGGTGCCGCTGGGACCGCGACGAGGCTCACCGCCGTCCTCGACGGGGTCGCCACCCCGGCGATCACCAAGGCGCTGGTCGAGGCCGAGGTCGCCGTCGCCGCGCTGCACGTGCGCGAGCCGAGCCTGGAAGAGGTCTTCGTCGAGCTCACCGGGGAGGGATTCGACGTTGCCCGCTGAGACCGGACCTACCGCTGAACCCACCACCGGACCCACCCAGACCGAACGCTGGACGCCGCGGCGTGGTGCCACGGGTCGCCTGCTGGCCGCCGAGCTGCGCCTGGTGCTCGGACGGCGCCGCAACCAGGTGTTCGTCGCCGGGCTGGGCCTGGTCCCGGCCCTGCTGGGCCTCATGCTGTACCTCACCCGCGACGACCCGCGGACCAGCGAAGGCCCGGGGTTCCTCACCCAGGCCACCAACAACGGGGTGTTCCTCGTCGTGGCGTCGCTGTTCATGTGCCTGCCGTTCCTGCTGCCGCTGACGGTGGCCCTGGCCACCGGTGACGCCGTGGCCGGGGAGGCGTCCGCCGGGACGCTGCGCTACCTGCTGGTGCTGCCGGTGAGCCGTTCCCGCCTGCTGTTCGCCAAGGCCGTAGGCGCACTGGCGCTGGTGGCCGTGGCGGTTGGCGTCGTCGCCACGGTCGGGCTGGTCGTCGGTGCCGCGCTGTTCGGCCTGCACGACGTGGTGCTGCTGTCGGGCACCACGGTGCCGCTGGCCGAGGGGATGCTCCGGGTGCTCGGCGTGGTGGTGTACATCGGGCTGTCGCTGACGGGGCTGGTCGTGGTGGGGCTGTTCGTCTCCACGCTGACCGAGGTGCCGATCGCGGCGATGGTCGCGACGGTCGTCGTCGCGGTCGTCTCGACGATCCTGGACACGCTCCCGGCGCTGTCAGCGGTCCATCCGTACCTCCTCACCCACTACTGGTACGGTTTTGCCGAGCTATTGCGCCTGGAGGTCGACTGGAACACGGTGGGAACTGGCTTAGGACTGCAGGTGGCGTGGGTCGTCGTGTTCGGCGCGTTCGCCTGGTCCAGGTTCACCCAGTCGAACATCTCGTCGTGATCGTCCCGTGACTGACCGGTGCCGTAGCCTCTGGAGTAAGCCTCACCTGCCGAGGCAGAGTTTTCCTCACCTCGGCAGACCCTGGGCCGATGGGTCCTGTGGGACTGGCAGGAGCGGAAGGAGACCACGGCGTGCATGTCGTACCGAGACCAGACGGGTCAGTACGGGAAGTTGCCGTACCTGACACGTTCTTCTCCACCACCGACCGCAAGGGCGTCATCGACGGCGCCAACGCCGTGTTCTGCCACTACGCGCAGTACACCATGGACGAGATCCTCCGCCAGCCGCACAACCTGATCCGCCACCCCGACATGCCCGGCGGCGCGTTCCAGATCATGTGGGACCTGCTGCTCGGGGGCCGTCCGATGGCGGCCTACGTGAAGAACCTGGCCCACGACGGCGTGGCCTACTGGGTCTTCGCGACCGTCACCCCGCTCGGCGACGGCTTCTTGTCGGTGCGGACCCGCCCGTGCCGCACCGACCTGTGGCAGGCCGCCGACGCGCTGTACCAGAAGGTCCTGCCGATGGAGCTGGCCGCCCGGTCGGCCGGTGCCTCGCGTGTCGCCACCGCCAAGCTGGGCGTGGCGGCCCTGGCCGAGGGCATCGGCGGTCTGGGTTTCGCCAGCTACGAGGACTTCATCAGGCTGGCCCTGCCGGCCGAGGTCACGGCCCGGCGCGAGCTGACCCGGTGGACCGACCCTGACCCGCGCGACCCGGTCTCGGGCCCGATGCGCGACATGCTCGCCGGTGCGATCGCCATCGACCAGACGCTGGACAACCAGATGGCCGGTCTGGACGAGCTCGACGCCCTGTCCACCAAGCTGGCCGAGCAGTCCGACCAGACCGAAGGCTCCATCGCCCGCCTGCGGGCCGCGGTGGCCGCCGCGGTGGCCGCCTCCGGCGAGGTCTCGGCGACCGAACCGGTGCTGGGCCGCGTCGTCGGCCCGCTGTCGGCCATCTCGCAGTGGCTGGCCGAGGCCATGGAAGACCTGCGTCACCGCCTGGACGACGTGCGCGGCCGGATCGGCGAGCTGCGGATGCGTATCGCCCTGGCCCGGCTGCACGACGAACAGCTCGGCGAGTTCGCCCGCGAGGTAGCGGCCGGAGAGGCTCCCGAGCGCGCGCCACTGTACATCCAGATGCTGGCCCTGGCCCTGGAGGAGACGGCGACCACCGCCGCCCGCGAGGTCATGGTGACCAACGAGGGCCTGCGCACCCTGGCCCAGGACCTGGTCGAGGTGGAGCGCGAGATGCGCACCTTCCAGCGTCAGCTGGCGACGTGGCGGCTGCTCATCCCCCGGTACCGCCTGTCGCAGCGGCTGGACCCGTTCACCGAGCCGATCGACGCCCAGCTGAAGTCCGGGCTGCGCCAGGTCGCCGCGGTGCGCAAGCTGGCCGACCAGTGCCTGGCCGCGTCCAAGCCGTTCGACTCCGCTCCGATGTCCGCGGCGCTGCACGCGGTGAAGGCGGCCCGCGAGTCGGTCCGCGAGTTCGCCCACCAGGACCTGTCCTCGGTCAGCTGGCTGTCGTCCGTCTCCGCCTGACCTTCACCCGCGTCCTGACCTGCGCGCCCTGACCTGGCGGTCTGCGGCGCGCCCGCCTGTGCTGCGCGGTTCAGACCCGCACGACCTGCAGGTCGGCGATGAGGGTCTCCAGGTAGTCGGCGGTCTCCGTCCACCCGCTGACCGCGTGCGTGGGCACCCCGAGGGCTTTCACCGGGTAGTCGTTGCCGTCCGGGTCCAGCCGGTCGCCGACGAACAGCATGTCGTCCAGCGCGACACCGGTGACCTCGGCCAGCCTGCGCATCCCGTACGCCTTGTCGATCCCCTTGCGGGTGACGTCCACCGACGTGGACCCGCCGGAACGCACCTCCAGGTCCGGTACCAGGGCGGCCACGGCCGCGCGCAGGGCCGACTTGCGTTCCCCCGTCGGGTCCCAGGCGCTCTTCGCGGCCACCGGTGCCGCCTGGCCCAGGGCGGAGAAGGTGATCTGGCTGCCGCGGTCTTCGAGGATCGGCCCCCAGGTCTCGGCCTCCCACAGCCCCAGACCACGGGCCTGGGTCTCCAGCGCCGTCGTGGCCCGCTGCTTCTGGTCGTCGCTGAGGTTCTCCGCGTAGACCTGGGCCCAGCCGTCAGCCGGGTGCCCCTCGTCGCTGGTGCGGCGCCAGTACTGGGTGCCGCAGGTGGGCATCAGGTGCAGCCGGGCGGCCTGGGCGTCGTCCAGGACCGGCAGCCGCTCGACCACCTGGGTGCGGAACTGCTCGAACTGTCCCCCGGAGATGACGCACACCTCGACCAGCCCGAGCAGCCGGGCGAGCAGATCGCCCATCCGCGGGTCGAGCGGGGACTTCGACGGGGCAAGGGTGTCGTCCAGGTCGAAGGCGACCAGACGCGGCGCGGTGCTCAGCAGAACCCTCCTCGGCTCGTGAAGACTCCGAGGAACCCTATCCGATCACCTGGCCGTACGGCCCCACATCACCGTGGACGTCCCGCGGACGGCTGATGGAACCGACCTCCGTCGTGCGTGCTCCGGCGTACTCCCGCGTCACGACCAGTGTTCGAGAACCTTTCGTCCAGGCCTATGCGGCTGTCTGGATGTCGATGTGCAGGGTTCCGCCGAGGGCTCGGGCCAGTCGTCCCAGCAGGAGGACTCCGGGCAGCTGGGCGCCGTTCTCGATCGCGGAGACCGTGGACTGGGCGGTTCCCGCGGCTCTGGCCAGCTGGGTCTGGGTCATTCCCGCCGCGGTGCGAGCGGTGTAGACCATCTCGGCCACCCGCAGACGGGCGGCCGTCTCGATCTCCGCCGCGTCGAACTCGGCACGCTCGGCGGGGGTCATCGCGGCGAGGGCGTCGGCCTCTAGCTCGCGGAACGGTACGGTCTCGCGCGGTTCGTCCATGTCACTGTCCCTTCCGGCTGGCGCGGTAGACGGCGAGCGCGCGACGCGCCCGGCTGACTTCCGCCCGTTCGTTCTGGCGTTGCTTGCGGAACGTGATCAAGGTGACTGCCTGGTGCTCAGGGTCTAGCACGTAGGTGATGCGCTGGGCCACGTTCTCGCAGGTGAACCGCAGCTCACGCAGGCCGTCTCCGAGCTGGCGCGAGTGCGGCATGGTCAACGCCGGGCCCCGCTCCTCCAGCAGGGCCACGACCCGACCCACCTGCGCCCGGCCCTTCGGGGTCAAGGTGGCGTACCAGTCGCGGACCTCTAAGGAGAAGAGGACGGTCCAGCGCACGCTGTCATCATACCTGATGGACGATATTGTGTTCATGGTATATACCGTTGTCGCGATGGGTGGTCTCATCCGGCCAGGTCGTCGGGGCCGAGCCAGCGGGTACCGGTGTCGTGCACGAGGATCGGGCCGCGGAGGCGCAGACCACGCTCGGCTGCCCCGTGCAGCGCCGCGCGCAGGCGCTGGTGGTCGAGGGTCGACAGGGTCTCCGGGCCGCGGCGCTCGTAGACCAGCCCGAGCTCGGTACCGGCTGCCTCCGCCACCGCCTGCCACAGGCGCTCCGGCACTATCCCGTCGGCCTCGGAATGGTCGAGCTGGACCACGGTGCCGAACCCGGTGCTGTCCGGGTCGGTGAGCCACAACCAGGTCTGGTCGCGCAGGGCATGGTCCATGGTGCGGCCCACGAAGGCCAGCAGGTCGTCGTCGGTGGTCAGGAACTGAGGTCGATTCCGTGTCATACCCCCAGGCTGGACCACCCCGGGTCCGGTTGATGACCAGCACCACAAATCTGTGGACAACCCTGTGGGTAACCTTCCGTGGCATACGAGCTGCGGCACCTGGTCTGGCTCAGGGGGCGACGAGGTTGGCGGCCACCAGCAGGTCGTGGTCGGCGAGGATCTGGTCGGGGGTGGCGTCGGCCAGGACGCGGTGGTCCTCGCCCAGGACGACAGCCCGGTCGGCCAGCTGTTCCAGGCGGTCCAGGTCGTGGGTGGCGGCCACGACCGTGGTGCCCGACGCGGTCAGCCTGGCCAGCAGGTCGGTCAGCCAGCCCCGGGTGCGCGGGTCGAGGGCGGCCATGGGCTCGTCGAACAGCAGCACCTGCGGGTTCATCACCAGGACCGAGGCGATGGCGACCTTCTTCTTCTGCCCGCCGGAGAGCTGGAACGGGGTGCGGTCCACCAGGTCGTCGATGCCCAGCAGACGCAGCACGTCGGCGGTGCGCTCGCCGGTCTCCTCCGGGGTCAGGCCCAGCTGGAGGCAGCCGAAGGCGATCTCGTCGCGCACCGTGGGGCTGAACACCTGGACGTCCGAACTCTGGAAGCAGAACCCGACCCGGGCCCGGAAGGCCGCGCTCAGCTGGTCGTCCTCCAGGGCCGCCTCGGTCAGGGGGCTACCGAAGGCGGTGACGGTGCCCGACGTGGGGAAGACCAGCCCGGCCAGGACCTTGAGCAGGGTCGTCTTGCCGCAGCCGTTGGCGCCGAGCAGGGCCAGCCGCTGCCCGGCCCGCACATCGAGGCTGACCTGGTCCAGGGCGCAGAACCGGTCCAGATAGGCGTACGACACGTCCTGGCAGGACACCGGCACCTCAGCCAAGAGCACCGTCCCAGAGCAGCAGCCCGGCCAGCCCGGCCGTGACCGCCACAGCGGCGACCAGATCAGCCGGGCCGAAGCGGAAGAGGCGCAGCGTGAGGGTACGGCCCCGGTAGCCGCGGGCGACCATCGCCTGGTAGACCTCGTCGGCCATCTGGTGCGCCTTGCCGACCAGCGCCCCGACCGAAGCGCCGAGCACCGCCCGGCCAGCCCGGTCGTGCCGCACCCCGGCGACGGTCCGCACCCGGCGGCTGGTCACCATATCGGCCATCACACCGGTGAGCAGCACCAGGTAGCGGTGGGCCAGCGACACGACCATGACGAACACCCGCGGCACCCCCAGCGCCCCGAGCGCGGCGAACAGGCGCGTCCAGGACGTCGTCGCGGTGACTAGCAGCACCACCGATACCGAACAGCCCACCCGGGTGACCAGCAGCGCCGCGGCGACCAGCCCCTGCGCGGTCAGGCCCTGCGGCACCCCGTGCCAGGTCCACAGCGTCACGACGACGTCCCCGGCCCGGACCACCGACAGCGTCACCGGGACCGCCACCAGCGCCGCGAACGCGGGCACCGCCACCCAGGCCCGACCCAGGTCACCTGGCGGCACCCGACTGGCCAGGGCCAGCCCGACCACCACCACCCACGCCACCAGCAGCACCAGCGCGTGGTGCACCAGGGATAGCCCGACCAGCACCGCCAGCATCGCGACCACCGCCGTGCGCGGGTCGAGACGCTGCAGCAGACCGGGCCGGGCCGCGGTCGCGTCGGCCACGACGACCTGGCGCAGCACCCGCGCCGACTGCTCCGCCGTAGCGTCGAGGAACCCCCGCCGCCGACGCTGCCCGTTCGGCGCGTAGGCCGGAGCGTGCGTCTCGGGTGCGACGAGCCAGGCTGGCACTCTCGCAGCCTCGACCAGTGAGGGGTCTGTGTCGCCAGTGACGGGTCTAGAACCCCTCACTGGCGGCACGAACCCCTCAGTGGTGGAACTGCGGGTGCAGTCAGACGGCATCGGTCACAGCCACCTGGACGTCACCGGCGGCCAGGTCGATGGTGCCGTCCACGACCTCGGCCGGGCCGTCGGTCGTCCGGCCCCGGGGCGGTTCCGGCTGACCCGGGCCGCGCCGCGCGACGACCGCCTCGACGACCCGGCCCAGCAGGTAGACCACCACCCCGACGACGGCGACGCCGAGCAGCGCGGACACCCAGTACCCCAGGACCGGGTTCTGCCCTTCGCCGAAACCGTAGTCGGCGATGAGGGTGTGGCTCCAGAACCCGGCGAACCGCTCCATCCCCTCAGGCACGGCCCGCAGGCCGAGCCCGGCCAGGTCCAGGTCCTCGGGGGCGGCCTCGCCGAACGTCTCGCCCGGGGCCAGCAGCCCCAACGGGCACAGCCCGACCAGCGCCACGACGAACCCGCCCGCCACGGTGGCGGGCCGCACCCGACGCGGCCGGACCGGCGGGCCCGAGCCGGCTGACGGGCCCACCGCCACGACCGGGTCCGGGTGGGTCGCGGCCAGACGGCCCGGTGCGGCCCGGACCAGGTAGGCCAGCACCCCGGCGGTGAGGACCGCCTCGGCGGCACCGGCCAGCGTCAGGTGCGGCACGGCCATAGCGGGCAGGGTCTGGGCCAGGGTGTACGGAGAGTACAACGGGGTGCCGTCGGCGGTGTGGAACAACATCGGCTGCACCCCCAGGAACACGGCGGTGGCCAGCCCGGCGGCGTTGATCCCGACGTACCCGCCCACCCCAGCGGCGACGGTCCGCCGTCGGCTGGTCAGCGCCGACCGTCCGGCGACCAGCCGGTAGGCCGCCAGCCCGACGAACGGCATGACCACGGCCAGGATCAGCGTGTTCACCCCGAAGGCGAGCACTCCCCCGTCCCCGAACACCAGGGCCTGGAGCAGCAGGGCCACCGACAGCGCGACGACCGCCGCCCAGGGCCCCAGGACGATCGCCACCACCACCGCCCCGACGGCGTGCGCGCTGGTCCCGCCCGGCAGCGGGATGTTGAACATCATGACGAGGAAGGACAGCGCGGCGAACATGGCCAGCAGCGGCACGTCCTTGGTCTTCACCACGTCCGACACCTTGCGGGTGGCGACCACCCAGAACGGCACGGTCGCGGCCAGCGCGACCACGCAGGTCTGCGGCGAGACATAACCGTCAGGGACGTGCACGACGACCTCGGGCTTCCTGGGCGCCGCCCTGACGCCCAGGAGCCACCGTACCCTATTGCAACACGTCGCATTTACGCTTCGGCTTCAGCCTTCCGGGGGGACCTCCGGTCGAGGTACGAGGTAGAACACCAGGTACGAGGTCATGACCTCGTACCTCGCGCTCAGTCGGTCGGCGCCTGCCTGGTGTGGGTGGCGCAGGCCCGGCAGGTACCGGACAGGGCGACGTGCCCGGGGTCCAGGAGGAATCCCGAACGTAGCGCCACCTGCTCGGCGACGCCGTCCAGCAGGTCGGCGGGCAGGTCTTCGACCGCGCCGCACACCTGGCACTGGGCGTGCACGTGGTGGTGCGCCCCGTCGGACAGGTGGTAGGCCGTCCCGCCGTGCCCCAGGTGCAGGTGCTGCACGACGCCCAGCGCCGACAACGCCTCCAGCGTGCGGTACACGCTGGCCCGGTGCACCGAAGGATCGACCGCAGAGACGGCCTCGACCACCTCGGCGGCCAGCACGTGCCCACCCCGCCGGGCCAGGGCGGTCAGCACCGCCCGGCGCGGACGGGTCATCCGCTCGCCCCGGGCGCGCAGCCGCGCGCCGACGTCGTCGAGCAGCGTCGCGACCGTGTCGTCCGGCACCGGGGAGCCCACCGGTCCAGTGTGCCCCACACCTGGTCGACGAGGACGACGCACGAAACCACCCCGACGTGACGCGCCACGCCAGGACCGTTCGATATCGGCGCATCCACCCCTGGGAGGTCGGCCGCTCGACGGACGGCTACCTACCGTCAGGCCCGCCGGCACAGGTCGGCAAGGCAACCATCCGGCCCGCCCAGGGGTCTACGCAGGAACCGCCGGAGCGAACGAGGAGCAACTGTGACGACCCTCAGCAACCAGGGACAGCCGCGGGCGGAGCGACCCGCGGCCACGCCGACACCCGTAACCCCTGGCCCCGTGAGTCCCGGTCTGGACGACGGGCGCCGCGACGACGTCCTCCCGGTGATCCTCGGCGGCGATATCGGTGCCTATTCGCTGGCCCGGTCGTTCCACGAGGCGTACGGCGTCCGGTCGGTCGTGGTCTCGCAGTTCCCCACCGGGGTGGTCCGGCGGTCGCGGATCGTCGAGAACGTCGTCGAACCGCGGATCGACGACGCCGTGTGCCTGGTGGCGCGGCTGCGGGAGATCGCAGGGTCGACCTCGGCCACCTGCCTGCTGCTGGGGTCGGCGGACTGGCACGTCCGCCGGATCGTGGAGCACCGCGCCCACCTGGACGACCGGTTCGTCATCCCCTACCCCCGCCGTGAGGTCCTCGACCAGGCCACCGACAAAGAACGTTTCTCGCGCCTGTGCGCCGAGCTGGGGATCGGGCACCCGACGACCGCGGTGTACGACCTGTCCGCGGGCGGTCCGTCCTGGGGCGGGCCGCCGACGGACACGCTGGACTATCCCGTCGTCGCGAAGGCGGCGTCGACCGCCGAGTACCACCAGGTGGACTTCCCAGGAAAGAAGAAGGTGTACCACCTGGGAACGGCCTCCGAGCTCGACGACCTCATGGCGCAGCTGACGCGAGCCGGGTATTCCGGCAGGTTCCTGGTCCAGCGCGAGATCGGCGGCAACGACGCCCAGATGCGTATCCTCACCTGCTACTCCGACCGCTACGGACGGGTGCGTCTGGCGTCCTTCGGGCACGTGCTGCTCGAAGAGCACACCCCCGGCGCCCTGGGCAATCCCGCGGGCATCATCACCACCCGGGACGACGCGGTCGTCGCGCAGGCCGTCCGGCTGCTGGAGCACATCGGCTGGACCGGGTTCTCGAACTTCGACATCAAGGTGGACCCCGTCGACGGGACCTGCCACTTCTTCGAGCTGAACCCCCGGCTGGGACGGTCGAACTACTACGTCACCGCATCCGGCCACAATCCCGCGACGTACTACGTGACCGAGCACGTCGACGGCCGCGACGTGGGCACCCTCGCCCCGCCCGAAGGGTCCACCCAACACCCGGCTGACGGGTCCACCCGACACCCGACCGACGGGCCCACCGAACACCCGACCGGCAGCGCGACCAACGTCACCGTGGCCACCGGTAGCCATCTGTACACCGTGCTGCCGCACCGGCTGCTGCTGTCGTACCTGGACGGTCCGCTGCGGGCCCGGGCCGCGGCGCTGATCGCGTCCGGAGCGGTGACGAACCCCCTGTGGTACCGGCCCGAACGCGACCCCCGACGGCTGGCCTACCTGGCGGTCGCGCAGGCCAACCAGTTCCGCAAGTACCGGCAGCACCATCCGCGCCGCGGGCCAGCATGACCGCGCGGCCTGGCACGACCGTGGAGCCTGGCACGACCGTGGAGCCCTGCACCGTCGCGGCCGACCGGTCGGCCGCCACGGGTGCGGCCAAGAAGTCCGTCGGCGTCATCGGCGGGCTGGGGGCGCTGGCCACGGCCGATTTCTTCCACCGGGTGGTGCGTCTCACCGATGCCGCACGCGACCAGGACCACGTCAACCTCGTGGTGCTCAACCATGCCGATGTGCCCGACCGCACCGAGTTCCTCCTCGGCCGGTCCGACGACGACCCCGGGCCAGTCCTGGCCCGGGCCGCCCAGCGGCTCGCCGCCTGGCCCGTCGACCTCATCGTGGTGCCTTGCAACTCGGCCCAGCCGTTCGTCGCGCAGATCGCCGACAGCGTGCCGGTACCGATCGTGTCGATCGTCGCCGAGACCGCCCGCGCCGTCGTCGAGCGGCTGCCGGACACCCGCACCGTGGGGCTGCTCGCCACCGAAGGGTCGGTCGCCGCCGGGGTCTACGCCGAGGCCCTGGCCGCGGTCGGCTGCACGACGGTCGTCCCCGACGCCGCCGGTCAGCGCCTCGTGAACGCGATCGTCTACGAACAGGTGAAAGCCGGACGACCGGTCGACCACCCCGCGCTCTCCCAGGTCATATCGTCGTTGCACAACGCCGGGGCGCAGGCCGTGGTGCTGGGCTGCACCGAGCTGTCCGTCGCCTACGACGACCACCGGCCAGACCCGACCGTCGTCGACTCCCTCGACGTCCTCGCACGCGCCACGATCACCGCGGCCGGGTGCCGCGTCAGGGCCCCGGCCGAGACAACCGCCTGACGGTGCCCGCGACTGGACCAGGAACCACAGACCAACCGGCCACGCCATGGGTGCAGCTCAAACAGCACTTTCGACTCAGTATCGCTGGATGCGCTGTTAGACTTGCACTATGGTGACGCCCTCGGGCGCCGGAATAGGAGACGTCGCATTCACCGCGAAAGAGAACTGCTGAAGACTGAGGTCGGCCGGTTCCAGTCTTGGGCAGATTCCTACCTGCCTCACCAACGCTGCGGCGAGTGGGAGTGCGACTACGAGGAGTGGAGCAGCATCTACCAGGCGGTCCTCGGGTTCGTCGCAGCCTGCCCGTTCGGCTCTTGGTCGCACGACGATGCGCGAACCGTCTTGTATGCCATCGCCCGGGACAACGAAATGGAGCACCTGGCTGGCGAGATCCGCCGTCAGCACCCCGACCTACTGGTCTGGCTCACACATGTCTCCATCGCGATGGGCGAACCAGACGACCGTTGGCAGCTCGCTGCGGAACTGGGTCGACTTGCCAGCGAAGAGGCAGAGCAGCTGCTGCTCCAGCTGGCCCACGACCAAGACGAGTACGTCCGCCGAAAAGCACTGTCAGCACTGGCTAAGCTGAGCTCACCAGCAGTCGAGGAACTGGCTGTCGAGGCGTGGCACCGCCCAGACCCACATCAGCAGTGGGCACGGATGGCGGCTCTGTCGGCCCTGCAGCAGATCGGTTCACCCCGTCTGGAAGCACTTCTGACCGAGGCGGAGCGCGACCCGCGGAAGTACTTGCGGGAGTTCGCAGAGCGTGTCCGACGAGGCGATATCGACCTATAGCCAGCACAGGGAGAACATGCAATACGGCAAAACAGCTAGGCTTGTTCCAGACCCCAGGAACTGGCCGGCCCTGCGACACGAACCATACCATCGGGCCGGAAGAGGACCCAATGGTGATAGTTGCGGGTGAAAGAGAACGTTCTTAGTCGAACACCATCAGAGAAATCAAAAACTGCCGACAGGGAAGGGGTTTCGACATCGACACCCACCAACGCCTTTCCATTAAGCATCACAATCGCTGCCTCTCTGCTTTCACGGTCATATTCGCTCGCTCCCAGCACTGCACTGGACGTTTCGATGCGCCACGCGGCGCTGTACACCCACAGGCGCCACTGGCCCCGTTGGGGGTCGACCAGATCTGGTTGGCCCAAATTCAGCGCGAAAGACGGACCAGTGCGGATGACCGCCCCCCAAACCGGCAACCCGAAGGCTCCCACCAGGTCTGCCCGCAGATCCGCAGCAGGACCCATTGAAGCTACGGAATGACTGTCCATGATCGTCTCCTGTCCGTCAGTTCGATAAATTGCAGTCGGCTAGGGGGCTGGTGAACAATCATGTCCCGGCCACGGGGCGCCGGACGGGCGACCTGCGGCGTCCCAGATGTGGTGACGTAACTGCTACGACCCGCACCCCTCCGGCACCTCGGGTCGAACTGCAACGTATCACCCGAAAGTGACCTGTTCCACAATCCGGCAGCTCTGCCGCGAACGGCACCAGGGTCAGCCGACCGCCCTGGCCGCCCGCCCGTGCACCGGCCGCCACACCGTTGCACGCAAGCACGACGCCCGGACTCTTGCCGACCCGCTGGGCGACGTCGATGTACGCCAGCCCGGCGGCGTAGAGACGGCAGATCGTCTCGACGGTGCTTGGCGGCACGGCGAACCGGTTGGCGAGTTACTGCGTCTCGTCGGTCACGATGGCGACCTTCCCGCACACGGCACCGGAGGCCAGCTCGGCCAGCGCGTCGGCGGCCCGGGCCAGAGGGAACGTCGCGTGCAGGTGCGGAACCAGCTGCCCGTCGCTGGCTGCCTGTGCGAGCCGTTCCAGGTCGTCGCGGTTGTCTCGTTCGGTGAGCATCACGAAACGTTGACGCGCGAACACCATGCGTACGACGTTGCGGACCGGGCGCCCGAAACCACCCGTCCACACCTGGTCGGTCTCGTTGCCGACGAACACGATGGTGCCGGTGGCAGTCAGGACGCGGCGCAGACGCGACAGCGGGGTGCCGCCGCCGATATCGAGCACGGCGTCGTAGCGTCCGTCTTCGGCGGTCACGTCCTGGGCTGTGTAGTCGACCACCCGGGACGCGCCCCACCCGGCCACCGTGGCGGTCTTGGCCCCGCTGCACACCGCGGTGACCTCGGCGCCCCGGGCCGCGGCCAGCTGGACAGCCAGGCTGCCCACCCCACCGGACGCTCCGAGTACCAGCACCCGCGTCCCGGCGTCGACCGACGCGGCGTCGAGCGCCTGGAGGGCGGTCTGCCCCGACTCGGCCAGGACCGCGGCCTGAGGTGCGGACAACGTCGTCGGGACGAGAGCCAGCCGGTCGGCCGCGGCGACGGCGTACTGGGCGAACGAACCTCGCGCGATCCCGAAGACCTCCTGCCCGGCCTCGAACTGGTTCACCGCCGGTCCCACGGCGACGACGGTCCCGCACACGTCAAGCCCGAGAGCCCCTGCCTCCGAGTAGAACCCGCGCGGGCGGGGCCGACGGATTCCTGTGGCCAGGCGCATCACCCTGGGCAGCCCGGTCAGCAGGTGCAACGTCGCGCGCGAGACCCCCGCGGCCCGCACCCGCACCAGCACCTGACCTGGCCCCGGGACGGGCCGCTCGACCTCGGCCACCCGCAACGACCCGTCCGTCCCGTAGGAGTCCTGGACCACCGCGAGCATGGTGGGCGCGGGCGTCTCTGTCTGGCTCATCTGTCTCTCCTGTTCTGCGACGTCGTGGTCGGCTGGGGTCTGTGGCTCCTGGTCCGGTCGCGGTCACCGCGCCTGGGGCTGGCGGTGCTGGGGTTGCGGGCCGGGTACGCGGTGGTGCTGGCGGCGGCCGCGCTGACCGTGACAGCCCCGGCCGCCTGCGGGGACCTGTCCGGCCGGTGGTGGGGGTGGTCCGTGTTCGCCGTGCACCTGCTGGTCGCCGCCGTGGCGCTGCGGTGCGCCGGCGCCCCGGGGCTCGTCTGGGTGGCGACGGGACTGGCCGGGTGTGCCTACCTGCTCAGCGTCGTGCCGTGGCAGGCGGTGCCCGATGCGGTCCTGATGCCTTTCCAGTGCGGCGAGATCGTCCTGCTGGTCTGGTTGTTCGTCGTGTCCCGGCGCCCGGCGCCCGACGGTGGCACCACGTCGTGACGTCGAGCGCGGCGACGACCACGAGGGCCGCCCTGACGCCGGTCCAGGTCGTGGTCTGCGGCGTGGGCAGCATAAGCGCGGGGACCGAGAGCACAGTCAGGGCGAGCAGTGCCCAGGCGGCCGTCCTCACACCAGCCCGCGTGCGCTGGTCGACGGGTTCTCGGACGTTCGTCGCAGTGGCGACCATGACGCTCCTCGGATCTGTCCTTACGTTGTAAGCCACGGTACGCTTACGCCGTAAGGCTGTCAAGGAGGTGCCCATGGGCGATACCCAGCGACCGACGCTGAGCCGGGACCTGATCGTGACGACCGCCGTGCGCCTGGCCGACGACGCGGGCATCGCGCAACTGAGCATGCGCCGCCTCGGCGCAGAGCTCGGCGTGGAGGCCATGTCGCTGTACCACCACCTCCGCGACAAGAGCGCGCTGCTGGACGCCATGGTCGACCTGGTCTTCGCGCAGATCGAGGACCCGGAAGGTCCCGACTGGCGCGACGGGCTGGCCCGGCGCGCCGCCTCCCAGCGCGCCACCCTGAACCGTCACCCCTGGGCCCTGGAGCTGGTCGAGTCCCGTGCCACCCCGGGCCCGGCCACCCTGCGCCACCACGACGCCGTGCTCGGCTACCTACGGTCGGCCGGGTTCGGCGTCCGCGCGGCCGGGCACGTGTACTCCCTGGTCGACGCCTATGTCTACGGTTTCGCCCTCCAGGAACGACAGCTACCGTTCGACTCGACCGACGCACCAGACGTCGCCCGCGCCATGCTCGACGCCAACCCCATGGCCGACCTCCCCCACCTGTCCGAGTTCACCCGCGAGGTGGTCGTCCACGGCTACGACTACACCGCGGAGTTCAGCGTCGGGCTCGACGTCCTGCTCGACGCCGTCGCCCGCCTGCGCACCAGCGCCGACGACGTGTTCGACCGTCTGGACGCCAAGTACGCCCAGACTGCCGAGCACGAGAACCCAACCTGATGCGCCTGACCTTCACCGCACTCGCTGCCGCGACCAGGTAGGGTTGTTCATCGTTTGTCATGCCTGTCAGAGACCTTGTGGAGGAGTGCGTGCGGTACGAGTTCGTCGGCGTCCTCAACGACCTGGTGGACTACTTTCTCGTCGGCGACGTCCTTCTTCTGCAGCGGTACAAGGAGGAAAACTGTCTGGCTGACGACCTGGCGTCAGAGTTCGTCAGCGGCGACAGCGCCGACAAGGCTGTCCGCGACGGTATCGTCATCCCGTTGGCTGGTATCGAGAACTACCCCTACACGGTGATCTTCAGTCTTTCTGGCGATGTTCCGGAGCTGTTCAAGCCTGAGAGCCGTCTGCAGCACTGGCGCGGCGGGTACGTCATGCGGGTTGAGAACCGGTCTGTCCTGCTGTTCACCTGGAGGATACTGCAGAACTTCACCAGGCCCGCAGTCGGTACGCTCCTGGATCGCTACCGGTCGCAAGGGCGACCGATGATCGAAATCGAGAACGGCTTCTACGACGTTGAGGTGCTGGGGGGCGAGGTCCTCAGAGAAGGCAGCTATGAACCCGCGTTCGAGTTCGTCGTGACGAAGAAGGCGGAGAATGGCTGCGTGGCCTCGCAAACCGATATCAACTATCGGTTTTCTATCGACAGCCGAACCTATTGATCGAGTTCCCGGGCAACTGCGACTCCATCCACTCCGCCCGGCCATCGCGGCTGGTCTCACCAGCCGCGATGACGACTTCCTCGACCGCACCTGCGGTCCGAGGTCCCCGCGACCAGATGACCCGTCCGTTCTGCCACAGTTCGCTCAGCTCGTCTGGTGTCGGATCGTGGGCACCGCGGTGAAGGCCTACCTGCTTGTGATATCGGGCTGGGTGAACTGGTGGAGATCGTCGAGGCCGTCAATGGCTCTCGTGTCGACGTCCGACGGATCCGCTGTCGCGCGGGCGGCCAGCGACTCGGCCAGAGCACGCGCATCGTCGCTTACGTGCCGGAACCTGCGGGCGACGTGGCCCAGGCACAGACCTGCCAGCCCGAGCATCTGGCTACCCGACGCAGCCTGGGAACCGACCTCGATGCAGCAGCGTTCGGCAAAGACCTGGTCATCGTCGTACAGGGCGATCCCGACCAGAGCGTCTGCAGCGGCCGGTTCCTGCGTCGGGTCGGCCAGGGCCGCTCTGATGAGATCAAGGACCGCAGCACGACCGGGCGACGGCGGACTGGCGGTCACCGTGTCAGAGTCTCCACGGCGTCCCCTCTGACCGCCACCACCTGGTTGTTGCTGATCGGACGCAGGTCCAGCACGTCGGAGTACTCGGCCAAGACCTGGCGCACCGCCTTCTTGAAGGGTGCGTTGGTCGCATGCGGCACGACGCAGAAGTCTACGACCCCGAGCCCGGCGAAGTCACCGTCCAGGCCAGGAGCGGCACCGGGCAAGTCCATGTGGTGCATGTACTCGACGTTCTTCGCCAGGACCGCCGAACCGGCCGACGACCCGATGTAGATCTTCCCGCTGGCGATGTGCTCGCCGATGAGCCGGTCAGCTCCGGTGCGCCGCAGCTCCTGCAGCAGAAAGAACGTGTTGCCCCCGGAGAGGAAGACGTAGTCGGCACTCGAGATCCCGTTGGTGATCTCGGTCTCTGAGGCCGACGAGACCTCGAGATCGTCGATGTCCAGGCCCAGCTTGGCCAGTGCCTTCCTGTCTGCACCGACATAGAAGGCCATCTTCTCCTTCAGAGCCGCCGTCGGTATGAAGCACACCTTCTTGCCCGCGCACGCACCGTCGGCGAAGTTTGGGAACAGGACTGCGACGTCCTTGAAGAACGACGCCAAGAAGAGTCTCGCCACCACACCCTCACTCTCCGCCCGAAGTCGACCGTCCGACACTAGCACAGGTGTTCGCATCTAGCCAGGACGCCCCGCCCGGCTCAGCGGGCACGTCGCTTTGCTGGCTGCCTTCGACTACTTTCGTGCTCATGGTCGGTTTCGGAGTCTCCTGGCAGCGCAGCCTGATCTACTTCCCGGACCGGGCCGACCCTGGTCCGGTCGTCGGCCGCACCCCTCACGGTGAGGACGTCGAGCTCACCACCGAGGACGGTCTCACCCTGACCACGTGGCTCGTCCGCCCGTCGGGGGACGGGCGTGACGTCGCCGTGCTCTACCTTCCTGGTAACGGCGGCAACCGGGCGGGTCGGCTAGAGGTGGCCGAGGCCATCGCCGACCGGGGCTACACCGTGCTGCTGCTGGAGTACCGGGGCTACGGCGGAAACCCAGGCCGCCCCAGCGAAGAGGGACTGGCCCAGGACGCGCGGGCCGCCGTCGCCTTCCTGCGCGGCCGGGGTTTCCCGGCCAGCCGGACGGTCTATGTCGGGGAGTCCATCGGTACAGGTGTGGCCGTCCGGCTCGCCACCACCGACCCACCGGCCGGTATCGTGCTCCGTTCTCCGTTCACCAGCCTGGTCGACGTGGCCAAGGCGGGCTATCCGTGGCTACCAGCAGGTACGGTCATGAAGGACCGTTTCGACACGCTCAGCCGTCTGTCGCAGGTGGCCGTCCCCGTCATGGTGCTCAGCGGAACCGCCGACACGATCGTCCCGCCCGACCAGTCGGTCACCGTGGCGGACCGGGCACCGTCGCTGTACCGGCACACGATCGTCGACGGTGCCGGCCACAACGACGCCCTCTGGTTCGGCCCCTACCTGGCCGGCCAGGTCGACGAGCTCGCCACCGCCGTCGCTCCTTCGTGAAGAGTGCCGGACCAGCGACTCATGCGGTCGTTCATAGATCACAAAGTCGTTCAGAGTTCTGAACGACTTTGTGATCTATGAACGACCTGGTAATCGGTGCACTGCCTCGTCGGCTGGGCCCGCGGTCGGCTCGGGCACAGCCCTGGACCATTCCGGTTTCACGCCACCGTTCTCCTTCCCGTGGGTATGCTCTCAGCAGATACGGGGCAGCTGTTCGCCCAGGGGGCGGGAGACGACGCGGCCCGCGCCCAGGGGGGAACGGGCGACCAGCAGGCCGGGGTGCTCGTCGCTGACCTGGCCGATCACGGCGGCGTGGGTGCCCAGCGGGTGGGACGTCAGGGCGGCCAGGGCGGCGTCGGCCTGCTCGCCGGGGACGACGGCGATCAGCTTGCCCTCGTTGGCGACGTGCAGAGGGTCCAGGCCGAGGAAACCGCAGGCGGCCGCGACCGCGTCGGGTACCGGGACTGATGACTCGGTCAGCTCGATGCCGACGCCGGCGACCTCGGCGATCTCGCACAGGGTGCCCGCGACGCCGCCCCGGGTGGGGTCGCGCAGCACGTGGACGTCGGGGACCGCCGCCAGCAGCCGGGCGACCAGGCCGTGCAGGGGGGCGGTGTCGGACTCCAGGGTGGTGCCGAACTCGATGCCCTCGCGCCGGGACAGGATCGCCACGCCGTGCTCGCCGACATACCCCGAAACCAGGACGACGTCGCCGGGGGTGGCGCGGGCCGGGCGGATGTCCACCCCGTCGGGCACCACGCCGACGCCCGAGGTGCTGACGAACAGCTGGTCGGCCTTGCCGCGATCGACGACCTTGGTGTCGCCGGTGACGATCCGCACCCCGGCTGCCTTTGCCGCCGCTCCCATGGCCGCGGCGACACGGCCCAGCACCGCGGTCTCCAAGCCCTCCTCCAGGATGAACCCGGCGGACAGGGCCAGCGGCTGGGCGCCGGACATGGCCAGGTCGTTGATGGTGCCGTGCACCGCCAGGTCGCCGATGCACCCGCCGGGGAAGAACAACGGGGAGACGACGTAGGAGTCGGTGGTGAACGCCAGCCGGCCGCCGAGCACGTCCAGCACCGCCGAGTCACGCATCTCGGCGTTGGTCGCATCGCCCAGCGCGGGCAGGAACAGGTGCTCGATCAGCTCACCGGACAGCACTCCCCCGCCGCCGTGGCCCAGGACGATCCGGTCCTGGTGACGCAGCGGGGCTGGGCAGGTCCAGCCTTCGACATCAGCGACAGGGGGGATCGGCAGGTCGGACATCAGGGGGTCTCCCAGCTCCGTGGGTGAACGAGGGACGTGGTCGGTTCGAGACTTTTGTCGCCGATTCGAGAGTTTAACTCTCGAATCGGCGACAAAAGTCTCGAACTGGCTTGGACGGTCATCTCGGGTCCAGACGACGGAACTCGTAGTAGGCGGCGCAGGCGCCCTCGGCGGAGACCATGGTCGCGCCCAGGGGGGTGCGGGGGGTGCAGACCGTGCCGAAGGACGGGCACTGGTTCGGTTTGATCAGGCCCTGCAGGACCTCGCCGGAGTGGCAGGCTTCGGGCTCGGCGGTGTGGATATCGTCGACGGCGAAGCGGGACGAGGCGTCGAACTCGGCCCAGGCGGGGCTCAGCTGCCAGCCGGACGCCGGGATCAGGCCGATACCGCGCCACTGCCGATCGCACACCTCGAACACGTCGGCCAGCACCTGCTGCGCCACCGGGTTGCCCGCGGGGGCGACCGCCCGGGGGTAGGCGTTGCGCAGGGCGGGTGTACCGGCCTCCAGCAGGGCGACGGCCTGCCGGACGCCTTCGAGCAGGTCCAGCGGTTCGAAACCGGTCACGACGATCGGTACCTGGTACCGGTCGACCAACGGTCCGTACTCGGCGGTGCCCATGACCGTACACACGTGGCCCGCCGCCAGGAAACCCTGCACCCGGCTGGCCGGGGAGTCCATGACGGCACAGATAGCCGGGGGCACCCGCACGTGGGAGACCAGCATGGAGAAGTTCGTCAGCCCGCGCTGGCGGGCGGTGACCACGGCCATGGCATTGGCCGGGGCGGTGGTCTCGAAGCCGACACCGAAGAACACCACCTGCTGGTCGGGGTTGTCCGACGCCACGTTCACTGCGTCCAGCGGGGAGTACACCACCCGCACGTCTCCCCCGCCGGCCTTGACGGCGAACAGGTCGCGGTCCGTGCCCGGTACCCGCAGCATGTCGCCGAACGAGCAGAAGATCACCTCGGGGCGGGCGGCGATCTCCAAGGAGCGGTCGATCATCTCCAGCGGGGTGACGCACACCGGGCAGCCCGGGCCGTGGATGAACTCCACCGTGTCACCCAGCAGCGTGTCCAGGCCGTTGCGGATGATCGAGTGGGTCTGCCCGCCGC
The DNA here is from genome assembly GCA_009777345.1 of Micrococcales bacterium. Classification (GTDB taxonomy): domain Bacteria; phylum Actinomycetota; class Actinomycetes; order Actinomycetales; family Cellulomonadaceae; genus Cellulomonas. The sequence continues at coordinate 72,649 of WRMB01000001.1, read as the reverse complement.
AGACCTCCATGAGCGTCCAGCGCTGGGTGGCCAAGGCGCCGATATCGTCGATCATCCGGCGCGCGACGACCGGGTCGGCGAACTCGTCGAGGTACTTCATGACGGCTGGACCTCCGACGACACCGGCTGCGACGCCCCACGGGACGGCTGCGCGACCGCAGAGGACGGGCCACCCGGGGAAGGCTCGCCCTGCGGCGGCACCGGTTCAGAACCCCGCGGCGACGGGGAACCCTGCGGGAAGGTGATACCCAGCTCGGCCTCCAGCATCCCCAGCTCACGGAAAGCGGTCAGCGACGCCAGGGCCGACTCCTCGTCCAGCCGGGTCAGCGCGAACCCGGCGTGCACGATGGTGTAGTCGCCGACGCTCAGGTCCGGCAGGTAGGCCAGGCAGACGTCCTTGGTCGCGCCGCCGAAGTCGACACCGGCCATGAGCGTGCCGCGGTCGTCCCAGATCCGCACCACCTTGCCGGGGATCCCCAGGCACATACTCCTCGTCCTCTCTGTCAGACCGGCACGGCAGCGGCCAGGACGGCCTGCCCCAGGCTGAGACCGCCGTCGTTGCAGGGCACCAGGCGGTGCCGTACCACCTCGAACCCGGCGTCGTGCAGCAGCGCGGCGCACTGCCGCACCAGCAGCACGTTGGCGAACACCCCGCCGGTCAGCCCGACGTGCGTCGTCCCCTCGGTGGCCCGGACGTCCCGCGCCGCCGCTACGACGGCCCGGCCCACCCAGACATGGAACCCTAGCGCCAGCGCCGCCCGGTCCCGACCAGACTGGACACCGTGCACCAGAGCCCGGACCACCGGGGCCGGGTCGAGAATACGTCGCCGCTGGTCACCAGGGTAGTGGGAGACGTCAACCGGACCCCAGCCGCCCGCGGCGGCGACCGCCTCGTCACCCGTCCAACGTCGCGGGTCGTCGTCGACCACCACCGACGCGGCCAAGGTCTCCAGGTCGATCGCGGCCTGCGCCTCGTAGGTGATCACCTGGCGGACGCCGAGCAGCGCGGCCACCGCGTCGAACAAGCGGCCCATCGACGTGGTCGCCACCACACCCGGAACAGGACAGTAGGAACCGTCCCCACTGTCCTGGGCTGTCTTGGCCCAGCGGTCCAGCAGCTGGGCCAGCACCTGCCGCGCCGCCGGGTCGGCCTGGGCCACCGGGGGCAGGTCGTCGGACCACGGCACGCCCGCGTGGTGCAGGTGGGCCAGGGCCATCCGCCACGGTTCGCGCACCGCACGGTCACCGCCGACCAGGCCGACCGGAGTCAGCGACCCGACCCGGACGATCGCGTCCTGGCCCCGCTCGGGCACCTCGGGACCGGCCAGCAACCACTCCCCGCCCCAGGCGGCACCGTCGTCGCCGTACCCGGTGCCGTCGAAGCACGCGGCCAGCAGCGGGGTGCCCAGCAGGTGGTGCTCGGCCAGCAACGACGCCACGTGCGCCCGGTGGTGCTGGACCTGGACCAGCGGCACCCGGGCGAACCGCTGGGCCCAGGCCCGGGTCTGGTAGGCCGGGTGGGCGTCGGCGGCCCAGCGCGTCGGGGTGACCTGGTACAGGTCCATGACGTGCGCCGACGTGGCGGCCAGCACCTGCTGGGACTCCCAGCCAGCCATGTCCCCCAGGTGCTGGGAGCACACCGCGTCACGCCCGTCGAGCACGCACACAGTGTTCTTCAGCTCGGCACCCACGGCGAACGTCGTCGGCCAGTGCGACACTTTCACGCCAGAACGACAGTTCGAACTGTCGTTCTGGCGTGAAAGTGTCGCACTGGACCCGAGACGGACCGGCAGGGGGGCGTGGCCGCGGGAGCGGCGCACCGGGTACGGTGCGCCGTCGACCAGGCGGAATACCGAGTCGTCGCACGGGGTGACGATGGGGCGGTCGTGGCCCAGTACTAGGTCGGCCAGGGTGAGCAGTCGGTCTGTCTGGTCGTCGCGGTAGTACAGCGGTTCGTCGGACAGGTTGGCGCTGGTCATCACCAGCACGTCGCTGACCGGGATGCCTGACGGCCCTGGGGTCATGAGCAGGTGGTGCAGCGGGGTGTAGGCCAGCATCACGCCCAGCTCGGGCACCCCTGGCGCCACCGCGTCGACCACGCGTCCTTGCCGGCCGGCGACCAGGACGATGGGGCGGGCCGGGTCGGTGAGCAGGGCCGTCGTGGCGTCGTCGAGGACGATCAGCCGGGCCGCGACGGCCCGGTCGCGGGCCATGAGGGCGAAGGGCTTGTCGGGGCGGTGCTTGCGGGCCCGCAGCCGGGCGACGGCCGTCTCGTCGTCGGCCCGGCAGGCCAGGTGGTAGCCGCCCAGGCCCTTGACGGCGACGGTGCCGCCCTCGGCCAGCACCTGCTGGGCCCGGGCCAGGGCCGCCTCGTCGCCGCTGGTGCGGGTGGTGCCGTCGGTGGCCCACAGGCGCGGACCGCAGTCGGGGCAGGCGATCGGCTGGGCGTGGAACCGGCGGTCGGCGGGGTCGTGGTACTCCACGGCGCAGCGCGGGCACATGGGGAAACCGGCCATGGAGGTGGCTGGCCGGTCGTAGGGCACACCGGTGATGATGGTGAAGCGCGGACCGCAGTCGGTGCAGGTGATGAACGGGTGACGGAAACGCCGGTCGGCCGGGTCGAACAGCTCGGTGAGGCAGTCGTCGCAGACGGCGCAGTCGGGCGGGACGGTGGCCCGGCGCGAAGGCGCCGTCGAGGGCACAGCGCCGTCGGTATCGGCCGAGGCGATGATCGCAAAGTCGGTCAGCCTGGGGTCGTCGGGGCTCTCGTCGCGTACCCGCACGGCCTGGACGTCGGCCAGCGGCGGGGCATCGGTGGCGATCCGGCGCGCCAGATCGTCCAGCACCGGCGCGGGGGCCTGGGCATCGACCACCACCCCCGCCGCGGTGTTGCGCACCGACCCGAGCACACCCAGCCCGGCGGCCAGCCGGTAGACGTGCGGACGGAAACCGACGCCCTGGACGACGCCGGTTACCAGCAGCGTGCGCCGGGCCACCGCGGGACGCTCAGCCCTGGTCCGGCGCGGCCGGGGCCGCCCCGGTGGCCTGCGCGTACCTGACCTGGCCCAGCCCCTCGATCTCGGGCACCACCGGGCCGGACTCGGCAGAACTGGGGACGAGGCCCAGCGCGACGAAGGCGGCCAACGACTCGGCGGCAGACTGCGGGTCGAGCAGCTCGACGGCGAACCCGTGCTGGACCAGCACGTAGTCGCCCACGGCCGCGTCCGGCAGGTACGACAGGCAGCAGCTCTCGGTCCGTCCGGCCACGTCAACCTGAGCCATCGGCATCGCGCCCCCGACGATCTCGACGATCCGGGCGGGGATCGACAGGCACATCTCTAGCGGCTCCCTGTCTCAGTCTGTCGGTTCAGGCTGTGCTGGTTCGGGCTGGGTCGATGCTGCCACGGTCAGTACCTGCAGTCCCATCCCCCCGACGGGGGCGCTGCTGCACGGCAGGCAGGGGTCCGCCTCGCGGACAGCATCCTCCAGGGCGGCCTGACCGGCGGATACGTCACCGGTCGCGACGGCCGCACCCGGGCCGACGGCGTCCAGCAGCAGCTCGGCCAGCCAGCGTTCGTTCTGGGCCGTCGGGGTGAGGATGGTCACCTGCGTCACCGTGCCGGTGCCGTCGGTGGCGTACCGGTGCACCAGCAGGCCCCGCGGTCCGTCCGCCCAGCCGACACCTACCCCCGGGCGGTCGAACCCGTCAGCCTCGCACCGCGGAGCACCCGTGGTCAGCGCATCGCCAGCCAGCAGCCCCGCTATCACCTCCACGCAGTGCACGGTGACGACGGCCCGGGCGGCGCGGGCCCCACCCGGCCGTGGGCCCTGCCGTGAGCCCACCGTGGCGGCCCAGTCGGCCTGCAGCCCGGCGGCCAGCGGTGTGGTCAGCGGGCCGATCCGCAGCTGGGACACCGGACCCACCCGGTAGCCCCCGGCCTGCGGGCCGAGCGCGACCAGGTAGGGACGCGGCGCGGCCGCCCCCGGCACCGACTCCGCGACCAGGTCGTCCCAGGCCGCCGGGAACGCGGCGGGTTCGAGCACCGTGCCGTCGGCGGCGACCACCCGCAGCCGTTCGCCGAGCAGGTCGGGCCGACCGTCGGGACGGACCAGGGCGATATCGGCACCGTGGTAACCGGTGGAGGCACTGGTTGAGGCACTGCGCGGAGCGGCACCACGTTCGGCGGCGTAGACCAGCTCCTGCCGGGCGATCCCGACGGCGGCCTCCAGGGCTGCCCCCAGGCCCGCGGCCAGGTCGTCCCGGGCCTGGGCGGGTACGGCCCCAGTCACCCCACCGACGACGGCGGTGGTCGGGAAGTGCCCGGGCGACCCCGCGGCGGCCGACGCGGCGCGACCGAAGGCCCGCAGCACCGCGGCGGCACCCGGATCCACCGCGGCGGCCCGGACGGCGTGCGTCTCGACCGTGGCGCCGTGGTGCAGCAGGGCACGCACCGCTGTGCCCGTCGCCGTCGGCTCCGTACCGGCCAGCGCCTCCAGCGCCCGCACCCCGGCCAGGTGGTGGGCGGCCGGGCAGATCCCGCACAGCCGTTCCACCAGGGCGGGCACCCCGGCCACCGGCTGGCCGACGAGCATCGCGTCCACCCGGGGCAGACCGGTGAGGTCGAACCGGGCCGCCGCCGGACGACCCTGCGCGTCACGTTCCACGACGACCGTCGCGCCATAGGCGTCGACGATCTCGTCCAGCACCCACCGCCGACTCACCGGACCACCCCCGTCCGACCAGCCCGTGAGGGGTTTCGGTCGCGAGCCAGGGGTCCGGGACCCCTGGCTCGCGACCGAAACCCCTCACACGGCCGTCCCCGCGCCACCGTGAAGCGTGCCACCATGAGGCGGTGCACGAGCTGGGGTTGCTGCGGTCGGTCGTCGCTGCCGTCGAGAAGGCGGTGCACGACGCGGGCGCCACAGGGGTGGAGGCGGTTGGTCTGGAGGTCGGCACCCTGTCCGGGGTGGTGCCCGAGGCGCTGGAGAGCGCCTGGCTGATCGCCACGGTCGGCACCGTGGTCGCCGGTGCCCGGCTGGAGGTCGAGACGGTCCAGGCCGCGGTGTGGTGCCCGACCTGCGCCGCGGAACAGTCGATCGACGAGTTCTACGCGCTGTCCTGCCCGGTGTGCGACACCCCGACCGGACAGCTGGTGCACGGTCGCGAGCTGGCCGTGACCTACGCCGATCTCGACGTCGGCCAGGATGGGTGAGCCCATCCACGAACGTTCACAGTGGATGGCACCGGGCCTCAAGGCTGACCGTCCAGCTGGGCCAACCAGCCGTCGAGCACTGCGACCGCGGCGGTCGCGGCCTCGCTCAGGGCCTCGGTGACCGGGCCGGACAGCCCGACGCGCAGCTCGACCACCTCCGGCACGATGCCGACCACCTCGACCTGCTCCGGTTCGTGGTCGAGCAGCCGGGCGGCGGCAAAGACATCGAGCAGGCTCACCTGGTGGGGCGACAGCCGGGCCGACAGCAGCCGGGGCAGCTGGTCGCCGGAGAAGCGCAGCACCTGGCCGGGCGTGGCCCCGGCGACTGCGTCGAGCACCAGCAGCCGGGTGGCCTCGGTGACCACCGGCACCAGCTCCATGCCCCCGGTGCCGCCGTCGACGTACCCGATGCGCGGGTCTGGCCGCTGGTCCCGGACCCGCGCCAACAGCTCCAGACCGGTGCCGTCGTCGCCCATGACCGGGTTGCCCACGCCCAGCACCGTCACCGGTGCGAGCGGGGCCTCCCCAGCGTCGGTCGGTTGGCCGCCGTTCACTCGACCGCCATGGACTACTCGATCTCGGGGGCGTCGACGGGTTTCGAGCCGCGCCGCACGAAGACGCCGCCGTTGAACATGGCCGACACCCCACCGTGCCGTTCCAGCGAGTCCGCCCGCACCGCCATGTAGACGTGCACGATGACGAACGCCCAGATCAGGAACATCATCACAGCGTGGAACAGCCGGATCGAGGTGATACCCCACCAGTGCACAGGGGTGGAGACGAACTCCCAGACCGGGTTGGTCTGTTCGTACAGCCCGTACAGGACGAACCCGGAGGCCATCTGCAGCCCGCCGAAGACGTACAGCGAGGTGTACGCCAGCTGCTGCAACGGGTTGTGCGCCAGGTACAGCGGTGCCTCCCGCCGGACGAAGGTGTAGTGCCCCATCACCCGGCCCAGGTTGCGCACGTCGTTCTTCGACTTCAGCGGCCAGAGCGTCGTCCACCGCAGGTAGCGGTCCGACGAGGTGAACGCCAGCACCGCCCGGGTCAGCCCGACGACCAGCCAGACGAAGCCAGCCGCGAAGTGGACGAAGCGCACGGTGCCCATGAGGTACCCGGACGCCTCCCCGACCCGGCTCGTCCCCGGGATGAGCGAGGGGTTCATGATGAGGTAGCCGGTGCAGCTGAGCGTGAAGATGACCGCCACGTTGAGCCAGTGCTGCCAGCGCAGCAGCGCCGACCAGAGCTCGACCCTGATGAAGGACGTGTCCTGGTCGGGTACCGCCTCGTGCTCGTCGTCTACCCGGTGCAGCCCGACGAAGCCCTGCAGCCGGAACTCCCCGACGGTGCCGTCGGCACCCACCGGTGCCGCGGCCACGGCCAGCGGCCGTCCGCCCCGGCCGACCGTGCGCCGGGCGTTGCGCCGCAGCAGCGCCGCGCCCAGCCGGGTGGAGCCCGCGGCCTTGAGCACCGACTCCAGGTCCCCGCGCATCACGACCACGTCGCGGGGCTCCCCCGACGGCATCGGCAGCTGACGCACCCGGACCAGGCTGTAGCGCCGGTCCGGGGTGGCCGAGTCGACGTCGCTGCTGGCCACCGTGACGACCGGGATGTCCGGGTGCTCGTGGCTCAACGACCGGTCGAGCGCGTCGCACACCGGGTCGCCCTGACTGCGCCGACCCACGGACGCCAGGGCGACGAGGCGACCGTGGCTCAGCCCGCCGACGCTCACCACGTCGCCGACCTGCAGCTGCGGGGTCTTGGGACCCGCGGCCTTGTCGCTGACCGTCATGACGTCACCGTTCCGAGCAGGTTCTGGTCCGGGTCGAGCACGTGCACCGCGCACGACATGCAGGGGTCGAACGAGTGGACGGTGCGCAGCGCCTCCAGCGGCTGGGTCGGGTCGACCAGCGGGTGCGGCGTCGCGCTGCTGGCGCCGCCCAGGGCCTCTTCGTAAGGACCGGCGACGCCCGCGTCGTCGCGACCACTGGCCAGCCAGGTGGTCGGCACGACGGCCTGGTAGCGCTCGACCTTGCCGCGCTTGATGGTGATCCAGTGGCTCAGGTTGCCCCGGGCGACCTCGACGAACGAGTACCCCGTGGCCTTGGTCGGCCAGGACGAGGGGGCCCACTTCGAGTCGTCGAACACCTTGGTGTCACCCTTCTTGAGATTGGTGACGAACTGGTCGAAGGCCTCGCTCAGACGCCGGGCCGCGGTCGCCGCCTCGACCGCCCGGGCCAGGGTGCGCCCCGCGGTGGAGTTCAGCTGCAGCGGCTCGATCCCCAGCCGGTCGACGGCCAGGTTGACCAGCTCGACAGTGTGCGGGTCCTCCTGGAGGTAGGCCACCAGGACGCGCGCCGCCGGACCGACCTGCATCGGCCGACCGTCGTAGCGCGGGGCCTTGGACCAGGTGTACTTGCCGTCCTCGGAGTCGGCCAGCCAGGGCCCGTCGTCGACGGCCGGTCGGTACGGCGGCTTCGGACCGGTGTACTTCGCCGTCGTCTCGCCCTCGCTCGGGTGGAGCTCTTTGGCGCCGTCGGCGTAGGTGTACCAGGCCGTGGCGATGCCCTCGGTCAGCCTGTCCGGGTCGAACGGCAGCAGCTCGAGGTTGCCGTCGAGGATGACGCCCGGCTTGATATCGTGGTGCAGGTCACCGGACTCGACCCTGGTCTCGGCCGGGTTGCCGGAGTGGATGGCACCAGAGCGGCCGACGGCCAGGAAGTTCGGGGCCGTCGCCCCGATGGTGAACCAGTCCGGCGAGGTCGCCGGGTCCTCAGCACCGGGCCGGTTCGGGCCGCCGTAGACGCTGAGGATGGCCAGCCCGTCGGGCACGTAGCACTCGTTGACGAACTCGAGCGTCTCGGCGATCCAGCCCCGGATCTGGTCGAGCTGGACCTGGTTGACCGATTCCGAACGGTCCGGGTCGATAGTGCAGGCCATCCCGCCGACGAGGAAGTTCGGGTGCGGGTTCTTGCCGCCGAAGGTCGTGACGATGCGGATCATCGAGCGCTGGAACTCCAGCGCGTCCAGGTAGTGCGACACCGCCATGAGGTTGGCCTCGGGCGGCAGCTTGTAGGCCGGGTGGCCCCAGTAGCCGCCGGTGAAGATCGACAGCTGGCCGGACGCGACGATGTCCTTGACCTTCTGCTCGACCGCCGCGAACCGCTCCATGGTGTTGCCCTTCCACGTCGACCCGATGGCGCGGGCGAAGTCGTAGGCCTTGGCCGCCAGGTCGTCGCCCTCGTAGGTGGCGATCGACGCCACGTCCACCCAGTCCAGGGCGTGCAGGTGGTAGAAGTGGATGACATGGTCCTGGACCTCCTGGGCGCCCAGCACGATGTCCCGGATGCGCTGGGCCTGCTTCGGCGGGGTGATGCCGAGGGCGTTCTCCACGGCGGCGACCGACGCGATGGCGTGGGTCGAGGTGCACACCCCGCAGATCCGCATCAGGAAGGCCCAGACGTCACGCGGGTCGCGACCCTTGACGATCTCTTCCAGACCGCGGTACTGGGTGGTCTCGCTCCACGCCTTGTCGATCGTCTTGGCTTCTGGGTCCCAGTCCAGCTCGACGCGCAGGTGGCCTTCGATACGGGTGAGTGGGTCGATGACGACGCGCTCGGACATGTACTACTCCGCCTTTCCGGAAGGGTCGGTCGTCTCGGTGCTGCTCGGCCCGCTGTCGTTCGGTCCGTCGCTGTTCGGCCCGCTGTCGTCCGCTCTGGTGTCGGTCGCGACGGCAGACGCGGTCTGGACGGGCTCGGCCTCGACGGGCTTGCTGGTCTCGGTCGCCCGGGAGGTCGGCGCGGGCAGCCAGACCCGCGTGTCGCCGAAGGCCTCCAGCGGGGTCTCGGCCGCCGCCTTGCGCGACGCGGAGCGGCGGACGCCGGTGACCACGGCATGCGCGGCCGCGCCAGCGGCGGCGACCCCGGCCACGGTCCAGCCCACCTTCTCCGCCGACGCCTCGACGCCGAAGCCGGAGACGTTGGGCAGCGTGGAGTAGAACGGCGTGAACTCGTCGAAGAAGTTCCGCTCGGTGCAGCCGATACAGGGGTGGCCCGCACCGATCGGCCAGCTGGTGTGCATGTTCCACTGGATGATCGGGCAGGCGCTGAACGTGCTGGGGCCCTTGCAGCCGACCTCGTACAGGCACCAGCCGTTGCGGGCGCCCTGGTCGTCGAAGGTCCGCACGAACTGGCCGGCGTCGTAGTGCGCCCGGCGCGGGCACGAGTCGTGGATGCGCTGGTCGTAGGCGAACCGGGGCCGTCCCTCGGCGTCCAGCTCGGGCAGGTTGAGCGAACCGTCGGCGTTGGCGTGGGTGAGCAGGTAGGCCACGGTCGCGGTGATGACCTCGCCGATCGGCGGGCAGCCCGCGACGTTGACGACCGGCTTGTTCTTGATGATGTGGTCGACGCCCACGGCGTAGGTCGGACCGTGCTTGGTCGCCCCCGGGGCGCTCGACGCCTGGACGCCGCCCCACACCGCGCAGGCACCGACAGCGAGGATCGCGACGGCGTTCTCGGCCGATCTCCTCAGCACCTCCTCGGCGGACTCCCCGCCGATGGTGCAGTAGGCGCCGTCCTGGTCGAGCGGGACCGAACCGTTGACGACCAGGATGTGGTCCTGGGCGTTGGCGTCCTCCAGCGCCTTGTTCGCCGCATCGCCGGAGGGCGCCATGATCGCCTCGACGTAGTCCATCGAGAGCAGGTCGAGGACGATCTCCTCCACGGTGGTACCGCCCGAGCGCAGCGCCGACTCGATACAGCCGGTGCACTCCTGGAGTTGCAGCCACACCACGACGGGCCTGGTCTGCCCCTCCAGGACGGCGGCGATCTGCTCGGCGGTGACCGGCGCGGCGTGCGCCCCACCTCCGTCGAGCTGGGTCCCGGCGGCGAACACCCCCGCCAGCCCGCCGCAGAACTTCAGGAAGTCCCGGCGCTTGACGCCGGCGCGGGCGAGGTTCTCGCCCAGAGTTGGCTCGTGCCAACCAGTCGCCTCGTACGACATTCGAAGAGGTCCTCCCTTGGCTCTCTCTCACGCGGATGTCCGACCCGAACCGAGGTGAGACGTGCTGACGCCGCACTGACGACCCAGACCGATCAGGACTATAGCGAGGTTGGGGGGACTTTGGGCCCGATGCGCGCCTGATCCCCTGGTGACTTTCCCACCAGATGGTCATATCACCATTTTTCAGTCAACTCCTCTCCTCGTTCAGGCCATGCGGTGATCAAGAACCGGAAAAAGAAAGTCAGGTGTTCCGTAATTTCGAGCAGAACGAGCTTACTGCGACATGACGCAACAGGGTATTGCAGGGGCGCCCCCGGTCCGCCCGTCAGACGATCGGTCCGGTCCGCCCCGACCGCACCAGCCCCCCTCCCCGCGCCAGCCACGCTGCACGCCCGCTCGACCGGCTCGGCCGAACGGACGGGTTCGTTCGTCGCTCGCCTCGACCGGGTGTGGAACACTGACGCAGAAACAGACGGGCGCAGGCACGGAAGGACGGCGCGAGTGCACGAGGTCTCCCTGTGCCACCAGCTGGCGGGCGCGGTGACGCGCGCCACCGTCGGACGGCACGTCGAGACGGTCCACGTCACCGTGGGCGAGCTGCGCCAGGTGGTGCCCGAGGCCCTGGAGCACGCCTGGACCTTCGTCGTGCGCGGCACCGCGCTGGACGGGGCCCGGCTGGCGCTGCACCAGGTGCCTGCCGTCGTGGCCTGCGACGACTGCGGGCACGACGCCCGGCTGGGCCGCCAGCTGGGTTTCGACTGCACCGCCTGCGGCTCCGCCCGCACCCACCTGACCAGCGGCGAGGAGTTCGTGCTCACCGCCGTGGACGTCCACGACCCCCCAGACGCACCAGAGCAGCACGCACCGCAGCAGCCAGCACCAGAACAGGAAGGAACGCTCGATGGGGCGCTTTCACCGCCATGACGACGGCCACGAGGACAGCACAGCCCACTCCCACTCCCACGAGCACGAGCACGAGCACGAGCACGAGCACGAGCACGAGCACGAGCATCCTGCCCTGGACGCGCACCTCGGCGACCACTCTGGCTACCAGACCGGACGGGAGCGGATCGAGATCCTCGAAGATATCTACGCGGAGAACGACCGGCTGGCCGCCGCCAACCGGGCCGCGCTGGACGCCGCCGGGGTGCACGCCGTCAACCTCATGAGCTCGCCCGGGTCGGGCAAGACCACCCTGCTGGCCCGGACCCTGGCGGCCCTGGCGGGCACGGTCCGGGTCGGGGTGATCGAGGGTGATATCGAGACCCCGCTGGACGCCGAGCGGCTCGGCGGCCTGGGCGCGCAGATCTCCCTGCTGAACACCGGGGACGGCTTCGGCGGCGAGTGCCACCTGGACGCCCCGATGATCGCCAAGGCCCTGCGCGGGCTGGACCTGGGCAGCCTGGACCTGATCATCGTCGAGAACGTCGGGAACCTGGTCTGCCCAGCCGAGTTCGACGTCGGCGAGCACCGCAAGGCGATGGTCTACGCCATCACCGAGGGCGAGGACAAGCCGCTGAAGTACCCGGTTATGTTCCGCTCGGTGTCCGTCGTCGTGGTCAACAAGACGGACCTGGCGCCCTACCTGGATTTCGACATGGACCTGTTCCGGCGCAACCTCACCGCGGTCAACCCGCAGGCCGAGGTCGTCGAGGTCTCGGCCCGCACCGGCGCGGGCGTCGACGCCTGGCTGGCCTGGTTGTCCGGCGGGCTGACGACGACCTGATCCGACAGCCGGGTGTACCGGTCAGCGGCCGTCCGGGCGCGTGTCAGCGGTGGACGACCACGACGGTGCCGACCGGTGCCCACTGGTACAGCTGCTTGGCGGTGGCCACCGGCAGGTTGACGCACCCGTGCGAGGCTGAGTACCCGAAGGTCGAGCGCCAGTACGCCCCGTGTATGGCGTACCCCTTGTGGAAGAACATCGACCACGGCACGTTCTCGGTCACGTACGGAGTCACCCCGTCGGCCTCGAAGCCCCGCATGGTCTTCGACTCGTACTTCTGGTAGATGGTGAAGGTGCCGGTGACCGTCGGCATCGCCGGCTTGCCGTCGACCATCGAGTACGGGCCCATGACCACCGTCGTGCCCTCGTACGCCCGGACCGTGTGGTTCGACAGGTTGACGTCGATCCACTTCTCCCCGTCCGAAGGGAAGTACGCCAGCACGTCGGCCGCCGAGGCGACCTGCTTGGAGTCCCAGGTGGCCGGGACCGACGCGAACTCGAACGCCCCGGTGTAGCCCTGCCCGGCGGGCACCTGGTCGGTGATGGCCTGGGCCACCTGCTCGACGTTGGTCACCTCCTGGCCGTCCTTGGCCTGCTTGGTGATCGACAGCACCTTGCCCTGCGGATCGACGTACTGCTGGCCGGTGACCGGGTCGAGACGGGCCTCGTCGGCCAGGCCCTGCACCCACCCGGTGACCTGGTCCAGGTCCAGCCCCGGGTCGCCCAGGCCCTGCGGCGTGGTCGGAATCGTCACCCAGGCAGCCTGGGCGGCGGGTTCCGGTGAGTGGTCCGCCTTACCGTCGGAGACCACGACGGGCGCCGCGACCAGCGCGTTCGCCGCGTCCACGGTCTGCTGGGCAGCCTGGTCGGTGACCGTCGGGGCCGCCGGGACGAACTTGACGGTCGTCGACCGGTCGGCCAGACCCGCGGCCGCGGCCCGGGCTACCTCCTGGAAGGTGGACGGGTCCACGGCCTGGCCCGCGACCGCGGGGATGACCTGGAACGTCGTCCCGTCCTCGGCCAGCACCACAGCCGCGTCCGACCCGGCCAGGCCCGCCTCGGTGGCGATCTGCGCGGCCACGTCCTCCAGGGTCGTACCGTCGCTGGTGACCACCGCCGCGACCTTGTGGCCGCCGACCAGCACGCCCAGGTGACCGCCCCACGAGGCGTTCCGCGCGAACGCCTCGTCCACCGTCGCGTCCACGTCCACGGCCAGACCCAGATCGCCCAGCGTCGCCGTGCGCTCGGCCCCGTCGGCGGTCCAGGTCACGGTGACGTCGGCGGACCGCTCCCGCAGCGACGCGGCGACCTCGCCCCGGGTCTGGCCGGTGATCGACTGCCCCGCCACCGTCGTGCGCGGCAGCCCCCGGTCGTGGAAGTGCGCGTAGAACACCGCCGCTCCCACGGTGACGACGGCCAGCAGCACCAACCCGGCACCACCAGCCACGACCAGCGCCAGCGTGCGCTTCCTCATCGAACCGTTCCTCTCATGACCCTGCACGCGCACCCTGGTCCGCACCCAGGCCACACGATAGGCACCCGTCCGGTCGGCGATCTACCCCCCTGGGGGAGTACCGGGGGTATCGAACGATCATCACCCGCAGCAGAGCACTGGCAGAGCGCCACTGGGACGACGCACCAGCCCGCCGCCGTGTGACGCGGGCCTTCAGCCTGCCGTGGCGACCGCGTACCCGGACCGGTCGGGCTCCAGGTCACCGGTGCTGCCCGCCCGGAAGCCCGCCCGGCCGAGGGTGAGCACATAGGTCCAGAACCCGGCGAGCGCCACGGCACCGATCACGATCTTCACCCACCACGGCAGATCCGACCCGGTGACGAACCCCTCGATCAGAGCGGACAGGCTGAGGACGGCGGCCAGGCCCAGGACCGTCGTGAACAGGGAGCGCCCGGCCGCGGCCAGCGCCTGGCCGCGCGGGCGGGGGCCCGGGGCCAGCCAGGCCCAGAAGACGCGCAGCCCGGCCGCCCCGGCGACGAACACCGCGGTCAGCTCGAGCAGCCCGTGCGGGGTGATCAGCTGGAAGAACAGCCCCAGCTCGCCGTACGACGCCATGACCGCACCCATGACCCCGACGTTGAGCGCGTTGAAGAACAGCACCGCCAGCACCCCGATACCGGTGATGCCCAGCGCGACGCACTGGGCCGCGATCCAGGCGTTGTTGGTCCCGACCTGGGCGGCGAAGTCCCAGCCCGGGTCGTAGTACTGGGCGAACGCCTCCTCCACGTACAGCTGCTGCTCGTAGGGCGGTATCACCGACGCCAGCAGGTCCTGGTGCTCGACCAGGTACCAGCCCACGACCAGCGCGACGCCGACGAACCCCACCATCACCGAGACGATCCACCACCGGATCGAGTACAGCACCGCCGGGAACGACACCACGAAGAACCGGGCGACCTCCGACCAGACCGGTGCGTGGGCCCCGGTCAGCTTGGTGCGCGCCCGGCTGAGCACCTGCGAGAGCCGCATGACGGTGCGGGCGTCCGGCGCCCCGGACCGCACCATCGACAGGTCGGTCGCGGTGGCCTGGTACAGCCGGACCAGCTCGTCGACCTGCGCTCCGGTCAGCCGCGACTGCTGGGACAGCGTCTCCAGACGCACCCAGTCGCTCTCGTGCGCGAGGGTGTAGGCATCGAGGTCCACGAGGACAAGCCTGCCACGTCCGCGCGGGGGTTCCTCGTCCGTCGCCCGCGGTCGGCGGCAGTGCCCGGCGCCGGACGGGCTACCCTGGCCCGATGAGCACTGGCATCGTCACCGGCGAAGGCGTCCTGCTGGAGTCCGAGGCCGCGTCGGTGTTCAGCCGGATGCTCTCCGGGTTCATCGACTACACGACCTACGCCTTCGGCCTCTTCCTCGCCCTCATGGCGGCCTCATCGATCGACGATGCCGTCAACGTGAGCCAGAGACTCATGGACGCTACCGTCGTGGTGGTATCAGTGACGATGCTGGTCGTCGTCCCGATCACGGTGGAGACGCTGACCCGGGGCCGGTCGTTGGGGCGGCTGGCCGCGGGGCTGCGCACCGTCCGCGACGACGGCGGCGTCGTCATGCTGCGGCAGGCGATGATCCGCGGCCTCGTCGCGGTGGTCGAGATCTGGTCGCTGCTCGCCATACCGGCGCTGCTGGCCTCGATGCTGTCCGCCCGGGGCAAGCGGCTGGGCGATATGGTGGCCGGTACCTACGTGGCGCGGGTCCGCGGCGGTCCGCGCGACCGGCTCGTCGTGCTCATGCCACCGCAGCTGGCGTCGTGGGCCACCCGGGCCGACGTGGCCCGGCTGCCGGACCCGCTGGCCCTGTCTGTCCGGCAGTTCCTGGGCCGGGCGACCATGATGCACCCGGCCTCGCGCACCCGGCTGGGCACCGAGCTGACCGCGCAGGTCCAGCAGTACGTGCGCCCCCTGCCGCCGACCGGCACCCACCCCGAGGAGTTCCTCACCGCAGTGCTCGCCGAGCGGCGAGAGCGCGAGGGCCGCACCGAGTGGCACCGGGTGGAGCGCACCCGCACCGAGTCCGCCGGGCTGGCCCGGCTGCCCTACGGCGTCCCGGACGCCGAGGGCTGACCACAAGCTGCCCGCCTGACGATGGCGGCAACGGCAGGCTGCTGCTCTCGCTCTCGGTGACGGGTGGACGCGGTCGCCTCGAGACGGTCGCCTCGAGACTTCTGTCGTGAAAATCCGCCCATATCGGACACCCGTTTCGCGTCCGCGCAGGCCCGCGGGGGTCTACGGTAGGGGCGACCGCGCCGCACAGCCGGAAGTGCGGCGGTCGTCGGCTACCCGTCGATGCTGAGTCCGCCGATGCTGACGGCCGGTCGACGGACGGACGGAAGGGAGCAGCCGTGGGCTGGCTGAACGGCCTCTTCGGCACCAGGACAGCCGCACCGACCGACGGCGGCGAGGTCGACGATCTGCCCGGGCTGCTCGTCGACCCGGCGGACGAGACCGCCGTCACGGCCGCGCTGGACGCCCTGGTCGACGAGACCATGACGGACTACCTGCGGCTCACCCTCGCTCCCGGCGAGCTGCGGCCCTGGTCCAGCAAGGTCGGCGGTCGGCCCTACGTCCAGGGCGGCGGTTACTACCCGCGCGGCAAGGGCGCCTTCGCCGGTGAGCCCCTGCACCTGCTGGCCCAGCTGAACTTCGCCGAGCTGCCCGCGCTGCCGGGCCTGCCCCGCACCGGCCTGCTGCAGTTCTTCGTCGCCGCCGACGAACGGCGCCGTCACGTCTACGGCGCCGACCCGGCCGATCCGACGGCACCGGACGGGTTCCGCGTCGTCTACCACCCGCGGGTCATCGAGGACGAGTCGCTGCTGGCCAGGGTCGTGCCCGACCCGCAGGCCGAACCGTTCCTCCCCGTCGCCGGGGGGTGCGGCCTGACCGGCCAGATCGCCAGCCAGCCGATGTCCAGCTCCGACCACCGCTTCGAGGAACGGCTGACCGCCCTGGTCCGTACCGCCCTGGGCACCGACGAGGTTCCCGACTGGGTGCGGTCCGCGGCGGCGCAGCGCTTCGGCAACCCCAGCGGCCACCAGGTCGGCGGCTACCCCGGTCTGTCGAGCGCTCCCGACCCGCGCCACCAGTTCCCGCGGCACACCACGCTGCTGTTCCAGCTGGCGTCGGACTCGGCCGCCGACGTCGAGATCGTCTGGGGCGATCTCGGGGTCGGCGCGTTCTTCGTCGCCCCCGACCGGCTCGCGGCCTGCGACTTCTCCGACGTCCTGTACACCTGGGGCTGACCGGGTTCCTATCTCGCCTGTCGCGCCAGCGCCTCCCGCACCGCCTGGGAGACCGCCGGGGGCACCAGGTCGTCGATCCGCCCGCCGTGCCGGGCCACGTCCTTGACCATGGACGACGCGATATGCGCCAACGACTGGTCCCCCACGACGAACACCGTGTCCACCCCGGACAGGTGGCGGTTCATCAGGGCCATCGGCACCTCGGCGTCCACGTCCGAAGCACCCCGGATGCCCTTGACCACCGCACTGGCACCCACCTGGCGCAGGAAGTCCGCCAGCAGGCCCGGGACCAGCGCCACCCGGGCACCAGTCAGGCCCCGCACGGCAGCGGCGGCCAGCTCGACCCGCAGCGCGGCGCTCAGCAGCGGCGCTTTCGCCGCGTTCGTCGCGACCGCCACCACCACCTCGTCGAACATGGTCAGGGCGCGGCGCACCACGTCGACGTGACCGTTGGTGATCGGGTCGAACGACCCAGGGCAGACCGCGATGCGCATTCCCCCAAACTAAGGCATGCCGCCGGCTTCCGTGCACCGACCAGCCCGACGGCCATGCCAGGACCACCCCGTCACCCCACAACACCCGCCTCCCCGCGAACCTCTCCCACACCGCGCGCACGTTAGACCGATAAGAAAACCCCAGTCAGTGGACTTCGCGCCGTTCCACCGTTTTGAATCGCCTGATCGGCGTGCAACCCTCGAACCAGTGTCGTCTTATCGGCTGTTGCTGGAGAAAGGACGCGCACTCTGCCGCAGGGTTCGTCAACCCAGGTCGCTTTCAGCCTGGATTCTGCAACAGGTTGGTGCGGTCCGCCAGCATGTTGACGAACAGCGCGCCCTGCTCGACGGCGTCGTCGAGGGCGACGTGGGTGTGGGGCGCCGGGTCGAACCAGGAGCGCGGCATATTGCGCTTGGTCGACTCGCGGTAGCCCCGGCCCAGCAGAGCCATGGCGTAGGTCTTGACGTCCAGCGCCGAGTGGAAGAAAGGCGAACGCCCGGCGAACTTCATGAGGTACCAGTAGACGAACATGAAGTCGAAACCCGCCGGGTAGGCGACGAACACCGGCCGACCCGGCAGCGCCTCGAGCCAGGCGACGTACTCGACCATCACCTGCTCGGGCGGCCGGGTGCTGGCCCGCGCCGCCGCCCAGGCGTCAGGCTGGGTGGCCCACCAGGCCATGGTGGACGGGTGCCCCGTGGCCTCGGGCAGGGTGTCGAGGTTGGCGCTGAAGGTCGAGACCAGCCTCTTGTCGGCCAGGTAGGCCGCCGACCCGAACGACAGCATGGAATGAGGGCCGGGTATCGGCCCGTCCGTCTCCACGTCGGTAGACACGTACACCTCAGGCTTGACCATGAGCGCACCCTACCCACCGCTGCCCTCCCGACCGACTGAATTACCGCGACGCAGCGACCCCGAGCTGGGCCCGTGCGACACTTCCGCGCCGGAGCGACATTTCAAAGTATCGCTCCGGCGTGGAAGTGTCGCACGGGCGTCGAGACCGGAGTGCCTATGGCCGTCGGGCTGTCCAGACGTGGGTCTCGCCGTAGCGGCGGTCGTCGTCGGGGACCAGGCCGTCGGGCCAGCGCAGGGGTGCAGACCGGGCGGCGCGTTCCACCACGACGGTGCCGCCGGGAGCGAGCACCGCCACCAGGGCGGTGAGCACGTCGTCGAGGTCGTCCAGCGCGTACGGGGGGTCGGCGAGGACTAGGTCAGCCCGGGCGGGAGCCTGGGCGAGGTAGCGCTCGACGGTGGTCTGGACTACCTGGGCCCGGTCGACCAGGTCGAGGGCTCGGACGTTGGCCCGGCACACCCGGGCCGCAGCCGCGTCGGACTCGACCAGCACCGCCGACGCCGCGCCCCGGCTCAGCGCCTCCAGGCCCAGCGCACCGGACCCGGCGTACAGGTCCAGCACCCGGGCGTCGGCGACCGCACCGAGGTGCTCCAGCCGGGAGAACACCGCCTCGCGCACCCGTTCGCTGGTCGGCCGGGTGCCGCTGGCCGTTGATCGGTTGGCTGTTGATCGGTGCTGCGGCACGGCGAGCGTCCGGCCGCCGTGCGTCCCAGCGACGATCCGGGTCACCGGTACGCCTCGGCCGCCTTGCGCTGCTCCTCGGCCTCTTTCTGGGCATCGAGCATCCGTTCGGAGAACGTCTTCGTCGACGTCGAGGATGCCACCAGGAGCGCGATGAACGAGGTCACGATCTGCCCGATCAGCAGCGGCTGGGCGGCGTGGCCCAGCACCAGCGCGATCCAGGTCGGCAGCAGGGCCAGCACCACGACGTCCGGTCCGCGGGCCAGCACCGAACCGACCCCGGTCGGGATGGCGCCGAACGGGGTGGACACCAGCGTCGCGCCCCAGTCCGGGGCGGGCCGGTACGCGGCGCGCACCGCGGCGGCAGCCCAGGCGGGCACCCCGGCCGCCCCGAGCACGAACCATCCGGGCACATCGCCCAACCAGGCGCCGAGCGCGACGAACACCACTGACGCCCATACCGCCATGACGATCCCCGGCACGACCATCCGGGCGCGCCGGGCCGTGGTCGGGTCCAGCGGCAGCAACCGGTCCAGGATAGGAGCCATCTCGGCCCGCCTGGAGCCTTCCGCGGAGGCGCTGGCCGCGACGTACCCGCCGACCAGCACCGCGAGCAGCACCGGGACCTGCCCGGACAGCTGCGGCACCACCGTGGCCAGCACCGGCACCGCGATGGCCAGCAGCACCTGTACCAGGTGGCGCACCGATCTGCGCAGCAGCACCAGGTCCGCGGTGACCAGGGCGCTGACCGGGCCGCGCACCGTGCGCAGCCGGGACACCCAGTGCCGAGCCGCGGGGGCGGCCCCGTCCGACAGCGCCCGGCCCAGCTCGCGGGAGTCCATCGAGACCACCGCACCGACCGCCTGGGTGGCCACCGACCCGCTCTCGCGCAGCGACGACGCCCGGATCCGGCCCAACCGGGCATCGGTGACCCAGGCCAGCGCCACCACGACCAGCACCGCCCCGCCCAGCACCGGCCACGACGGCACCGGCAGCCGTTCCGGCGTCACCCCCGCCCAGGCCGCCGCCCCCAGCGCGACCGGCACCGCCACCAGCATCAGGTCCCCCACCAGGGCACCGATCCGCCGCGAGGCGCCGAAGGTCTGCGCCACCGACATGAGCAGGACCACCGCCGCGGCCGCCAGCCCGCCGGTCACCCCGGCGCGGGCGATCCGCTCCCCCGAGTCGTCCAGCAGCCCACCGTCCAGCAGCGCCAGGACCACGACGCCGACGGCCGCGGCGACCAGCGGCAGCCGTCGGGCCGCGGACCGCAGGAGGCTCTTGCGGCCCACCGGCAACCCCAGCCACCAGGCAGCCTCAGCGCCACCGGCACCGACCGGACCCAGCCGCCCGGCCAGCGACACCACCGTGGCGAGCAGGGCGCCGACCAGCACCCCGACGAGCGTGGGCATCAGGTCGGTGCCCCCGCCGCGGGACACCGCGGGCATCGACCCGCGCAGCTGACCGGCCACCCCGGCGGCCACCGCGATACCGATGGCCAGCACCGTCACCGCGTAGTACACGTCGGACAGCAGCGAACCGATGCTCGCCCCGGCCCGCTGCTTGGTCACGTCCCGGGTGTACCGGCGGATGGCCGAGGCCCGGGGCACGTCCCCCAGATCGGCCTCGGCGACCGCCGGGCAGCCGTCCAGGCCGACCGACTCCCTCGGGCCATCCCCTGTGTCGTCGCTCCACTCGTCGCTCACGACGGTTCCGCCTCGATCCGCTTCGCGGCCTCGTCGGGGTCCAGCAGCGGGGAGGCGTCGTCGGCGACGAACACCGCCCGGTCAGCCACGGCCCGCACCAGGGTGGCGTCGTGGGTGGCGAACAGCACGGTGCCACCCGCTTCCTTCTCCGCGTTCAGCCGGTCGGCCAGGTCTTCGCGCATCCGCAGGTCCAGGCGCTGCTCGGGCTCGTCCAGCACCAGCAGGGTGCGCGGGCGCACGAACCCCGCGGCGAGCAGCAGCCGTCGTCGCTGGCCGGACGACAGCGCCGTCGGCAGCGACGTGGCGTGCTCGGTCAGCCCGAACTCGTCCAGCAGCTCGGCCACCAGCTCGCGCGAGCCGAGCATCCCGTGCCCCCGGGCGGTGAGGTACAGGTGCTCGGCCACGGTCAGCCCCGGGAAGTAGGCGTCGTCGTCGAGCACGCTGGACACCTTGGCCCGGAACTCCACGGCCCGCTCGTCCACCGGCGACCCGAGCACGGTCAGCGTCCCCCCGGCCGGTTCGACCAGCCCGATGACGGCCCGCAGCACCGTGGACTTACCCGCCCCGTTGGCCCCGACCAGCGCCAACGCCCTCCCCTCGGGCAGGTTGAACGACACCGGCGCGCACACCGGCGGCCCGCCGTACCCGACCAGGAGCTTCTTCGCCTGCACCACAGACCGCGACTTCGCCACCGGCACAGCCTATCTGGGTCAGCCCCGACCACAGACTCCCAGCACCCAGGGTGCTATCATTATGCACAACGATAGCGGGAAGGGAGACCGCCGTGGCGAACATCCTGGTACGCGGCCTGGACGACGACGTGAAGCAGGCGTTGCGAGTCATCGCCGCCCAGAACGGGCGGTCGATGGAAGCCGAAGCCCGCGCCATGCTGACCGAGGCTGTCGCCGCAACCGCCGACGCTCCCGCGAAAGAACAGGGCAGCTGGTTCGACCGGATGCACACCGCCGCCCGTCGCCATCTCGTCGACGTCGACGACGAGTTTCTGGAGGAGTGGATCGCCAGTCTCGAACGCGACCGGCGAGAACCCCTCGGCCCACCTGTCGAGTTCGACGATACCTACTGCGAAGGTGTCGACGAGCCCACCGATCACCGATGATCGTCGTCGACACCAACGTCGTCTCAGAGACGATGCGCCCCGATCCGAACCCTGTCGTCACAGCCTGGGCAGCGTCTCTCGCCAGCCCACCCGCAACCACAGCCGTGACCGTAGGCGAGCTGCACCGGGGGATCGCCAGCCTCCCCGACGGCACCCGGAAACGACAGCTCAGAACCGCCCGTGATATCGCCCTGGCAGATTTCGTCGGACACCGCATGCTTCCCTACGACGAACCGGCAGCCCGCCGGTACGGCGACCTGGCTGCCGCCCGTGACGCCGCTGGCCGGCCGATCGGCGTCGCCGACGCCCAGATCGCGGCGATCTGCTTGTCCCGCGGCGCCACCCTGGCCACCCGCAACACCAAGGACTTCGAGCTCATCGGCCTGGACGTCGTCAACCCGTGGGAGTTCTCCTCGGAACCCGCCTAGGCCCTACCGTCCCTCGGTCAGGTCCAACACGTCGCCCCGGCAGCAGGTCGGCCAGGTTCGATGCGCCGCTTCTCGGACAGGCGGTCACGGCTCGGGGGGTTCCCAGGTGAGGATGTCGCCCGGCTGGCAGTCGAGGACGTGGCAGATGGCAGTGAGGGTCGAGAAGCGGACGGCTCGAGCGCGATCGTTCTTCAGGACCGACATATTGGCCAGGGTGATGTCGACCCGTTCGGCCAGCTCGGTCATCGTCATCTGGCGGGCTTCCAGCAGCTGGTCCAGGCGGACGCGGATACGGCCGTGGTCAGGCCATTCGGCGGCCTCTTCGGCAGATTCGGCCTTGCGACGTCGGCCGGGGGTCATACCAACCCCGCCGTGTCGCTACGGAGCCTGGTGCCCACACGGAAGACCTCGCCCATCAGGATCAGCCCGATCCCGAAGACGGCCGGAGTGAAGTCGAGCTCGCCCACCACGAGGACCAGCCGCGACAGCGTCGGATCGTTGGTCACGATGTAGCCACCAAGGTTTGCACCCAGCACCCAGGAGACGGCAGCGGAGATCATGAAGGCGGCACCAGCGAAGTAGAGGCGTCCGGCGTTACGAGGATCGAATGGGTTGTACTGACGGATGGTGCGAATCAGTCGGTACAGCGCGAAGAGGCCCACAAGCAGGAGCAGGCTCTCGAGCAGGTTGGACCCGGTGGTAGCCAGGAACTCGGCCCAGCCAAGACGGTCGAACATGACCTCGGCCGTAGTCTGCGGGGTGAGCGAGGCACCATCGACAGTGACCCACTGCGGGGAACTGACTCCGCAGGCAGGGCCAGCGCACTCCGCGCCGGAGCCGTACACCGCAGCTATCCCCTCGCCGTTCAGAACCACCGGAAGCGGGTCGACGGCCTGCCAGGCGAACTCTTCACCGGCCCGCTGGAAGAAGGTGCGGCTGACCAGCCGTACCAGCGGCGCAACGATGCCGCTGTACGTCACGCCCAGCATCCAGAACAAGAAGATGCACTCCAGGGTGGCCCCCGACCACCAGAACGAACGATGAGGACCAGGGGACCGATGAGGACCAGGGGACGAGGACATGAGCCACCTCCGGGTTGCCGTTCTTCGATAACATCGTTTTTCGATACTATCGATGATCGATAACCCTGTCAACCATCGTGCCTGCGCAGGGGTGCGCCGCCTCGTCGAGCGGCAGAGGCGTGCCAGGTCGTTCACTGATCACAGAGTCGTTCAGTCGTCTGAACCACAGGGCGTAGTGGCGGCGGTCGGCCACCATGTCCGGTGCGTAGAGCTGGCTGGGTGTGCCTTCGGCGATGAGCGACCCGATCACCTGCAGCCGACCGAGCCGGGCCTGCTCGATCAGCCGTGGTTCGGCCGCTCCCATATAGGCCGCCACGACCCGGTGGTGGTGGTGACGGATCCACCAGATCCGGCCCAGGGTGGCCGGTGTCAGACGGCGGTTCGGCACCGACATATTGGCCAGGGTGATGTCGACCCGTTCGGCCAGCTCGGTCATCGTCATCTGACGGTCTTCCAGCAGCTGGTCCAGGCGGACGCGGATGCGGCCGTGCGACACGTCTTCGGCGGGCTCAGGCCGACGGCGGCTGCGGGAGCTCACACCAGCCCCTCCGTGTCGCGACGGAGCTTGATGCCCTGGCGGAAGACCTCGGCGACCATGACCACCACCAGCCCGAGGAAAAACTGGTCCAGGCTCATCTGGACGGACCAGTCGACATAGTCGGACATTCGCGCCAGAGCCGCGAAGGTGAAGGCTGAGCCTACCCAGGAGAGCGCGGCACCGACCAGGAAGAGGGTGCCGACGGTGTACAGCCGTCTGGTGTTGGCAGGATCGAAGGGGTTGCCCAGACGGACGGTGCGGACCACCCGCCACAGGAAGAAGACGGCCACGACGACGACCAGGCCGCCCAGCACGGTCGACCCGGTCGTAGCCATGAAGTCGACCCACCCCGGATGGTCGAGCTTGACCCCGACGGTGGTCTGCGGACCGGTGAGATAGGAGCCGGGGATCTCGGCCCAGCCGTCGGCTGCTGTCCGGCCTGGCTCGTAGACCGCGGCTACCCCGGCGTCGTTCAGGGTGACCGGGAGATCGTCGATCTGCCAGGTGAGCCTTCCTTCCTGGCGTGACACGACGTAGGTGCGGTTAGCCAGCCGGGCGAGCGGCGCGATGACGGTCGCCACGAACACGACCACCATGTACAGCAGGGCTGCGACCTCGAGGACGATCCCGAGCCCCCTGCTGTCGGCGGGCCTGAGCCACACGGCACCGACGACACCGCCGAGGACGAGCACGACGACGAGCACGACGACGAGCACGACGACGAGCACGACGACGATCCACCCGAGCACGACGACCTCCAAGTTGCCGTTCTTCGATAACATCGATTTTCGATACTATCGATGATCGATAACCCTGTCAACCATCGTGCCTGCGCAGGGGTGCACCGCCTCGTCGAGCGGCAGAGGCGTGCCAGGTCGTTCACTGATCACAGAGTCGTTCAGTCGTCTGAACAACTCTGTGATCAGTGGACGACTTCGTGAGTCGAGGTGGACCACAGGGCGTAGTGACGGCGGTCGGCCACCATGTCCGGTGCGTAGAGCTGGCTGGGTGTGCCTTCGGCGATGAGCGACCCGATCACCTGCAGCCGACCGAGCCGGGCCTGCTCGATCAGCCGCCAGGCCATGGCCGAGCCCAGCCCCGGCTCGGCCGCTCCCATATAGGCCGCCACGACCCGGTGGTGGTGGTGACGGGTCCACCAGATCCGGCCCAGGGTGGCCGGTGTCAGACGGCGGTTCGGCAGGTCGCGGTAGTCGGGCAGGACGATCGAGAAACCAGCCAGGTCCTCGCCCCGCCAGACCAGCGTGGTCAGACCGGCCGGGGCGATCTGCCGCAGGCCACCGAACACGGTCGTGAACTGCGACAAGGACAGCGGGCGGAAGTACGGCATATCGGCGTACAGGCGCATGACCAGGGCGTGGATCTTGCCCAGCACCTCGTCCCACCGCTGCGGGTCCAACGGTTCGACGCGGTAGCCCTGTGCGGTGGCGCTGGCCCACCGTTCCTCGTAGCGCGCCACCGCGTAGCCCGGGGGCGGCACCCGGTAGAACGTCGAGGAGTAGCGCTGCGTCACCTGCCAGCCCGCGGCGGCCCACAACCTGGGGTGGTACGACGGGTTGTACGGTTCGCCGAGATAAGGCCCAGAGTCGAAACGGTCCATCTTCATGCGGTAGCCCAGCCAGAAGCTGGCGTCGACCGGCCCCACCAGCTCCCGGTAGCCAGCCTGCCGCGCGGTGTCCTGCGCCCAGGCGAACAGCTCGTCTGCGGCCGGCTGGCTGTCGATGCACTCGAAGAACCCCACGAACGCGGGCCCACTGCCGACACCTCGCACCTGCTGACACGAAGCCTGGGGATCGACGGGAAGGATCAGCGCGCAGCGGCCGACCGGTCGCCCGCGCTGGTGGACCACGTAGGGCAGCACCGTGAGGCCGGGGCTGAGGGGGTGAGTACCGCGCAGCAGGGCCCGTTCGGTCGCCAGGCTTGTCGTCCGCCACCGGCCCGGTCGCCCTGGCGCTGCCAGGAATGCCTGTTCCGGTGCCGCGCTCACTGGACCACCGCCAGCCGGGGGACGGCATCCAGCGGGGACACCAGGTGCGAGCTGCGGCACGAGATGCGGGTTCGCGTCTCGTGCCGCAGCTCGCACCTCGCGGGCCGGTCACCCACGTGCCAGCACCTCGATCCGGCCAGCGGTCGCGTCCAGCCGCACCCTGTCGCCGGTGCGCAGCACCGACGTGGCGCCTGTCACGCCCACGACCGCCGGCAGACCCAGCTCGCGCGCCACGATGGCGGTGTGGGAGAGCATCGAACCACGCTCGGTGACGATCCCGGCGGCGTCGGCCAGCACGAAGACCCAGCCCGGGTCGGTCGCTACCGCCACGACGATCTTCCCGGTGGCGTCGGTCGCCGGATCGGTCACCACGACGACCTCCGCCTCGACCGCGCCGGCGGAGACCACAGTGCCGGTCAGGACCAGCGCCTCGGCGGCCGGCCTGGTCGACATCCCCTCACCGTCCTTCGACCGGCCGCTCTTCTGCCTGGTCGACGCCCGCCCACCGCCTCTCGGACCGCTGCTCTGCCTGGTCGGTCCACCCTCCTCCAGCAGGGGGTCGTCGTCGAGCACGATCCGCGACCGGGTCGGCAGCTGCTCGTACTCGGCCCACTGGGCCCGGCGCGCGGCCACCGTCTGGCGTAGGTCGCGGTCTGCGGTGATCATCTCGTCCAGCGTCAGGTAGAAGACGTCCGACGCCTCGTCGATCTGGCCGGCCTGCGCCAGGTTGTGCCCGACGGCCCAGGCGATGGCCCGGACCATGCCGTACAGCCGGGCCCGGTTCAGCCGTGACGACTCCCGGAACGCGATGGCCTGCAGCGCCCGAGCCGAGACACCTCTGAGCCGCACTGGCGGCGCACCGGCGTCGAGGACAGCGCGCTGGGCGTCGCCGTTGGGCTGTTCTCGTCCCTCATCAGCCCGGCGACCACGATGTTCACGCCCCGGACGGCGAACAGCGGGCAGCGGCGGCTGGTCAGCCGGGCCCGCCGCCGACCGTCGTCCTGACCCGTCCTGGTCGCCACCCGCCAGGACCAGCCGGACCAGGCGCGACGGATGGGTGCGGAAGGTCTGGCTCTCCAGCTTCAGCTCGCCTGGGCCGCGGTCGCCGTAGGCCTCCAGGTAGGCCCCCAAGGCCGCTCCCAGCGGCGAACCGCTGGCGACGAGCTGCAAGACGGCGTCGTCCGTGGCCAGCCCGGCCAGGTCGTCGAGGTCAGGCCGCGCCCGCAGGGCTGCCAGCGCCCGCAGAGGTGCCACGCTCACCAGCTCGACGCCGACGACGGGTCGGCCCAGGCGTCTGGCCAGGGCGGTGTAGCCGAACGCCCGCAGGTCGTTGACCAGGGTGATGTCCCAGCTGCGCAGCGCACCGGTCTTGATCTGGTCGAACAGACCGCGCAACGCCACCACGTCCGTGGGGTCGAAGCCGTCGTCGAACAGCCGCTGGATCTCGGCGAACTCGTCCTCCAGCTGGGTCATGAGCCTGGGGGTCGCACGCCACGCGGCGACCAGGCGCCGCAGCACCCGGGCCCGCAGACGCCAACCCACGTCCGGCAGCGGTTCGGGCAGGTCGCTGCTGCTCACGCCGAGACTGCGCTGCCAGACTCCGATGAGCCGGCCGCTGAACGGCAGGATCTGCAGCAGGTGGTACCAGCTGTCGAGCCGGTAGTACATCCGCCCGTCGAACGCCACCGCCATCTGGTCGAGGACGGCGTCGAGGCTGTCCGGCCGACGGTCGCCACCGAGCAGCCGGCCGGCCAGCCGCCGGAAGACCAGGCGGTAGGTCTCCTCGGCGAAAGTACAGGTCAGCGGGGAGCACACCCCCGGGTAGTTCTCGGCGACGTTCGAGTCGTCCAGCATCCTCATGCCCGGCTCCCTACCGATTCGCCCAGGCGGACCTTGGTCTCCAGCCCCGCGCGTGAGGCGCCCACGATGTCCTCGTCGATCCGCACCCCACCGACCAGCAGGACGATGGTGGACCCACCGTAGGCGAACCAGCCCTTCTCCTGCCCGCGCCGGGCCTGACGGACCCGGTGGTTGTAGATCCTGCCCACCACCATGGCTCCGACCTCGACCACCGTCACTGCCCCGAAGCTGGCGGTGTCCAGCCGGGTCACCACCCGGTGGTTGCGGGCCAGGACCCGGACCTTGCGGTCCGAGTACGGTCCGACGGTGTGCAGAGCGCCGGGCACCTCGTAGGAGTCGACGACCTCGCAGTCGTCGACGAAGCAGTAGCGGTGGCCGTCGTCCACGGTCAGACGGAAGACCAGGCACCACCGGGGTGAGCTCATATCGGCGGCGCTCCCCCCGCCGGTCCGTGAGCCTGCCGCCGCTGCTGTGCTCTTCGGCCCGGAAGCAGGACCCGCACGAACCGGTCGGCCGGGCGGGCCGAGCAGCTCGGGCAGCGTGTAGGCCAAGCCCTTGACCTGGAAGGTCAGGTCGTCGCTCACCGGGTAGGCCAGCAGCTTCGAGTCGGCGGGGGCGACCAGCCGACCAGGTGCCGCGTCGACCGGTCGGGCGCCGGGGCGGAACGGACGGGTGAAGAACTCCGCGAAGCTGGCGTAGTCCTGCTCGGCGTAGTCAGACATGTCGATGCCGAAGGTCCGCACGAAGGCGGGGATCCTCGCGGCTGACGCCGGGCGGGTCGACGGCCAGGCCAGCAGCCGCGAGAACCACCGCCGGGCGATCAGCCCGTCGACCAGGGGCAGCAGCAGCCGCGGGCCGTAGAGCAGGCGCAGCCCGGCTCCGGCGAACTGCGGCTCGGTCCGCCGCTGACCGGTCTGCCGGTCGACCACCTCTGTCACCGGGTCTGCACCCCGACGATGCCGCCGCCGACCAGCACGGCGACGACGACGAACACCACGATGCCCCGGGCGCGCGGCTTGGGCCACGGCACGTCCACCACGAAACCAGCCGCCAGCAGCACCATGGCCAGGCTCCAGGGCACCACGGGGTCGGCCTCCACCACCGTGCACACCAGCCACACCAGCGGCAGCACCAGCGCCGCGTAGGTCACGGGAAGACCCCGGTAACCTGTGGGGCGCGGACTGGCGGTGACCGTGAAGTCGGCCAGCCGGGTCACCGCCGCGGTGGCGTAGGCCACGACCACCAGGGCAGCCGGTCGCCAGTCGAGCCCCAGGGCGACCAGCAGCGCCGCGGGGAGCGCGACGAACGAGACCATATCGGCGAGCGAGTCCAGCTGGGCACCGAAGGCCCGCGTGGCCTCGTCGCGCGGGAAACGGCGGGCGTACGTCCCGTCGAGCAGGTCGCACACCCCAGCGACCACCAGGCACAGCACCGCCCAGCCCAGGTCGCGGGCCGCCACCACCAGGCCGAGCCCGGCCACGGCCACCCCCAGGTAGGTGACCAGGTTGGCCCGGTGCCGTACCCCGATCATCATGAGACCACCGTCACGGTGCCCGCCCCGCCGTCCACTGTGATCTCCTGTCCGTCGCGGACCGCACCCAGCACTCCGTCCACCCCGACCACACAGGGGATGCCGTACTCGCGCGACACGATCGCAGCGTGGCACAGCATGCCGCCGTACTCGGTGACGACACCGCGCAGCAGGGCGAACTTGGCCGTCCAGCCGGTGTCGGTGAACCGGGTCACCAGCACGTCGCCGTCGGCGATCCGTCCGATCTGGTCCGGGCTGTCGATCACCCGTGCCCGGCCGGTGACCTTGCCGCTGGAGCAGCCGATGCCGTGCAGGTCCAGGCCGTCGGCCGGGCGGGCGCGGGCCGGGACGGGTCCGATCTCGTTCTCGCTGAGAAAGTTGCGGTAGGCGTCGTAGTACCGACGGCGCCGGACCACGATCTGGCGCAGACCGTCCGGCCCGGCGGGAGCGCTCGCTTCGAGGAAGTCCCACAGGTCGCTCACCGTGGTGAACCAGATATCGTCCACCTCGTCGAGCGTGCCGTGGTCCACCAGGTCTTGCCCCAGCGCCAGGGTGTAGCGACGGATGACGTCGTACATCATGGTCGACAGGTCACGGAACTCTTCACGCCACCACAGCAGCTGCCGCACCCGTGTGACCTTGCGCTCGAGCCGGGCGAGACGACGTCTGGGGACGGCACCACGGAGCCGGTCCATCTGGTCGGCGAACAGGGCCTGCTGGCGGGCGTGGGTGAGCGCCGGGTCGTGCGAGGCGTCCAGGGCGGCGATCTGGCGCAGCTGGTCGGCCACGGTCTGCGGACGCTCCCAGTAGCTGGGGTAGGAGACGTCCAGCTCTTTGTCCGAGTGGTACCCGAAGGTCTGCAGGTGCTGGGCCAGCTCCGCTGCGTAGCTGGTCTCATCCTGCCGGCTGATGCGCCAC
Source organism: Micrococcales bacterium (assembly GCA_009777345.1). Taxonomy (GTDB): domain Bacteria; phylum Actinomycetota; class Actinomycetes; order Actinomycetales; family Cellulomonadaceae; genus Cellulomonas. Next base: position 42,744 of record WRMB01000001.1, on the reverse strand, counting down.
AGGTCCTGGAAGGGACGTAGGTGGGAGATATCGTCCAGACCGCTGAGCAGGGCCAGGTAGCCCTCGTCGTCCACGTAGGCCGCGATGGCGTCCCGGAACAGGGACTGGTGGATGGTGTTGAGGAAGATCTGCCAGAAGTAGGTCGACTCGCTGAAGAGGTAGTCGTCCCTGGTCAGCTCCACGAACGCCTGCCGCAGCCACGGGCTGGTCCGAGGCCCGTCGAGCTGGTCGAGGCGGCGGGCCACGGTGTCGCGGACCCGTGCCGCCAGGGCGGGGGCCTGGGCCTCCCGCTGGGCCAGCAGCCGCCTCTGCTTCGCGGCCACCACTGCTGTACCGGCCAGCGTGCGCGGCGTCAGCCGGGTGACCTGGCCGTCACCGGTGTAGGTCGGCGTGATGCCGAACTCGGTGTCGAAGGCGCGCTCCGAGTAGCCCGGTACGCGCGACATGATCTCCTTGACCACGCTGAGGTTCCAGTACGGGCGGCCGTACGACATCCGCCCCAGCGGGCGCAGCCTGTCGGGCTTGATCAGGTGAGAGGTCAGCAGGAAGTCCTTGAGCGAGCTCTCCCAGACGTACTCGTACAGGCTCCACATGAACGGCTTGCAGGTCTGCGCCGAGACGCCGCCGTCCTTGAAGTCGGCGGTGGTCCAGGTGTCGTCCAGACCGGTGTAGGTGATGCGGGTGACGGCGCGGGCCTGCAGCAACCACACCTGGCCGTCGGCGTAGGCGAACTCGATGTCGAGCGGGTGGCCGAAGAGCCGTTGTGCCGCCAGGCACAGGTCGGCCAGCTGGTCGAGCCACCCGTGCTCTGGTCCGTGCTCCGGCTCGAGCCAACGCTGGTCGAACCAGTCGTAGCGGGCGGAACGAGGCACGACCTGACCGTTGACCAACGACTCCCCCAGCCCGGGCGTGTACTCGACCACCAGGTGCGTATCGGCACCGGTGACCGGGTCGAGCGTGAACGCCACACCGCTGGTCTCGGCCGGCACCAGGCGCTGGATGATCACCGCCATCGCGCCGGCCGCCAGCCCGTGGCGTTCCCGGTAGGCGGTGGCGGCGGCCGAGTCGACCGAGTCCAGGCAGCACCGGACCGCCTCGACCAGGTCGGCGCGGGCCACGTCGAGCACCGTGGTGTACTGACCGGCGAACGAAAGGTCGGCCAGGTCTTCCTGCTGCCCGCTGGAGCGCACGGCGTACGTCCCGTCGGGCAGGTCGGCGATCTCGGCCACCAGGTCGGCGGACAGGTCCGGGCTGGACGTGTCGACGACCCAACCCTCCGGCACGGGCAGCCCGGCCTCGATCAGACGGCCCAGGTTGTGCGCTTTCGAGCCGACCAGGTCGGTGCTGCTCCCGTCGCCCAGTCGTCGTAGTGTCACAGCGGGTTCCTCCTCAGCCGCGCAGCGAACAGCGCCAGGTTCAGTGCCACATGGGTGACGCCGCCCACCAGCACGTACAGTCCGAAGAATCCCAGCGACATCGGGTAGACGCAGGCGACCACCAGCACCATGCCGACCACGGAGTCGATCTGGTCCAGCACCACGAAACCCGCGCCCCAGCCCGATCCTGGTCCTCTGCCAGGCGCGACACCACGCCGACGTTTGAGGAAGGAGTTGGGCAGCTCGAACAGGGCGTAGGCCGCACCGATCGCCAGACCGACCACCACGTTGTAGGCCAGGGTGTTGTCGTGCGAACGGTAGAAGTACGTCAAGGGCTCCAGGCGCGGCAGCGCGTCGCAGACCCAGCCCCAGACCACGGTGCAGACCATCCCCAGGACCACCATCCCGGCCAGACCTTTCCAGGTCTTGTTGTCGCCGAGCAGGCGCCGACCACGCCAGGTACGTCCGCCGTCGATGGGCCGCGACAGCGGTGCAGCCACCGGAAGCGTGCACCAGACCATGTTGAGGACCCCTGCGAAGATCCCCGGTGCCAGCGTGGCGTACATCTCGGCCAACCAGGTCATGCCACTCCCAGTCCCAGCAGACGTCCCGCGATGAAGAGAGTCATCGACCCCTCTGCGACGAACTCGTAGACCACGATCTGGTCCACCAGCCGACCGCGCCTGGGGTTGCGCACGAACCGGACGCACCGCCACACCAGCCAGGCGTAGGCCGCGACCACGGTACACACCGCCCAGGGGTAGAGCTGGTAGGCCAGGATCGAGCTGGTGACCAGGTCGAGCAGCATGACCCCCAGGATGAAGAGCACGGGCTGGCGCACCCCGAAGAGCTTGGAGTACGTGACGTACTCGGTCTCGTCCTCCGGGGCCCTCACCTTGCGGGCGATCTCCCAGATCAGACCGGGGAAGTACAGGGTGCACAGGATCAGGAGGTTGTTCCAGCCGACCAGCGGGACATCGTACCTGGCGCAGGCGAACGAGATGACGTACGCGTTCATCACCAGCTGGACCGGGTTGTGGGTGACCAGGGCCAGCACCAGGCTGCGCTGGATCCGATAGCGCTGGAAGAACCAGAACGACATCAAGACCCCGTAGGCCACCAGCAGGGCGAAGAAGACGTGGTTGCGCACCACGACGACGTTGAGCCCCACCACGACGGTGTCCAGCACCACGAGCACCCAGACCAGGTCGGACTTGCGGGTCCGGCCGGACGGCAGCGGTCGGTCGGGAAACAGCTCGAGGTCGCTTCTGTAGTCCTTGAAGTCGTCGGCGATGCGCAGGTTGAGCAGGAAGGCGAACAAGGTGAAGCCCACCGTCACCTCGGCGGCACCCACGTGAAAACCGCTGCGACCGTTGGTCAGCAGAGTCAAGAAGTACAGCTCGAAACACAGCAGGTATCCGACGAACAGGCTCCGCCCCAACGGGTACATCTCACGGAAGTAGACCCGTAGACGCCACAGCACAGCAATCACCCTCTCACGCGCGGTCGAGGAAGTCGTCCTCGCCGGCCGTCAGGCGCGCCGCGATGGCCTGGGCCAGGGCGGGGTGGGCCGACAGGTCCGGGTCGGCGGCCAGCAGGCGCTGGGCGGCGGCGCGGGCGGTGACGATGACGTCCTCGTCGCGGGTCACCCGCAGCAGGCGCAACGAGCTGGCGGTGCCGGACTGGGCGGCGCCGAGCACATCGCCCTCGCGGCGCTGCTCCAGGTCCAGGCGGGCCAGCTCGAAACCGTCCGTCGTGGCTTCCAGGGCCTTGAGCCGGGCCACCGCCGGCGCGTCGTCGGCTGTGTTGCTACTGCCGACGACCGAGGAGACCAGCAGGCACAGGCCCGGCTGGCTGCCCCGGCCGACCCGGCCGCGCAGCTGGTGCAGCTGGGAGATCCCGAAGCGGTCGGCGTCGAGCACCACCATGACGGTCGCCTCGGGCACGTCGACCCCGACCTCGATGACCGTGGTGGCGACCAGCACCGGCACCCGGCCGGACGCGAAGTCGGCGAAGGCGCGGTCCTTGGCCTCGGAGGTCATCCGGCCGTGCAGCAGCCCGATACCGACCCCGTCCAGGGCTGGTTCGGCGGCCAGTCGGGCGGCGACGTCGACGACGCTGGCCAGGGGCCGACGCTCGGTCGCACCGGCGGCGTCCGCCGGGGCGTCGTCGTACTCGCTCCCGGGGGGGTCCGGGTCGTCCGGGTCGATACGGGGCGCCACCACATAGGCCCGCTGCCCGGCGCGGGCCGCGTCGGCCACCCGCTGCCAGGTCCGGGCCATCCAGGCCGGCAGGTCGGCGGGTACCACATGGGTGGTGACCGGTGACCGGCCGGCCGGGACCTGGCTCAGCGTCGAGGTCTCCAGGTCGCCGAAGACCGTCATGGCCACGGTCCGCGGGATCGGGGTGGCCGTCATCACCAGGGTGTGGGGCACTGTGGCGGCTTTGGTCCGCAGGGTGTCGCGCTGCTCCACGCCGAAACGGTGCTGCTCGTCCACGACGACCAGTCCCAGGTCGGCGAACTGCACCTGGTCGCCGAGCAGCGCATGGGTGCCCACGACGATCCCCGCCGCCCCGGACTTCGCATCGGCCAGGGCCTGGCGGCGCACGGCGGCGGGCTGCGACCCGGTGAGCAGCGTCACGGCGGTGGCCTGGTCCGCGGCGCCGAGCTGGCCAGCCTGGGCCAGGTCGCCGAGCATGGCACGCAGCGTGGACAGGTGCTGGGCGGCCAGCACCTCGGTGGGTGCCAGCAGCGCGGCCTGCCCGCCGCAGTCGACCACCTGGAGCATGGCCCGCAGCGCCACGACGGTCTTGCCCGACCCGACCTCGCCCTGCAGCAGCCGCTGCATCGGTGCCGTCTGGGCCAGCTCGGCGGCCAGCTCGGCACCGACCTGCCGCTGCCCGGCGGTCAGCGTGAACGGCAGCCGGGCGTCAAAAGCCTCGAGCAGGCCACCGGCCCGGCCCGGCCGGGCCGCGGCCAGACGGCCCGCGGCCTGGGCCCGGCGCCGGACCAGCTCGGTCTGCAGGACGAACGCCTCCTCGAAGCGCAGACGCTGGCGCGCGGCACGCCAGTCGGCGTCGGTGTGCGGCAGGTGCACCAGGTTCAGCGCCTCGACCAGCGGCAGCAGGTGGTGGGCCGCACGTACGTCCTCGGGCAGCGGATCGTCGATCTCCCCGGGGTGCAACGGGCCGAGCACCGTCGCCACGGCCTTGGCCACCTGGAACGAGTCGATCGACGCGCTGGCGGGGTAGACGGCCTTGGGCCAGGTGGCGCGCTCGTCCAACGCGGCGTCGTCGATCGCCTCGAACTCCGGGTGGGTCAGCTCCAGCGCCCCCTTGTACTGCCCGACCGTGCCCCGGAACCAGGCCCGACAGCCGCGCTGCAGCACCTTCTGGTGGTAGCCCAGGCGACCGGCGTGCTGGGCGAAGAACACCATCCGCATCTCGTCGTGCCCGTCGCCGATGGTCACCTCGAACAGCGACTTGCCCCCGGAGGTGCGCCGGGACGAGGCCCGCAGCACCTCCCCCACGACGACCACCCTGTCCCCCTTGACCAGATCGCCCAGCGCGGTCAGGGTGCCCGGGTCGACATACCGGCGCGGGTAGAAGCGCAACAGGTCACCCACCGTCGTGGGGCCGAGGGCCGCCAGCGCCCGGGCGGTGCCGGGCGCGAGCAGCGTCTTGAGCCTCTGGTCGAGCAGGCTACCGGTGACGACGGCGTCGGTGGCGCGGGGGGACATCAGTCGACTCCGAGGCGCCAGACGGGACCGGTGGTCGCCGGGCCGACGAGCACCAGCTCCAGACCGTGGGCCGCGGCCAGGGCGCGGACCCCGGCCGGGTCGAACCCGGTGCGCGGTACGACCGTGAGCACCTCGCCCGGTTCGGCCGACCCGGCGAGCAGCCGGGTCAGCGCCGCGGTCGGGTCGGCGTCGTCGGTCTGGGCCGTGCGGACCCGGCGCAGGGCCGCCTCGACATCGGCCTGCTCGTCGAGCGCGGTGCAGGCCACAGCGGCGCGGACCGGATCGGCGGTCATCGCCCCGACCTGGGCCGCCAGCTCCGGGTCGGTGGCCAGCGTGTACCGCCCGGTACCGTCGTGACCGCGGTCGCCGGAAAGCCCGCCGCCGACCAGGGACACCACCGCCCGCAGGTCGTCGGGCGAGGCCGCCCCGCCCGGCACGACGACAGCTGCCCCCGCGGCGGCGTACCAGGCGGCCAGGCCGGTGTCGGCGGTGACGACGACGCCCGCCGCGCCACCGGTGACGGCGCGGACCAGGCCGATGCGCAGCTCGTCCGGCGCGACGAGGGCCAGGGCGGTAACCGGGTCGTCGGTGTGCACGTGGGTGCGCCACTGGTCGCCGAGCCCGGTGACGGCCGCGGCCGCACCGGTCGACGCCAGCCGGGTGAGGTCCACCTCGACGGTGACGTGCAGCATCACCTCGAAAGCCCCGCCGGAGCCAGACGGTTCCGGTCCGGGCTCCGGTCGGCTGCTGGGCGGCGGCAACCAGGCCCCGGCCCGGTCCGGAGGTTCGGCGGCCAGCAGCGCTGCCAGCACCTCCAGGACGACGAGCAGCGCACACGCCCCCGCGTCGACCACCCCGGCCGAACGCAGCACCGGGTGGTGCGCGCTGGTCTCGGCCAGCCTGGCACGGACTGCGTCCAGCGGGCCCGGCAGCAGGTCGGCCAGCGGGAGGTGCGGATCGGCCGCCTGGCGGCGGACCGTGGCCGCCACCTGGTCGGCGACCTCCAGCACCGTGCCCGGCCAGGGGTCGGCCACGGCCTGGCGCGCGCCGACTGCCGCCGAGGCCAGCGCCCCGGCCAGCCGCGTCGGCTCGCCCGGCGCATCCTCGACCAGTCCGACCGCCAGCCCGGCGAACCAGCCCGACACGATGACCCCCGAGCTGCCCCGCGCCTCCCGGAGGGCACCGGTGGCCAACAGGTGTGCCGTGGCACTCAGGTCGTCGGTCGGCGACGTCTCCACCGCCGCCAGGCCCCCGGCCAGGGTGCAGACGACGTTCTGGCCGGTGTCGGCGTCGGCCACGGGGAAGACGTTGAGCGCGTCGATGCGTGGCGCCACGTCGCGCAGCCGCTGCACCGCGGCGGCGGCCCAGGCCCGCACCAGGGCAGCGTCGAGCCTCACCCTGGCCGCCACGCGACGATCCACTCCATGCCTCCGTCCTGGGCCGTCGACCCAGGGTCCCACTGCCCCCGGCCAACCGCTGGACCCAACTGTGCCGTATCCCACCCACATTTGGGCGCTGGTTCGCCGGTGGGATAGACTCGCCCAGTTGTCCGGAGCCCCATATCATCGTCGTGGCACCGTCGTGCGGGTTGCATGCGAGTGCACGTGCGGGTTGCCGCCCTCCGCCGCTTCGCGGCGCGCACAGACTGGAGTAACCATGGCCGCCGTCTGCGACGTCTGCGCCAAGCGCCCGTCCTTCGGGCACAACGTCTCGCACTCCCACGTCAAGACCAAGCGTCGCTGGAACCCGAACATCCAGCGGGTCCGGGTCGTCGTCGCGGGCACCCCGAAGCGGCTCAACGTGTGCACGTCCTGCCTCAAGGCCGGCAAGGTCCAGCGCGCGGCGAGGGTCTGACGCAAGATCGCTCGGGAGCCTTGTGCTCGCTTCCGGCGAGCCCGGGCTCCCGTCATGCTGTGTGGGGACCAGCACCGTCTCAGCGCCTCTCGGCTACCCGGACGTCGTCGCGCACGACACGTACCACCCAGTCCGGGGCCCCCACACCCCCACCCGGTCGACGCAGCCACCCTCGTGCCGTAGACGCTTCTCGCTTTCTACCGACGTCGATGACCTGGTGATCGCTGCGCGGCGAAGTGGTCCCAGCCGACAGCCGTCGCCGGTGCGCCGCCGACGGTGACGCCCTCACCCTGGACCACCCGGCCCACCGGCCGGAACCCGTCGACCGGGTGCCCGACGGGCAGCGGCACGTCGGGCGGGAAGGTGGCGAGCAGCCCGTGGTCCTCGCCACCGCCGAGCACCCAGGCCGTCGCGTCGGCCCCGAGACCGGCGGCTACCGGGCCGAGCCGGGCCAGGTCGTCGGCGAAGACGTCGGCCGGGTCGTCCAGCGCGACCTGCACCCGGGAGGCCGCGGCCAGCCGTCGGGCGTCACGGACCAGCCCGTCGGAGACGTCGAGCATCGCACTGGCCCCGGCGACGGCCGCCGCCGGTCCGGCCGCCAGCGGGGCGACGGGCCGCAGGTAGGCGCCGACCAGCTGCGGGTCACGGTCGGCCCGGTCGACCGCCAGCAGCGCCAGCCCGGCCGCGGACCACCCGGCGACCCCGACGTGCGCGACGACGTCGCCGGGCCGCGCCCCGCCCCGCCGCACCGGCGGCCGTCCTTCGAGGTCGCCGTGCGCGGTGACGGCCACCTGGACGTTCGGCCCGGCCGACAGGTCACCGCCGACGACACCCACGCCCAGCGGGGCGCACACCGCGGCCAGGCCGTCGGCCAGGCCGGTCACGAACGCCAGCGGCAGGTCCTGCGGCACGGTGAGGGCCACGACGACGGCAGTCGGCCGGGCCCCCATCGCCGCGACATCGGCCAGGTTCTGCACCGCGGCACGCGCCCCGACGTCCGCGCCCGACGACCACCGCCTGCGGAAGTGCTGGTCCTCGACCAGGACGTCGGTGGTCACGACGTACCGCCCGTCGCTCGCGGCGACCACCGCGGCATCGTCCCCCGGTCCGACCAGGGTACGGTCCCCCAGCGGCAGCCGCCGCGCCAGGAGGGCCACCAGTGCGTCCTCGTCGAGGTCGCCGACTGTCAGGTCCGCTGTGTCCACCCGGCCACGCTAGCGAACCGTCAGCCACTGCTCGCTCCGGGTGCCGGTCTGGCTCCCGCTGCCGCCGCGCGCGCCGATCCCAGTTCGTGGGTTTGACGCCGATCTACCGGTTTGAATCAGTGGATCGGCGACAGACCCACGAACTGGTACTGATTTATCGGTTTGCGGTGGGGGTCAGGTGCGGCCGAACAGCTCGGCCGTCCGGGCGCGGGCCCAGGCGTCGGCGCCGAGGACGTCGTCGAGGCGCACCCGGCGGGCTGGTGTGCCGTCGTGCTCGGCCAGGACCTGCTCGACGGTGGCGACGATGTCCAGGAACCCGATCCGACCGGCCAGGAACGCCTCGACGCACACCTCGTTGGAGGCGTTGAGGACCGCCGGGTGGGTGGCCGACGCGGCGGCGGCGGCCCGGCCCAGCCGCACCGCGCCGAACACGTCCTCGTCCAGCGGTTCGAAGGTCCAGGCGGTCGGCGTCGACCAGTCGCAGGGGCTGACGGAGTCGTCCACCCGGTCGGGCCAGCCCAGGCCCAGGGCGATCGGCAGGTGCATATCGGGCGGCGAGGCCTGGGCGATGGTCGCGCCGTCGACGAACTCGACCATCGAGTGCACCACCGACTGGGGGTGCACCACCACGACGATCTGGTCGAGCGGCACGTCGAACAGCAGGTGGGCCTCGATGAGCTCCAGCGCCTTGTTCACCATGGTCGCCGCGTTGACCGATACCACCGGGCCCATGCTCCAGGTCGGGTGGGCCAGCGCCTGGGCCGGGGTGACATGGGCCAGCCGGTCGAGCGACCAGCCGCGGAAGGGACCGCCGGAGGCGGTCAGCACCAGCCGACGCACCTCGCTGTGGGTGCCCGAGCGCATGCACTGGGCGATGGCCGAGTGCTCGGAGTCGACCGGGACGATCTGGCCCGGCCGCAGCCTGGCCGTCTGGACCAGCGGACCGCCGATGACCAGCGACTCCTTGTTCGCCAGCGCCACGACCGTCCCGGCCTCCAGCGCGGCCAGGGTCGGGGCCAGGCCGAGCGCCCCGGTGATGCTGTTGAGCACCACGTCGGCCGGTCGCGCGGCCAGCACGGCGGCGGCATCGGCCCCGGCCAGCACCTCGACGGCCTTGGCCGACCAGCCGTGGTGGGAGGAGGTCAGACCTTCCAGCGCGTCGCGCACCGCGTCCACGGCCCGCGGGTCGGCCACGGCGAGCGACCCGACCCCCAGGGCGGCGGCCTGCTCGGCCAGGGTCTGCGGGTCCGACCCGCCCGCGGCCAGACCGGTGACGACGAAGCGCCCGGGGTTGGCCTGCACCACCTCGACGGCCTGGGTCCCTACCGACCCGGTCGAACCGAGGAGGACGACGCTGCGACGGCTCACCCTGGCATCATTCCACGCCGAGCAGCACGTCGACGGCACGGGCCAAGAACGCGTCCACCGAGTCCTCGTCGTAGGCGTTCTTGCCGCGCCGGGCCCGGAACGTCGCCGACCGTACCTCCCCCGCGGCCAGCTTCGCGCCGTTGTCGAAATAGGCGATGAGCCGGTGGCACAGCGCGTCCACATCGGCTGGCTCGTAGCCCTGGCCGCGGTGGCGCGGCGGGGCGAACCGGTCGCCGTCGGGCCGCCGCAGCCGCCCGTACAGGGTGCCGGCCTGCTCCCCCAGCCGGTCCATCCACGCCTTCTGGCCGTACCGGCCGACGAACTCCGCCCGGGTGCGCGCCAGGAAAGCCTGCTCCAACCGGTCCAGCGCGGCGTCCACGGCGCCGGTCACATAACCGCCGCGGACCAGGTCGAACCCGACCCGACGCACGTCGGTGCTGCTCAACACCTCCGCCGGGGCGTGCTCGTACTGCTGCCGGGCGTGGGCGAAGTACTCGTCGACCTCGTCACGGTCGTACCCGCGCGCCAGCCCGCGCACAGTGGCGAACATCGTGCCGCTCACTCGTCCTCCCCTCCGGCCAGCTGGCCGCAGGCACCGTCGATATCGCTGCCACGGGTGTCCCGGACCGTCGTCGGCACACCGTGTGCACGTAAGCGTGCCACGAACTCGGCCTGCGTGTCGGCGTCCGAGGCAGTCCAGCGCGATCCGGGTACCGGGTTGAGCGGGATCGGGTTGACGTGCACCCAGCCGCTGCCCCGTGCGGTCAGCAACCGACCGAGCCGGTCGGCCCGCCACGGCTGGTCGTTGACGTCGCGCATGAGGGCGTACTCCACGGACACCCGTCGGCCGGTGACCTCGAAGTAGCGGTGGGCAGCGTCGAGCACCTGCGCGACGTCCCACCGGGCGTTCACCGGCACCAGCTCGCTGCGCAGCGCGTCGTCCGGAGCGTGCAGCGACACCGCCAGGGTGACGGGCAGTCCTTCGGCGGCCAGCCGGTCGATCCCGGGCACCAGGCCGACGGTCGAGACCACGACGTTGCGGGCGGAGATACCGAACCCGGTCGGGGCCGGGGCGATGACGGCGCGCAGCGCCGCCAGCGTCCGGGCGTAGTTGGCCAGCGGTTCGCCCATGCCCATGAACACCACGTTCGACAGCCGACCGGGACCACCTGGCACATCGCCGTCAACCAGCGCCCGGGCCGCGACCCGCACCTGCTCCAAGATCTCCGCGGTGGACAGGTTCCGGACCAGCCCCCGCTGGCCGGTGGCACAGAAGGCACAGGCCAGAGCGCAGCCGACCTGGCTGGACAGGCACAGCGTGGCCCGTCGCGGGTAGCGCATGAGCACCGACTCGACCGCCGCACCGTCGGCCAGCCGCCACAGCGTCTTAACCGTCCGCCCCCGGTCGGCGGTGAGCCGCCGCACCGGGGTGAGCAGGGTGGGCAGCAGCGCGGCGACCAGCGGCGCGCGGACGGCGGCCGGGACGTCCGTCATGTCCGCCGGATCACAGGTCAGGTGGGCGAAGTAGTGGGTCGCCAGCTGCCGGGCGCGGAAGGCTGGCTGGCCGAGCGCCTGGACTTCCCGCACCCGGGCGTCAGGCGTCAGATCGGCCAGGTGGCGCGGCGGACGACCCCGGGGCCGGGCGGCCTGCCGGTCGAGCGCCGCTCCGGTCGAGGTCATGGCGGCGGCACCAGCTGGTTGAGCACCAGGTACGCGGCGGGGGCGGCGAGCAGCAACGAGTCCAGCCGGTCCAGCAGCCCGCCGTGCCCGGGCAGCAGGCGGCCCATGTCCTTGAGCTCCAGGTCACGTTTGAGCATGGACTCCGCCAGGTCGCCCAGCATCGCGGTGACCACCACGCCGAGCCCGAGGAACACCCCGACATGCGGTTCGGCGCTCAGCAGCTTGGGGATGCCCGCGCTGGCCCCGACCACCCCGACCACGCAGGCCAGCACCAACGACCCGGCGAGCCCCTCCCAGGTCTTGCCCGGGCTGACCTTCGGCGCCAGGCGGTGCGTGCCGAGCAGGCTGCCGACCGCGTAGCCGCCGGTGTCAGAGGCGACCACGACCAGGACGAACAGCATCACCCGGTTCGGTCCGTCCGCCGGCTGGAGCATGAGCAGCGCGAACCCGGCGAGGAACGGCAGCCAGGCGGCGGCGAACACCGACGCGGTGACGTCGCGCAGCGCCGGCTCGCCGCTGCCGTCCAGCACCCGCCAGACCACCGTGCCGCCGACGGTGAGCAGGAACGCGACGAACAGCGCCTCCGCCCCGGCGACATAGGCCGAGACGAGCATGCCGACCATCCCGACCAGCAGCGGCACCAGCGGGATGTGGATGTCCTTGCGGCGGAACGCCTGCGCCAGCTCCCACACGGCAGCGCCCACGACGACGAGGGCCAGCAGGGCGAAGATCTCCTTGATGATGTACAGCGACGCGCCGACCAGCGCCAGCAGAGCCAGGCCGACCGTGATGGCGACCGGCAGGTCACGACCCGCTGTCTGCCCGGTGCCGGTCGGTGCGGCGTCCGTCTGCCCAGTACTCATCCAGTGCTCGTCTGCTCGGCGCTCTTCTGCGCGGGGTCGTCTGCTGGACCCGGTCCGGTCGTCGACATCAGACCTCGAGCAGCTCGTGTTCCTTGCCGGACAGCAGCTGGTCCACGAGCTCGACGTGCTTCTTGGTCAGGGCGTCGAGCTCTTTCTCCGCCCGCATCACCTCGTCCTCGCCGGACTCGCCGTCGCGGACCAGCCGGTCCAGGGCGTCCTTGGCGTGACGTCGCACGGCGCGCACCGCGATCCGGGCGTCCTCGGCCTTGTGCTTGGCCAGCTTGACGTACTCCTTGCGACGCTCCTGCGTCAGCGCGGGCAGCGCCACCCGGATCACCCCGCCGTCCGACGTCGGGTTCACCCCCAGGTCGGAGTTGCGCAGCGCCTTCTCGATCGCCGGGCCCGACGACTTGTCGAACGGGGTGATCAGCACCGTGCGCGCCTCGACCACGTTGAAGGAGGCAAGCTGCTGCAGCGGGGTCGGCGCACCGTAGTAGTCCGCCGTGATCTTGGTGAACATCGCCGCGTTCGCCCGGCCGGTGCGGATCGCGGCGAAGTCCTCCTTGGCGTGATCGATCGTCTTGTCCATCTTCTCTTCGGCCTCGAAGAGGATCTCGTCAATCACCGTTTCCTCCGTGTGTCGTCACCAACGTCCCGATCTTCTCACCCTCCAGCGCCCTGGTGACGTTGCCGGGCTGCTCGAGACCGAAGACCCGCATCGGTACGTCGTTGTCCCGGCACATCGACAGCGCCGTGGCGTCCATCACGGCCAGGCCCTCGACCAGGGCCCGGGTGTAGGTCAGGTGCTCCAGGAACTGGGCGGACGGGTCGGTGCGCGGGTCGGCGGTGTAGACCCCGTCCACGCCGTTCTTGCCCATCAGCACCGTCTGGCAGCGCGTCTCCAGGGCCCGCTGCACGCTGACCGTGTCGGTGGAGAAGTACGGCATCCCGGCCCCGGCGCCGAAGATCACCACCCGGCCCTTCTCCAGGTGCGCGATAGCGCGCAGCGGGATGTACGGCTCGGCCACCTGGCCCATGGTGATGGCCGTCTGCACCCGGGTGGTCACCCCCGCCTGCTCCAGGAAGTCCTGCAGGGCCAGGCAGTTCATCACCGTGCCGAGCATGCCCATGTAGTCGGCGCGGGCCCGGTCCATCCCCTCGCGGGACAGCTCGGCCCCGCGGAAGAAGTTACCGCCGCCGACGACGATCGCCACCTGCACCCCGTCGCGCACGGCCACGGCGACCTCGTCGGCGATGCGACGGACCACGTCGACGGCCAGGCCGACGTCGCCTCCCCCGAACGTCTCACCGGAGAGCTTGAGCAGCACCCGGCGCGGCGGCGAGCTCGGCGACGTCGGCCCGGTCGTCACGGCTCAGGCCCCGACGCGGTAGCGGGCCATCGCCAGCACGGTGCCGCCGACCTCGGCCAGCAGCTTGGCGACCGACTTGCTCGGGTCCTTCGCGAACGCCTGGTCCAGCAGCACGTTCTCCTTGTAGAAGGCGTTCAGGCGGCCCTCGACGATCTTCGGCAGGATCTTGTCGGGCTTGCCCTCGCCGCGCGCCTTCTCCTCGGCGATCCGACGCTCGTCGTCGGCCACCTGCTGGGGCACCTCGTCGCGGGTCACCCAGGCCGGGGTCATAGCGGCGACGTGCATGGCGATATCGTGCGCTACCGCCGCACCCTTGGCGTCGGTGGCGACCAGCACCCCGACCTTCGGCGGCAGGTCCGGGCCGGTGCGGTGCAGGTAGAGCTCGACGTGCTCGCCGACCACCCGGGCGACGCGGCGCAGCACCAGCTTCTCGCGCAGGGTGGCGGCCACGCCGTCGATCGCGTCGGCGACGCTCACCCCGTCGGTGTCGGCCGCGGCCAGCGCGTCCGTGTCAGCCGCCCCGGAGGCCACCGCGGCGGCCAGCACCCGGTCGGCCAGGGAGACGAACGCCTGGTTCTTCGCGACGAAGTCGGTCTCGCAGTTCAGCTCGACCAGCACGCCGACCTGGCCGGAACCGGAGGCGTCCGGCCCGACCTGGGCCACGACCAGACCGTCGGAGGCCGACCGGCCCTCGCGGTTGGCCACCCCCTCCAGCCCCTTGATCCGCAGCAGCTCTTCAGCCTTGGCCCGGTCGCCGTCGGCCTCTTCCAGGGCCCGCTTGACGTTGACGATCCCGGCGCCGGTCTTCTCGCGCAGCGCCTTGATGTCGGCCATCGAGTAGTTCGTCATCAGTAGTCCTCGCTTCGTTAGTCGGGTCAGCTGTCGCTGGTGGGCTCGGCCGCGGCCAGGGCGTCGGCAGCGGCCTCGGCGGCAGGCGCCTCAGCAGGTACGGCCGCCTCAGGCGCCGCGGCCGGGGCCTCGGCGGCGGGGGCCTCGGGGGTCGCGGCCTGTTCGCCTGCGGCGAGCGGGGCGAGGTCGCCGGCCAGCAGCTCGCGCTCCCACTCGGCCAGCGGTTCGGCCTCGGCCGGGGCCTGCTCACCAGCGGTGTCGCCGGTGCGGGCGGCGTGCCGCCGCAGCAGACCGTCGGCCACCGCGTCGGCGACCACCCGGGTGAGCAGCCCGACGGCACGGATCGCGTCGTCGTTGCCCGGGATCGGGTAGTCCACATGGTCGGGGTCGCAGTTGGTGTCCAGGATCGCGATCACCGGGATACCCAGCTTGCGGGCCTCGTCGACGGCCAGGTGCTCCTTGTTGGTGTCGATGACCCACACCGCCGACGGCACCTTGTTCATGTCCCGGATACCGCCCAGGGTCTTGGCCAGCTTGTCCTTCTCGCGGCGCAGGACGAGCAGCTCCTTCTTCGTCAGGCCGGAACCCGCGACATCGTCGAAGTCGATCTGCTCCAGCTCTTTGAGCCGCTGCAGCCGTTTGTGGACGGTCTGGAAGTTGGTCAGCATCCCGCCCAGCCAGCGCTGGTTGACGTACGGCATCCCGACCCGGGTGGCCTGCTCGGCCACGGCCTCCTGGGCCTGCTTCTTGGTGCCGACGAACAGGATCGTCCCGCCGTGGGCGACGGTCTGGGCCACGAAGTCGTAGGCGGCGTCGATGAACGTCAACGACTTGGCCAGGTCGACGATGTAGATCCCGTTGCGCTCGGTGAGGATGAAGCGCCGCATCTTGGGGTTCCAGCGCCTGGTCTGGTGCCCGAAGTGGACACCGCTGGTCAGCAGCTGGCGCATGGTCACGACGGCCATGGCTCGTCCTTCCGGTGCGCTCCGGCCGGGTTGGTCGGTAGCGCACTGCTCGACGGGCCCGTCGGCCCGCATCCCGGTTGTCGGTGCCGGTCGGGTGACCGTCACCCCTGGTGTCCGCCGCCACCCGCGCCAGGCCAGGGGCCCGGACCGCTGCGGGGACGACCCGACGGGCTGCGACCGGGCCGGACGGCCCTGATCAGCCCTGATCGGACAGGACACGCGAAGTCGACCGGCGTACCGGTCGCGGTGGTGAGTCTACCGGACCCGGACCGGTCCGCCCGCCAGCGCGCAAGACCTGACGACGACAGGCCGTCGAGCCGTCCCCAGCCCACCACCACGACGGTCGGTCACCACCGCCGCCCCGGGCGGCGGCGCGCAAGACCCAGACTGGGTGCCATGCGCACCGTCCTCGCCGTCGCCGTCGCCGTCGTCCTGTCCGTCGCCCTGCCCGGCACCGGTCACGGGGGGCACGCCGACCCGCCCGGTCCTACGGGCTGGGTCGCACCGGTGGAGCCGGTGAGCGTGGTGCACCCGTTCGACCCGCCGGAACAGGTGTGGTCCGCCGGGCACAGAGGGGTCGACCTCGTGGCCGGGCCGGGCACCGTCGTGCTCGCCCCGTGCGCCGGGACCGTGACGTTCGCCGGGACCGTCGTGGACCGTCCCGTGCTGACCGTGGGCTGCCGGGACGGGCTGCGCTCGTCGGTCGAACCGGTGCTCGCCACGGTGACCGTGGGCGATCAGGTGGTGCCGGGCGACCCGGTCGGCACCGTCGTGGCCTCCGCGGCCACGCACTGCGCGCCGACGACGTGCCTGCACTGGGGTGTGCGGCGCGGCACCCAGTACCTGGACCCGATGTCGCTGCTCAGCGGCACCGGACCGATCGTCCTGCTCCCCGACCGGTGAGGTCAGGCAGCCTCGGCCTCGTTCATCGCGGTGCGCAGACGGCCGACCGCGGCGTTGTGGATCTGCGAGATACGCGACTCGGTCACCCCGAGCACCCGGCCGATCTGCGCCAGGGTGCGCCGTTCGAAGTAGTACAGGACGACGACCAGCCGCTCCCGTTCGTTCAGCATCTCGATCGCCCGGGCCAGCAGGTGCGAGGTCTCCTGGGACTCGACCTCGCCCGCCGGGTCGACGGCGTCGTCGTCGGCCAGCCGCTCGCTCAGCGGCTGCCCGCCGACCGAGCTGTCGGTGGTCAGCACCTCGTCCAGCGCAGCGACCGAACCGGTCGCGACCTGGGCCAGCGCCCCCGACAGCTCGGCGGCGGTCAGACCCATCCGGTCCGCCACCTCAGCCTGCGTCGGACGGCGGGACAGCTCGGCCTCCAGCTCGGCGTAGGTCTTGTCGATGGCCCGCGACTTGGAGCGCACCGACCGCGGCACCCAGTCCATGGCGCGCAGCTCGTCGAGGATCGCCCCACGGATCCGCGAGGAGGCGTAGGTCTCGAAGCGCACGGCCCGGTCGGTCTCGTACTTCTCGATCGCGTCGATCAGGCCGAAGGTGCCGTAGGAGACCAGGTCGCCGGAGTCCACCGAGCTGGGCAGACGCGCGGCGATCCGGCTGGCCACCGTAGAGACCAGCGGTACGTAGTGGACGATGAGCTGTTCGCGCGCCCAGCGCGACCCCTCGACCTTGTACGCCGCCCACAGCGCCTCGACCGGGTCGACGTCCGCAGAGGTGCGCTGGGTGGGGATCAGCCCCACCGTGCCTGGGTGGGCGGGGTACCGGCGGGCCAGCTGGCCGACCGTGGTGTCCAAAGCGGTGTCCAAAGCCGTCTCCATGACGTCGCTCCGTTCCATCACTGCATCGTGTTCTGTCGCTGCGGTGCCGACGGGTGGGTCGGCCCGCCCTGGGTGGTACCCCTAGACGTCCTCCCTCATGCGCGGGGGTGGGCCAGGTCGAAGGCCGAACGCAGCCGTTCGGCCGAGACGTGCGTATAGCGCTGGGTGGTGTTCAGGCTGGCGTGGCCGAGCAGCTCTTGGACGCTGCGCAGGTCAGAACCGCCTTCCAGCAGGTGGGTGGCCGCCGAGTGCCGCAACGCGTGCGGCGCGATGTCGTGCACGCCCGCGTCGGAGGCCAGCCGGTGCACCGCCGTGCGCGCCTGACGCTGGTCCAGCCGTCCGCCGCGCGCGCCGAGGAACAGCGCGTCACCGGTGCGCGACGAGGCCATCGAGGACCGACCCTTCTCGATCCAGGCGGTCAGCGCGTCGGCCGCGGGACGACCGATCGGCACCACACGGGCCTTGTCCCCCTTGCCCTGCACGCGCAGCGTCAGCTCGACCAGGTCCACGTCGGCCACGTCGGCGGCGCACAGCTCGCCGACCCGCACCCCGGTGGCGTACAGGGTCTCGGCCACCGCCCAGTCGCGCAGCCGCATCGGCTCTTCGCTCTCGGCGTTGCTCCGGGCGGTGTCGAGCAGCTTCTTGGCGGCGTCCTGGGGCAGCACCGTCGGCAGCGGCCGGGTCACCCGGGGGCTGGCCAGCCGCACCGTCGGGTCGGCGTCCACCCGGTCGGTGTGCACCGCCCAGGCGAAGAAGGTGCGGGCCGCCGCGGTGCGCCGCGCCAGCGTCGCCCGGGACCGGTTGTCCTTGGCCATAGCGCCCAGCCAGGAACGCAGCACACCGACGTCGACCTGGTCCAGCCGGGTCAGACCGAGCCCCAGAGCGTGGTCCAGCATGTGGTCAAGATCACCCAGATAGGCCCGGACCGTGTGCGGCGAGAGACCTCGCTCCACCCCGAGATGGGTCGCGTAGTCGCTCCTCAGGACCTCCCGGTCCTGCTCTTTGCTCACCTGGATCATCGCCACGCATCAACCATGAACGTTCAGAGCCAGACGAGCAAGGGCCTGACAAATGACATCGACGTAGTTCACGCTTGTTTTGCCGATCTTGTCCGAAAAACCCGGCAGACAAATCCGTTCCGTCCGCTTTTTTCACCCTCCGATAGATTCAATGCCCGGCTCGGTCCGGCCGAGCTCCCCCGTCCGAGGAGTCTGGGAGCGGCCGGACGGCCCGCCACCCCTCGCCGTCACGCTCCACCAGGCCCGCCAGGTCCAGGCGGCCCAGTGCCGCACGCACGGCGGAGGCGCCGTGACCGGTACGGACGACCAGCTCGACGGTCGTCGTGGGCGTGCGGACCGACAGCGCGTCGTGCACCGCCCGGGCGCCGTCGTCCAGACGGTCCAGCGGCGTAGACCGATCGGTCGGCGCGACGCCCGCCGCCGCCATCCCGGTACCGACCGGGCGGGTGCCGATCGGCCCGACGAGGTCGACCACCTCCTCAGCGTCGGTGACGCAGACCGCCGTGCCCTCGCGCAGCAGGCGGTGGCAGCCCGCCGAGGCCGCCGAGGTCACCGGTCCGGGGACAGCCCCGACCGGGCGCAGCAGCCCGGCCGCGTGGTTCGCGGTGGACAGCGCGCCCGACCGCCAGGCCGCCTCGACCACGACCGTGCCCGCTGTCAGCGCCGCGATCAGCCGGTTGCGCTGCAGGAACCGGTGCCGGGCCGGGACCGCGCCCGGCGGCGCCTCGCCCAGCAGCGCCCCGCCGGACGCCACGATCTGCGCGAACAGCGCCCGGTGCCCCGCCGGGTAGTCGCGGTCCAGGCCGCCGGCCAGCACCGCCCATGTCGCCCCGCCGGTCAGCGCGCCACGGTGCACCGCCGCGTCGATCCCGTACGCACCGCCGGAGACCACGACCGCCCCGCGCGCCACCAGGCCGTCGGCCAGCTCGCTCGCCACCCGCTGGCCGTAGGCGGTGCAGGCCCGCGCGCCGACCAGCGCCACCGGCGCCACCGGCGCCAGCACCGAGGACGCCGACAGGCTGCCGCGCAGCCACAGCGCGTGCGGGGCGGCCGTTCCCAGGTCGTCCAGACCAGTCGGCCAGTGCGGGTCGCCGGGCACCACCAGGTCGAGGACCGCCCGGGCGGCGCCGTCGAGCGCCAGAGACGCCGCGTCGAGCCGACGCGCCCAGGTCTGCCCCCGACGGACCAGACGCCGCCGCACGGCGGCGCCCAGCACTGTGCCCTCGGGCCCCTCCAGCACCCCGCCCTCGGGCCCCTCCAGCACCGACCAGTCCGCCCGGCCGCGTCCTACCGAGCGCACCCAGGTCAGCGCCCGGTCCGCGCCGACCCAGGCCACCAGCTCTCCGGCCACCGGGTCGCCGGG
Organism: Micrococcales bacterium; assembly: GCA_009777345.1. GTDB lineage: Bacteria > Actinomycetota > Actinomycetes > Actinomycetales > Cellulomonadaceae > Cellulomonas. Next base: position 23,311 of record WRMB01000001.1, on the reverse strand, counting down.
TTCGGCGATCACCGTCCAGACCGCCCGGGCCTGCCGTTCCGCGTTCATGCCGCACCGGCCCGGGTCCGCAGCACCATCGCCTCGCCGAGGTGGTCCCGGCTGGGGTGCTCCGCCCCGGCCAGGTCCGCGATGGTCCAGGCCACCCGCAGCACCCGGTCGGCGCCGCGCAGGCTCAGCCAGTGCCGGTCCACCGCCTGGCCCAGCTCGGCGCACACCGGGTCGGTGCGCTCCAGACGGCCCCGCAGCCAGGGACCGGGCACCTCGGCGTTGGTCCGCCACCCGGACGCCGCCAGCCGGGTCCGGGCCCGGTCGCGCGCCGCAGTCACGCGGGCGGCGACCTGGGCGGTGCTCTCCCCGCGGATCCCCGGCGCTATCCCCGAGCGCGGCGGCGGCACCTCCAGCTGCAGGTCCACCCGGTCCAGCAGCGGCCCGGACAGCCGGTCGAAGTACCGACGCCGGGCCTCGACCCGGCAGGTGCAACCCACACCCTTGCCGCTGTACCGTCCGCACGGGCACGGGTTGGCCGCCATCACCAGCTGGAACCGCGCCGGGTAGCGGGCGGCGCCGGCCGAGCGGTGCAGCACCAGCTCCCCGTGCTCCAGCGGCTGGCGCAGCGACTGCAGCACCGCGGCGGCGAAGTGCGGCGCCTCGTCCAGGAACAGCACCCCGTGGTGGGCCCGGGACGCCGCGCCCGGCCGGGCCACGCCCGACCCGCCACCGACGATCGCCGCCGGGGTCGCGGTGTGGTGCGGGTCCTCGAACGGCGGCCGTCGGACCAGGCCCTGCGCCGCGTCGAACGTCCCGGCCACCGAGTGCACCGCGGTGACCTCGACCGAGGCATCGGCGTCCAGGTCGGGCAGCAACCCGGGCAGCCGTCGGGCCAGCATCGTCTTGCCGGTGCCCGGCGGGCCGACCAGCAGCAGGTGGTGCCCCCCGGCGGCGGCCACCTCCAGGCCGCGGCGGGCGTCGTCCTGGCCCAGCACGTCGGCCAGGTCGGCCTCGACCGCCCGAGCGGCCAGAGCGGGGGCGTCCCGTACCGGCCGCACGTCGTCGGGCACCTCGACCTCGGCGCCGTACCAGGCGGCGACCTGGGTCAGGTGGTCCGCGGCGCGCACCTCGGCCCCGGGGACCAGCTGCGCCTCGTCGGCGTTGCCCGCGGGTACGACGATCCGGGTCCGTCCGGCGGCGACGGCTCCGGCCACCGCGGGCAGCACCCCGCGCACCGGTCGCAGCCGCCCGTCCAGGCCCAGCTCGCCCAGGTGCACCACACCCGCGACCCGTTCCGCGTCCACCAGCCCGGCCCCGGCCAGCACCGCCACGGCGACCGCCAGGTCGAAGCCCGAACCGGACTTCGGCAGCGTCGCCGGGGACAGGTTGACGGTGATCCGTCGGCTGGGCCAGACCAGCCCGGCCGAGGCGACCGCCGCCCGGACCCGGTCCCGCGCCTCGGACAGCGCGGTGTCCGGCAGCCCGACCAGGCTAAACGCGGGGATCGACGCGGCCAGGTGCGCCTCGACCTCGACCAGGTGGGCCCGCATCCCGACCAGCGCCACGGCGTAGGTGCGTCCCAGCGCCATCAGGCCACCCCCACCAGGTGCTCGACCCGCGGGCCACCGCGCCGGGGCACCGTGACCGCGACCACGTCGATGCGCACCGAGCGCGGACGGGCGTCGTGCACGGCCAGCCAGGCCGCGGCCAGCCGTCGCAACCGGGCCAGCTTGCGCCAGGTCACCGCCTCCGCGGGCGTGCCGTACGCCGCCGACCGCCGGGTCTTCACCTCGACGACGACCAGCTGGTCGCCGTCGGCCGCGACCAGATCGAGCTCGCCGATATCGCACCGCCAGTTGCGGTCCAGGACCTCCAGCCCCGCCGCCGTCAGGTGGTCAGCCGCCACCCGCTCACCGAACTGCCCTACTGCATCTGTGACTCGCATACCCCCACCGTGGAGCAACCACGACCCGCCACGAGGACAGAACGGCGGAACCTGGGTCCGGAGACGTCGGGTGCCTGGGCTGGGGACGGTTCGCCGGAGGCCGGAACTTCGTCCCTGGGGAGGCGCCCCCTACCTACCGGGCGACGTCGCGCAGGTCCAGCTCGGTCTTGGCCAGCTCTTCGACGTTGACGTCCTTGAACGTCACCACCCGCACCGAGCGGACGAACCGGGCCGAGCGGTAGACGTCCCACACCCAGGCGTCGTTCAGCGTCAGCTCGAAGTAGACCTCGCCGGCCGCGGACCTGACCTGGAGGTCGACCTGGTTGGCCAGGTAGAACCGACGTTCGGTCTCCACCACATAGCTGAACAGCCCGACCACGTCGCGGTACTCGCGGTACAGCGCGAGCTCGGCGTCGGTCTCGTAGTTCTCCAGGTCTTCGGCGCTCACTGATCCATCATCCCCCATCCGGCCCGTCGCGTCCGCAGCGGTGTCAGACGCCGGGCAGCCGCCAGGACTGCCGGTGCAGCGGGCTGGGCCCGTGCTCGGCCAGCGCCGCCAGGTGCGCGGGGGCGGCGTAGCCCTTGTTCCGCGCCCACCCGTATAGCGGGTGCTCGAGGTCCAGCGCGGTCATGGACGCGTCCCGGGTGACCTTCGCGACGACGGAGGCCGCGGCGACCGACGCGCAGGTCTGGTCTGCCCTGACCCGCAGGTGCACCTGACGCGGGACAGCGGCTGCCTCGGTCCCGCACCGGTCGTCCGCAAGGGCCTGGGCCGTCAACCAGTCGTGCGACCCGTCGAGCAGCACCGTCCCGACCGGGCCGACCACCTGCTCCACCTGGGCCAGTGCCCTGGTACCGGCCAGCCGCAGCGCGGCGACGATCCCGACGGCGTCGATCTCGGCGGCGCTGGCGTGCCCGACCGCGTGGGCCCGACCCCAGCGCACCAGCCGCGGCACCAGCGCCTGCCGGGCGGCCGGTGACAACAGCTTGGAGTCGGCCAGGCCGTCCGGTGCCGTCCGGGTGGTGGCGTCCACGACGACGACACCCACGCTCACCGGCCCGGCCAGCGCGCCGCGGCCCACCTCGTCCATCCCGGCCACCAGCGTCGCCCCGGCGCGCAGCAGCCGCCGCTCGGTGCGCAGGCTGGGCCGGACCGCGGTCACGACGGGTCTGGTACGTCCGCGAAGGCCGACCCGGGGCTGCGGTGGCCGCTGATCCGGTCCAGCGGCCAGACAGTGGCGAACACCACCCCGACCACGTCGGAGACAGGCACCGCGCCACCGCCCGGCCCGCTCTGGTGGTACCGGGAGTCCGACGACTCCTGCCGGTTGTCCCCCATCACCCACAGGTGCCCGTCCGGCACGACGACGTCGAACGCCATCTCGCTGGGCATCGACCCGGGCTTGACGTACGTCTCGTCGACGGGCACGCCGTTGACCGTGACCGGCTGCCCGTCGCCGAGGCAGACGACATGGTCCCCGGGCAGACCGACCACCCGTTTCACCAGGTGGTCAGAATTGGCCGGGGCCAGGCCGACGGTGCTCAGCACCTTGTTGATCCCGCTCGGCTCGGCGGTGTCCTCGGGGCCCAGCCAGCCGCCCGGGTCGGCGAAGACGACGATATCGCCCCGGGACAGCTCGAACGGCCCCGGGGTGAGCTTGGACACCAGGATCCGGTCGTTGAGGATCAGCGTGTCGTACATCGACTCCGACGGGATGTAGAACGCCTGGACGAGGAACGTCTTCACGATCCAGGACAGCACCAAGGCGCTGACCAGCACGATCGCGGTCTCGCGCAGCCAGGCCAGCGGACCGGTAGGGTGCTGCGCCTGGTTGCGGCGCCGTCGGCCGCGCGGTCGGCTCGGCGGGACGGGCGTGACGCCCGCCTCGGCGAACCGCCCAGGTTCTCCGGACGAGCCCGCGGAGGCCGAACCAGGCGGCACCGGACCGGACGGGGCGGGAGTCTCAGTCACAGCACCCTCCCTCGACGACCTTCCACGACCCGACACCACGGGTCACGATATGGCGGCGTGGCTCAGCCCTGCCCGACCGGCTCGCGCTTCTCCTTGATCTTCGCCTTCTTGCCCCGCAGGCCGCGCAGGTAGTACAGCTTGGCGCGGCGCACGTCACCGCGGGTGACCACCTCGATCGAGTCGATCGTCGGGGCGTGCACCGGGAAGGTGCGTTCGACGCCGACGCCGAAGCTGATCTTGCGGACGGTGAACGTCTCGCGCACCCCACCACCGTGCCGGGCGATGACCACGCCCTGGAACGCCTGGATACGGGACCGGGCACCCTCGACCACCTTGACGTTCACCTTGACGGTGTCGCCGGGGCGGAAAGCAGGCAGGTCGTCGCGCAGCGACGCGGCGTCGATCGGGTCCAGGGTCTGCATAGCGCAGTCGCTTCCTCGCCCTGCCGCCGGTCAGAGCGTCCTCGGGCGGACCGGCAGCCGTCAGGCCGCGTCCGCGGTTCGTGTGATCGTCTTCCAGGCGCCGACCCGCACCGGTCGGATGACCGGCCTGTGGTCTCCCCGGGGGCAGAGACGAGCGGGGGCCAGCGCCGGTGGACCAGTGTGCCACACCGTGTCATGACAGCCCAATCGCACCGCTGCGACCGGGCCCGACTGCTCGGATCAGCTGCCCGGATCAGCCGCTCGGATCAACCAGGCCGTCCGCACCGTCGAGGTCGGCCAGCGCCGCGCGGTCGGCCTCGTCCAGCGTCGCGGGGTCGAGCCGGGCCAGCAGGTCGGGCCGCCGCGCGGCGGTGCGTCGCAGGGCCTGGTCGCGCCGCCACCGGGCGATCTGGCCGTGGTGCCCGGACAGCAGCACCGCCGGGACCTCGCGCCCCCGCCAGACCGGCGGCCTGGTGTAGACCGGGTACTCCAGCAGCCCGTCGGCGTGCGACTCCTCGACCAGGGACTGGGGGTTGCCGACCACGCCGGGCAGCAGGCGAGCGACGGCCTCGACGATGGCCAGCGCGGCCACCTCGCCGCCGTTGACGACATAGTCGCCCAGGGACACCTCGGTGAGACGGGCGGCCTGCGCGTAGTGCTCGGCCACGCGGGCGTCGATCCCCTCGTACCGTCCGCACGCGATGACCAGGTGCGGCTCGGCGGCGAGGGCCTCGACCAGCGACTGGTCCAGCACCCGCCCGGCCGGGGACGGGAGCAGGACGTGGCTGTCGGCGGTGACCAGGTCGTCCAGGGCCGCGCCCCACACGTCGGGCCGCATCACCATGCCCGCGCCGCCGCCGACCGGGGTGTCGTCCACGGTGCGGTGCCGGTCTTCGGTCCAGTCGCGCAGATCGTGCACCCGCAGGTCGAGCCGCCCGTCCCGGACGGCCTTGCCGACCAGGGACAGCCCCAGCGGTTCGGTGTAGCCCGGGAAGATCGTCACCACGTCGATGCGCACGTCAGCGCTCCGTCTCGGGTTCGGCTCCAGGTTCGGCGCTGGGTTCGGCGCTGAGCAGGCCGCCCGGCGGGTCGAGCAGCACCCGTCCGCCCGCGACGTCGACCACCGGCACGATCTGGCGCACGAACGGGACCCGACTGACCGTCCCGTCGGGTTCGCGCAGCACCAGCAGGTCGTGGGCGGGCGGGTGCTCCAGGTCGACGACGGTGCCCAGCAGCGCGTGGTCGCCGACCCGTTCGGCCCGCAGGCCGACCAGCTCGTGGCGGTACCACGAGTCGTCGTCGGAGTCCTCGTCCGTCGAACCGGTCTCCTCGACCGTGACGACGAGCAGCACGCCACGCAGCTCTTCGGCCGCGGTGCGGTCGCCCACCTGGTCGAACGTGGCGTACCACCGGCCCTGGGCCGTGCGGGTGTGCCCTACGGTCAGGGGCCCGGCCGAGGCCGGGTCGGTGTCGAGCACCGCACCGACGACCAGACGCGCGGCCGGGTCGTCGGTCCGCAGCTCGAGGGCGACCTCGCCGCGCAGCCCATGAGCGCGACCGATACGAGCGACGGTGAGCCGCACGGTGCTGGTCTGGCTCAACGTTCGTCGACGTCCACGACGTCGACCCGCACCGACCCGTCGGTGGACAGCGCGTTCATCACCTTGCGCAGCGCCTGGGCGGTGCGGCCGTGCCGACCGATGACCCGCCCCAGGTCGTCGGGGTGCACCCGCACCTCGAGCAGGTCGCCGCGCCGCAGGGCCGAACGACGCACGTGCACGTCGTCAGGATGGTCGACGATGCCGCGGACCAGGTGCTCCAGCGCCTCGGGCAGCATCAGGACGGCTCGGCCTCGGCGGCCGCCTCGGGCGCGTCAGCAGCCTCCGGCTCCGGGGGCTCGGGCTCGGCGGCCTTGGACTCAGCCTTGGCCTTGGCCTCGGACGCCTTGGCCTTGACCTTCTCCGCCTCGGCGGCGGCCTTGTCGACGGCGGCCTTCGGGTCGACCCGGTCGGCCTTCGTCCTCAGCGTGCCCTCGGCGCCGGGCAGGCCCTTGAACTTCTGCCAGTCGCCGGTGATCTTGAGGATGTTCAGCACCTGGTCGGTCGGCTGTGCGCCGACCCCGAGCCAGTACTGCGCCCGCTCGGACTTGACCTCGATGAACGAGGGCTCCTCGGTCGGGTGGTACTTGCCGATCTCTTCGATGACGCGTCCGTCGCGCTTGGTGCGCGAGTCGGCGACGACGATGCGGTAGTAGGGTGCGCGGATCTTGCCCAGGCGCTTCAGACGGATCTTGGTGGCCACGTGTGCGGTAACTCCCATGTGCAGCGTGCGGGGGCCTGACGCGCGCTGGTGGGGACAGGCGGGCCGAGACCGGTGGTGCGGCACCAGGCGGGTAGAGGGGCCACCCGGCGCGCAGACAACGGGCAATGATGCCAGATCCGACGGCACCCCCGCCAGCTCGCCCCGCGTCAGAGACAAGGTCGGCTCGGGGCTGGACGACCGCGCAGCACGACGTCGTCGCGTTCATGCTCGATAACGTCGGCAACCTGACCACACCCAAGAAGATCGCCGACACGCTCGTCTCGTCCGGTCGCCGCGTCACCCCGAGACGGTCACCGGATACCTCACCGGATCTCACCGAGAGCTATGCGCTGTACGAGGCCAAGCGGTACGGCATCCGCGGCAAGCGCCTGCTGGAGAACACCGCCAAGTACTACACCGTCGACACCGGCCTGCGCGCCGTCCCCGACCACTACCCGCGCCTGCTGCTCACCACCGACCCCGGCACAGTCGACCACGACAGCATCCGCCAGACCGGCGTCTACGACTGGTTGCTCGACAGATGAACCGAACAGCACCCGCCTCAACTCCCCGGCGTAAACGGGCTTGGCCATCTTGGTGAGGCAGTCTGTCGGTGTTCGCCTGCGTCTCGTCGGAAACCCGAGTGCCGGTCACGTGTTCGCGAAGAGCTCGCTGGCACTCTGTCCGTCGGCCGTCCAGTCCACCTGGAGCTGCGACGGGACGGCGCTGGTGTCGGCGTAGAATGCTCGGATCCGTACCGCGGCGCGCTGACCGTGATTCGTCGCATCGATCAGCCGCTGCGCGAGAACTGTCAGGCCGTCTGTGGCAGGTCCGCTCGCAGACTCCAGCAGAGCACGCGGGCTGACTTGACCGGGCCATGCGCCGAACAGCGCCGTGAAAGGGTGTCCGCCCGGCCCGTACGTCCCGGCAGGAGCCAGGGGGTCGGCGACGATTTCGACCAGCCTGGCTTGGGTGTCGGTGCGCAGTACCATCGCGTACCGCCCATCGACTGGGTGCACCACGTACGTAACGTCTGGTTGCGGGGCATCCAGCACCGGGTTAGGCACCACGATGGTGCCCCGGACGGTCTCTACATACTGGACCCGGCCCGCCGGATCGGTGTAGTAGTCCACCTCGATCTCTCCAGGCAGGCTCACCTCGTACTTCGCGCTCGGCCGAGAGGGCACTGCCACCTCGGGATGCTGCGTCAGGTCAAATTGTTCGACACTGTCCACCTGTGGCCGAGGCGTATATGACAGAGCCGTCCAAGTCGCCCGAGTATCGGACGGACGGATGAGACCGCGCCTGCGGTATTCTGCCCGAAGAGCCGGTATGTCGAGACGAGGCGGGCCGTCGGGGTAGACGTCTTCCGGGAATTCCATGCCTGAGCCGATTCCCAGTTCTTGGATCAGTGCGAGCGCCCTCTCAGATACCGCCAGCCATACAGATTCTTTGAGCCAGAAGTCGTCTTGATGCTCCACTCCTCGAGGGATGATCCACTCCCACTCCGGCAACTGTACGTCAGGCCGCATCTCCGCCCACTGAGGATCGCGGGTCACGACGACTTTTCCTGCGAATTCTAGCCCCGTCATCTCCCGGGCGCGCAGTTCATGAACCAGCCTGTCCGAGGCGATCCACACTGGGGATGTTGTGACGATACAGCCTCCGTCCCAGCCTTGGAACTCGTAGCACATCGGCGGGAGGACTCTCGGCGTACGGTCGTACCGGTAGTCGATACCGTCGCCGAAACCACCGGCAACCTCTGCCTCAAGCCAGTAGTACATGTCATCTCTCCGGAGGTAGGAAGTAGTGGCCAAGATTATTGTCGATCACGGATGCCTGGTCCAGCAACTCCTGTTGTGTCGGTGCACGCCCCAGTTCTTCCATGCGACTGTAGAAAGAATTCCATACCCTCCTGACCTCCTGGAGATGGACCTCCCTGTTCACCTCGCGCGGGATTCCTCTCAAATTGTCGAGAGAATGAATCTCCGATTCAGACACGACTCCGGGGTACTTCTTCAACACCTGCTGCTCAACTGCATGGTGTACGACTACTCCTCTGTCGGAGTACTCGGGGTGAGCATTCGCCCATGTTTGTTGATAATTAGTGGACGTGCTGGTCCCGAACTGGGCTGGCTCACCGGGAGCCCGTGTGCCTGGTGGTCGACCCGGGAACGTATACGCGCCGGTGTCGTCCATCATGGCGCGGCGCTGGGTGCGGAAGGCGGCTGGGTTGGTGGCGAACTCGCGGGTGGCCTGGCGGGCGGCGCGGCCGGTGGTGGCGCCGACGCCGACGGGTATGGCGGTCAGGGCCAGGTCCAGGCCGTCCAGGGCCAGCTGGGCGGGGGTGGCGTTGGCGAGGTAGTCGTAGGTGGCGCCGGAGGGGTCGTGGGCGAAGGTCTTGATCCCGGCGTGGTGCTCCAGGCCCCAGGTGGCGATCCCGGCGGTCCAGAAGGCTGCTCCGAAGGACAGTCCTGGCAGGGCGGCGACGGCGAACCCGACAGCGACGGCGACGACGATCTTCTGGCCCGGTGTCAGGGAGTCCCACCAGCCCACGACGGCCTCCAGCAGGCCGGCCAGCCAGTGCCAGCCGCCCTGCATCTGCGGCCCGGTGCCCTGGGCCAGGTGCGGGGCCAGGACCAGGGCGGCGACCAGCAGCCCGGCCAGCAGCCCGGTCGCGACCAGCCGGACGCGCCAGGGGCGGACCTGCCCGGCGTGGTGCTCCATACCGGCCTCGCGGGCGGTGCGCTGGGCCGAGACGGCGGTAGCGGCCCGCCGGGCGGCGACCAGGCGCGGCTCGCCCGGGTCGCGGGTGTGGGCCAGGACGACCTGGCCCAGGTCGCGGCCGGTGATCCACACCAGGGCCAGCCCGGCGTTCAGCGCGTTGGCGACCGTCCGGCCGGGCCGCCGGGCCCGGGCGTGCCAGGCCGACAGGCCCGCCCCGGCCCGGGCCACCGGTCCCCAGGCCGGGCCGGGGACCAGGCCGGTCGCCGGGCGGGCCGCCAGCCGGAAGGCGTCGGCGGCCAGGCACACCACGAACAGCACCACGAACGCCGCCGGGCGGTACTGGGCCTGGCCGGTCCACCGCCAGGGGACCTGCAACCACCACGGCACCGCCGACCCCTCGGCCAGCCAGGCGTCCCCGGTGCCCAGCCGGGCGTTGCACGCCAGGTGGTCCGACATCATCGTGACCAGCACCACCACCGGCACCACCAGCACCGCAGGCCGTACCACGGCCCGGGCCGCCGCCGACCTGGCCCGCACCGCCCGCCAGGCCACCACGCCCAGCCCGGCTGCCCCGGCGACCAGGGCGGTGGTCATGGCGTGCCCGGCGAACACCACCGGGTCGCCGGTCCACGAAGCCCGACCGACCAGCTCGGTCGGGACCGGCCACACCCCGTAGTGCACATAGCTGACGGGGATGCCGTCGCCGTCGAGGTCGGCCAGCAGCGCCACCAGACCCTTGCTGTCGCTGGTGACCCACCAGGTGCGGCGCACCGCCTCCTCCACGGCCTCGAACGCCGCCCCCGAGGCCAGGCCCAGCAGCACGAAGTCCACCGCCGCGAACCGCGACACCCGGCGCGGCGCCGCCACGGCCAGCACCACCACCGGGACGACCTTCAGCGCCTCCTCGCCGATCCCGGCCACGAACGTCACCGCGCCCTGACCCAGACCCGCCGTCCCGCCCACACCGGCCGACACCGACCGCAACGCTGCCCCCACCACCATCGACCACACCACGCAGACCGAGAAGAACCGCGCATAGCCCGACCAGGTCAGCGTCTTGGTCCGCGCCGCGAAGAACCAGGCGACCACCACCCACAGCGTCCCCAGCCACACCCGCACCCCTGCCCGCACGTCCGGCACCACCGCGACCACCACCAGCAGGTACACCGGCATCAACCAGGCCAGGGCCACCCGCACCAGGCGCACCCGCCGGGCCAGCGCCGGACGCCCGGCCAGCCACCACGCCCGCCGCTCGGCCCACACCTGCCACCACTCGCGAGGCGACACAGCACCGCCAGGCCGAACAGTGACGGCTGTGAACGACATCGCGACCCCTCTGCGCGAACCAGGACACAACGAACGTATCACCCCACGTCCCAGCTGTCACGGCCCTGGTCCACGCCGGTGGCGTGCTCCAGACAGCTGGCAGTCGTGGTGCCGAGCCGCGTTGGCGTCAGGAGACGAAGACTGGTCCGGCTGAGCGGGCTCGGACTCCGCAGGACCCGCTCGGAGAGCATCTGATTGAGACATCGACCGGATCCGGTCGAACACGGCGCCAAATACCTGCGCGGTGATATGCCCCCAGCGGCGAGGGTAGGGACTCCTGCCGCAGCATGAGAATTCTTCTCCTTCTGCAGAAGGAGGTCGGCCGGTTATCTCCTCCTTCGAGACGAAGTGCGGGCCCAGGCTGGGCCCAACTTGGCTCCAGTACGGCCAGCCGCGGTGATCCTCCCGTTAGCATCGGGCCATATCGGACAGCCCAGGACGATTCTGGCTCGCCTGGCTGACGTCAATCCGTGGGAGATCAGCGATGGTGCGGCAGACTCGGGACTCGGTGGACGAGCGCGGGGCCGGAATTATCGAGTACGTCGGCATCGTCGTGGCAGCCGCCGTCCTCGTCACACTCGTCCCTTCGCTGGCTCCCACCTTCACGTGCACGATCCAGAAGGCCGTGGCGACGGTTGTCGGCAGCCCGGCTTCTGGGTGCACCTCGCCAGAGCTCCCAGGTCCGATCCCGACCCGTATGCCAACGGATGGTGAGAAGCCAGGAGGCTGGGGGCTCCCACGAATCCGCAGACATACCATCCGAACAAGAACGGAAATGATGCGATGCGCGACTACGCCAAGAAAAAGGTATATGGCAGGTAGGTCGTATGTGGGTCGGCCCTCCGGACACGGTAGAGACCGGTCCAGAGGTGCCGCTGACCGGGACGACGACGGACGGACGCAGACAGGAAAAGTGGGTCGGGTGTCAAAGTGGGTGGCAGCGGTGCTGATCGGTGTGCTGGGCACAGGCATGGTGTCGGGGTGCAGCTCGGACGACGGGTCGGAGACGGCTCCTTGGGCCCGAGAGATCGTCACAGGTGAGCAGATGTGGACGACGACCAAGGACGGGTGGACGATCACCGCCTACGAGATGGGCACCGACGCGGCACCGCAGGACTCCTACATCTCGGCCTACGTCACCGACGAACCGCTGGTCAGGGCAGGCGACCCTATGGTCTTCGTCAACCTGGTGGCCACCAACACCTCCGGCACCACGCTGTTCGTCGGGATCGACGAACCCGGGATGTGGGCCATGCCCATCGACTCGCCCTACTCCCAAGGCGTGCAGGACGTCACACCGGCGTCCGACCAGCAGATGTCCGACCACGACGTGTGGCACCACTCTTCGAAGCTGGACGCCGACGACCACCACCCCTACACGGTGGCCCCCGGGCAGTCCTTCGCCATGGGTTTCGTGCTGCCCGTAGCACTCGGCAAGGAGTGGGTCTTCGTCCCCTCGCTGTGGGTCTACGAGTCCAAGGACGCCGCGGGCAGCAACCTCACCTTCAGCATGCAGTCCTTCACCTTCGAATGAGCTCGCCCGTCCACAGCAGGACGTCCGGCCGAGACCGACCTCAACGGACGCGGACGCCGCGCAGGACGACCGCGGCCGGGGCGGCCAGCGCCCGGATATCGCTGCGGGGGTCGGCAGGGTAGACGACGAGGTCGGCGCTGGCGCCTTCGGTCAGGCCCGGCAGGCCCAGCCAGGCGCGGGTGCGCCACGAGGCGGCGGCGACCACGTCGGCGGCGGGCAGGCCCGCGGCGACCATCTCGGCGGCCTCGTCGGGGAGCCGACCGTGGGCGATGCCACCACCGGCGTCGGTACCGACCAGGATCGGCACCCCGGCGTCGTACAGGTCGCGGACCTGGGCATGACGACGGGCGTGCATGGCCCGCATCCGGGCCGCAAAGACTGGGAAGCGGTGCGCGGCGTCGGCGATCTGGTCGAAGGTGGCGATCTGCATCAGGGTCACGGTGACCGGGACGCCCGCCGCCGCGATCCGGGCGATCTGGTCGGCGTCGGCGCCGGTAGCGTGCTCCAGGCAGTCGACCCCGGCGTCGAGCAGGTCGTCCAGCGTCTCGGTGGCGAAGGTGTGGGCGGTCACCCGGGCACCGGTGGCGTGGGCCGCGCCGACCGCCGCGCGCAGCTGGGTTCCGGTCCACAGCGGACGCAGGTCGCCGCCGGGAGCGCCGTCCGGAGCCGCGGCCAGGCCGCGGTCGATCCAGTCGCCCACCAGCTTGACCCAGCCGTCGCCCCGCGCTGCCTCCTGGGACACCGCGGTCGGCAGGTCGTCCGGGTCGTCCAGCTCGCGGGCGTAGTGCGGGATGTACCGCTTGGGCCGGGCCAGGTGGTTCCCGGCCCGCACCAGCACCGGCAGGTCCGCCTCGGCGGCCACCCAGGAGGTGTCCTGCGGCGACCCGGCGTCGCGGATGGCCAGCACGCCGGCGTCCCGGTCGGCCAGGGCCTGGGCGCGGGCCGTGGCCCGGTCGGTCGCACCGTTGCGGTCCAGGCCGATGTGGCAGTGCACGTCCACCAGGCCGGGCAGCACGACGCCGTGCAGCGTCTGGTCGACGGGGCGGTCCGGACGTTCGAAGGTCAGCCGGTCGCCCACGACCCACGCCTCGCCGGTCTCGTGCTCGTCGTCAGTCACGATCCGACCGGTCAGTGCGATGACGTTCACCATAGAAAACCCCTCTCAAGCCCGTCGACACCCAGCCCGACCATAGGCCAAAAGTCCCACGAAGTCATCCTGAACGCCCGGTGAGGGTGCCCGCCAGGTTCGCGAGACAGGCACCCCCCTCTCTAGCAACTGGCCGATAAGAATGACCCGGTTCAAGGGTTCGATGCCGTTCAGCGGTTTTGAAACAGTGGATCGGCGTGAGACCCACGAACTCGTGCAACCTTATCGGCCCGCTGGTGAGGAGGGGTGGAGTGTGGGTCGCCAGGGACGGTGGGGACGGTCCCTACCGTCCTCACGCCCCTGGGCGCTGCGCAACCGGGGCAGGACTGTAGGAAACCTGTCCCCACCGTCTCACCGCACTCTGCTGCAGGGTTCGTCAACCCAGGTCGCTTTCAGCCTGGATTCTGCAGCAGGCTCTCAAACCAGCTGATCGGCACCCCTTACTTGAGGTACTTCTGGAGATCCTCGGGGGAGAACGGCTGCTCTGGGGTCGGCTGGCCGCCCAGGCCGAACGCGGAGCCGGGGGCAGCGGGCGGGCTGCCGCCCTCGGCGCGGGCGCGGGCGGCGCGTTCCTGCTCGGCGCGCTTGGCCGGGTTGCCGGACCGGCCCTTGGCCCGCTTGGGCGGCGGCGCGGTGCGGCCCCTGGCCTTCTTGCCGGTCCCGGGCATCCGGCCCATCCCCGGCATCCCAGGCATCCCGCCGCCACCCCGGGCCATCTGGCGCATCATCGTCTGGGCGGCCTCGAACCTGGTCATCAAGTCGTTGATATCGGCCACCCGGGTGCCGGACCCGGCGGCGATCCGGGAGCGGCGCGAACCGTTGAGGATCTTCGGGTTGGCCCGTTCGGCCGGGGTCATCGAACGGATGATGGCCTCGACCCGGTCCACCTCGCGCTCGTCGAAGCTGTCCAGGGCCTCGCGCATCTGCCCCATACCGGGCAGCATGCCGAGCATCTTCTTCAGCGGCCCGGCGCTGCGGAGCTGCTGCAGCTGGACCAGGAAGTCGGACAGGGTGAAGTCCTCGCCCTTGATCAGCTTGTCGGCGAACTTCTCGGTCTGCTCGGCGTCGAACGCCTTCTCGGCCTGCTCGATGAGGGTCAGCACGTCACCCATGTCGAGGATCCGCGAGGCCATCCGGTCGGGGTGGAACACCTCCAGGTCGACCAGCTTCTCACCCGTGGAGGCGAACAGCACCGGCGCCCCGGTCACCTGGGTGACCGACAACGCCGCGCCGCCGCGCGCGTCACCGTCGAGCTTGGACAGCACCACGCCGGTGAACCCGACCCCGTCGGCGAAAGCCCGGGCGGTGGTCACCGCGTCCTGGCCGATCATCGCGTCGACGACGAACAGGACCTCGTCCGGCCGGGTGGCGTCGCGGATGGCCGCGGCCTGGGCCATCATCTCGGCGTCCACACCCAGACGGCCCGCGGTGTCGACGACCACCACGTCGTACAGCTTGGCCCGGGCCTGCTCGACCCCGGCCTGGGCCACCGCGACGGGATCGGCACCCGCGGGCAGGACGTCCCCGACGTTGCTCCCCTGGTTTCCAGGGTGGGGGGCGAACACCGGCACCCCCGCCTGCTCCCCCACCACCTGGAGCTGGGTGACCGCGTTGGGACGCTGCAGGTCGGCGGCCACCAGCAGCGGGGTGTGCCCCTGGTCGCGCAGCCACAGCGCCAGCTTGCCCGCCAGGGTCGTCTTGCCCGCGCCCTGCAGACCGGCCAGCAGGACGACCGTCGGCGGGTTCTTCGCGAACCGCAGCTCGCGGGTAGCACCACCGAGCACGCTGACCAGCTCGTCGTGGACGATCTTCACGACCTGCTGGGCCGGGTTCAGCGCCTGCGACACCTCCGCGGACAGCGCCCGTTCGCGGATCGCGCCGGTGAACGCGCGGACCACCGGGACGGCGACGTCCGCGTCGAGCAGCGCCCGCCGGATCTCCCGCACCGTCGCATCGACATCGGCCTCCGAGAGACGGCCTTTGGTCCGCAGGTTGCGGAACGTGGCGGTGAGCCTGTCGGACAAGGTGGCGAACACCGCACGGACCTCCTGGAGTCGAGCCTATGGTCGTCCCACAGTATCGGGCATGAGCGCCTGGTCGGTGAGCAGCGCACGGGCCGAGACCGTGCGCCCGTCCGTCAGACGGGTCGCCGCCAGGCGAGGGTCAGGCGTCGAGCAGCCCGTCGACGAAGGCGTCGGCGTCGAACGGGGCCAGGTCGTCAGGACCCTCGCCCAGGCCGACGAGCTTGACCGGCACCCCCAGCTCGCGCTGCACGGCGATGACGATACCGCCCTTCGCCGTGCCGTCCAGCTTGGTCAGCACGATCCCGGTGACACCGGCGACCTGCGCGAACACCCTTGCCTGAGTGAGCCCGTTCTGACCGGTGGTGGCGTCGAGCACCAGCAGCACCTCGTCCAGGGGGGCCTCGCGGGAGGCGACCTTGACGATCTTGCCCAGCTCGTCCATGAGCCCGGCCTTGTTCTGCAGCCGCCCGGCCGTGTCCAGCAGCACCACGTCGGCACCGGTCTGCCTGCCGGTGCGCACCGCGTCGAACGCGACCGACGCCGGGTCGGCCCCGTCGCGGTCGGCCCGCACCGTGGTCACCCCGACCCGCGAACCCCAGGTCTGCAGCTGGTCGGCGGCCGCGGCCCGGAACGTGTCGGCGGCACCGAGCACCACGCTCGACCCGTCCGCGACCAGCAGCCGGGCCAGCTTGCCGATGGTCGTGGTCTTGCCGGTGCCGTTGACCCCCACCACCAGCACCACGGCCGGGCGCCTGGCTCCGTCGTCGTCGCCCTCTGACCGGGTCGGCGTCGTGGCCAGCGACCGGTCCAGGGTCGGGTCCACCAGCGCGAGGAGCTGGTCGCGCAGCGCGGCGCGGGCCGACGCCACGTCGACCAGCCCGTCGGCCCGCGCCTGGGCGCGCAGGGCGTCGACGATCTCGCCGGTCGGTCCGGCGCCCACGTCGGCCAGCAGCAGGGTCTCCTCCAGCTCGTCCCAGTCGTCGTCGGTCAGGTGGTCGCGGGACAGCACCGCCAGCAGCCGGACCCCCAGCGGCGACCCGGACTTGGCCAGGCGCTGACGCAGCCGCACCAGGCGCCCCGCACTGGGCTCCGGCTGCTCCAGGACCGGCTCCGGCTCGACGACCGGCGCCTCGGGTTCGGCCGTGGTCTCGCCGGTCGGAACCGCGGTCTCGACGGTCGGAGCCGTGGTCTCGACGGCTGGAACCTCGGTCTCGACCGCCACCTCGCCCGTCGTCACGTCGGGCGGGGCTGTCGGGGGGACGGCCGGGCCCGACCGGCGCGACCGGCCCAGCACCAGCCCGGCGAGCGCACCGACCACCAGGACGGCGACGACGATCAGCACCCAGACAGTCTCAGAGGTCACCCGCACAGTGTGACGGGCGACCCCGCGTTCGGGCCAGCTCGGCGCGCGATATGACCCAGCTCAGGAGGTGGGGACCGTGGGTGGCGCTGTTGATCGGTCGCAGACCAGCAGCGGCCGCTCTGGTGCGGTCGGCTCTGGGTCGGCGAGCGCCATCTTGGCCAGCGTCAGCTCCGCTAGCGCCAGCTCGGCCCGCGCGATCTCGAGCTCCGAGAACGACAGGTCTGAGAACGGGTCCTCGGACGCCAGGGCCTGCTCGTCCACCGAAGGTTCGCGGGCCACCAGCGCCGCGGCCAGCCCGGCGGCGCGGGCCGCCTGGTCCACCGCCCGCTGCCGCATCTGGTCGAACGCCGCGAACGGGGCGGGCGCGTCCGGCTCGGTCAGCTGGAGCATCTCGGCCAGGGACACGTCGACCGGGCTGGCGGTCTGACGTCTGCGCAGCCCGTTGCGGAAGGCCCGCCACCTGGGCCCCTCGGGTCGGGCGGCTCGCGCCGGGCTGAAGTAGGCCAGCAGGAAGACGTTGCCCACCGCCAGCACGACGACGGCAGCAGCGATGACCAGGAACACGTGTCGATTCTCACCGACGGTCCCGGACTGCGCCTCTGGAAAAGCGATACCCCAGGCCAGGCGGTCACTAGCCCGGAGTGTCGCTGTCAGACGGTCGCTGACTCGCGCAGCCGCTGGGAGATGATCTGGCTGATACCGTCGCCACGCATGGACACCCCGTACAGGGCGTCGGCGATCTCCATGGTGCGTTTCTGGTGGGTGACGACGATGAGCTGGGAGTCCGACTGCAGCTCGCGCAGCACCGTGAGCAACCGACCCAGGTTGGTGTCGTCCAGGGCGGCCTCGACCTCGTCCAGGACGTAGAACGGGCTGGGTCGGGCCTTGAAGATAGCGACCAGCATGGCCACCGCGGCCAGCGACCGTTCACCGCCGGACAGCAAGGACAGGCGTTTGACCTTCTTGCCGGCCGGGCGGGCTTCGACCTCGATACCGGTGGTGAGCATATCGTCGGGGTCGGTGGGGACCAGGCGGCCCTCGCCACCGGGGAACAGCCGCGGGAAGATCTGCGCGAACGCGGCCTGGGTGTCGGCGAAGGCGTCGGCGAACACCTGCTGCACCCGGTCGTCGATATCGGCGACGATCTGGAGCAGGTCGGCCTTGGACTGCTTCAGGTCGGCCAGCTGGTCGACCAGGAACTTGTGCCGCTCCTCCAGGGCGGCGAACTCCTCCAGGGCCAACGGGTTGACCTTGCCCAGCTGGTTCAGGGCCCGTTCCGCGGCCCGCAGCCGTTTCTCCTGCTCAGCACGCACATAAGGACGGACCGTCGGACCGTCTTCTGGTTCGGGCAGGACCGGCACCATCTGGTCGGGCCCGAACTCGTCCAGCAGCACCTGCGGGTCCAGACCCAGCTCGGCGGTGCTCCGCTCGTGCAGCTGTTCCAGGCGGGCGGCCTGCGCGGCGCGGGCCACCTCGTCGCGGTGGGCGACGTCGGTCAGCTCGGCCAGCTCGCGGGCCTGGGCGTCGGCGGCGGCCCGGGCGGCGGTAAGCTCGGTGTCCCGGGCGGTCCGGGCGGCCTCGGCCGCGGCGCGTTCGTCGGCCGCCGCCGTCAGGGCCCGTTCGGTCAGGGTCAGGACGTGGGACGCCCCGTCGTGCACGGCCCGGGCGATGCGGGCGTCCTCGGCGCGTTGCCGTTCCCGGGCCGCGGCCCGTTCCCGGGCCTGGAGCTCGGTGGCGGCGGCGCGTTCCAAGGACTGGGCCCGCCCGGCCATCGCCCGGGCCCGTTCTTCGACGGTGCGCAAGGTCAGCCGGGCCTCGGTCTCGCGGGCCCGCCCCCCAGAGGCGGCAACCGCGGCCGCGTCGCGCCGTGCGGTGGCCGCGGCCACGGCCTGCTCGTGCTGGGCTGGTTCGGTCTGGGCGGCGGCGAGACGCTCGGTCAGACCGGCCAGCTCTGTGGCGTCCTCGGCCTCGGACCGGGTCGCCGCGTCGAGCGAGGCCCGGACCCGTTCGGCCTCGGCGGCGGCGGCCCGGCTGACCGATCCGAGGTGGCCCAGCTGTTCGGCGACAGCGGCCAGGGCGGCGTCGGACTCGTGGAGCAGGGCCAACGTCTCGTCGTGCCGCGCCGTCGCCTGCTGCTCGTCGGCGCGGGCCTGGACCAGCTCGAACGTGGTCTGCTCGGCCTGCGCGGCCGCGGCATCAGCAGCGGTGCGGGCCTCGTCCAGGGCTGCCTGCAGGTGCAACGCGCTGGGGGCGGACGCGGACCCGCCGGAGGCCCGGTGCGCGGCGAGCACGTCACCGCCGCGGGTGGCGACGACCAGGTCCGGCCGGTCGGCCAGCAGCGCCCGGGCCGTCGCCAGGTCGTCGACGACGACCACCCCGGCCAGCAGGGCCCGCACCGCGTCGGTCAGCCGAGCCGGGGTGCGTACCAGGTCGACCGCCCACGTCGCCGCGTCGGGCAGCTGGCGGGCCGGGCCCAGGTCGGCCTGACCCGTGATGACCAGACCGGCCCGTCCAGCGTCGGTCTCGCGCAGGTAGCGGATGGCGTCCACGGCCGCGTCGACCGACTCCACGACGACGGCATCGGCCAGGGCACCCAGCGCGGCGACGATCGCCTCCTCGTCGTCGGACGCCACGCCGAGCATCGCCGCTACCGACCCGAGGGTGCCCAACGGCCGGTCGGCGGCGAGCAGCGCTCCCGCCCCGTCCTTGCGGTCCAGCGACAGGGCCAGCGTCTCCGCCCGGGCGCGCTGCGCGTCGCGTTCCTTCTCCGCCTGGGCCACGGTCGCGACCAGCCCGGCCACTCGCACCTGGGCGGCGTCCAGCGCCGCGGCGGCGGCCTCGTGCGCGGCGTCCAGGCCGACCTCCCCGGCCTCCGCCCCGGCGGCTTCCGCCTCCATGGCGGTGAACTGGGCGGAGGCCTGACGGCCGCGACGTTCGGCGGCCTCCAGGCTTTCGCGCAGCCGACCGATCTCGGCGGCGGTGGCCTCCACCCGGGAGCGGCGGGCCGCCACCTGCCCGGCCAGCCGGGCCACACCCTCACGCCGGTCGGCCGCGGCCCGCAGCAGCGCCGCCAGCTCACGCTCGGCCGTCGCGGCGGCTTCCTCTAGCTCTTCGCGGGCAGTCACCGCACTGGTGAGCGCCGCCTGGGCCAGATCCACCTCGGCCAGGATCTCGGCCTCGGCGGCTCGTACCCGCGTCGCCTGCGCGGTCAGGTCGTCGGGGTCGGTCCCGCCGCGGGGCTCGGCGGCCTCCCCCAGCAGCCGGGCCCGGTCGGCGGCCATGGAGACGGTGCCGCGCAGCCGTTCGCGCAGCGACGACAGCCCGTACCAGACCTCGCTGGCTGCACGAGCCTGCGGGGCGGCCTGCGCGGCGGCCAGCTCCAGCGCGGCGGTCCGCTGCCGGGCCTGGTCGAGCTCGGCCTGGACCGCGTCACGCCGGACCCGTAGGGCGGTCTCGTCGGCCATCTCCTGGGCCATCTGCGCGGTCAGCTGGGCCAGCTCGTCGGCCAGCAGCCGGGCCTTGGCGTCGCGCAGGTCGGCCTGCACGACGGCGGCCTTGCGCGCCATCTCCGCCTGACGCCCCAGGGGGCCTAGCTGCCGCCGCAGCTCGGCGGTAAGGTCACCGACACGCACCATATTGGCCTGCATAGCGTCAAGCTTGCGCAGCGCCTTCTCCTTGCGCCGCCGGTGCTTGAGCACCCCCGCGGCCTCTTCGACGAAACCGCGCCGCTCCTCCGGGGTGGCCCGCAGGATCGCGTCGAGCCGCCCCTGCCCGACGATGACGTGCATCTCCCGGCCCAGCCCGGAATCGCTGAGCAGCTCTTGGATGTCCAGCAGACGACAACCCGCCCCGTTGATCGCGTAGTCCGACCCGCCGCTGCGGAACAGGGTGCGCGAGATCGTCACCTCGGTGTACTCGATGGGCAGCGCACCGTCGGTGTTGTCGATGGTCAAGGCGACCTCGGCCCGGCCCAGCGGCGCCCGCCCTGCCGTCCCGGCGAAGATCACGTCGGCCATCTGCCCCCCGCGCAGCGTCTTGGCGCCCTGCTCCCCCATCACCCAGGCCAGCGCGTCCACCACATTGGACTTGCCCGACCCGTTCGGCCCCACCACGCAGGTGATCCCCGGCTCGAAGGTCAGAGTCGTCGCCGAGGCGAACGACTTGAACCCGCGCAGGGTCAGCGTCTTCAGGTGCACGGACAGAGCCTAGTAGCCCGGCCGGACCACAGCCTCACCGCCGACAGCCCAGGGGGCGGTCGGTCCTACTGGTCGCCGGGCGGAAGACGACCTGGGTCGAGGACGAACATCGCAGTGATGCGACCGCACTGCCGACAGGCGACCGCAGCCCACAAGTCCGGGCTGTACAGCTTGAAGCTGATATCAGGGTGCGGCGTTTGAAAGCTCACCGGATCCGACCCGACGAGGCCACCGGTGAGACTGGCAGCACCGTGGGTGGGACATGGCGCCTGAGCACACCACCCCTGGACCAGCTGACGGTATCTAGCAGCGTCTTCTTCACGTTCCCGCTCACGGTCACGACGGCCCATTGCCGCAGCCTACTACCGGTCCAGGACGCTCAGCCCTGATCCACCGGGCCGAACCGGAGGACAAGGGGCGACAAGTTACCGTCAGACGCGCTCGGCGGTGAAGGTGATGGTGTCGCCGATCTCGATGGCGGTCGGTCGGACCTTGTACTGCTCGGCGGCCTGCGCCAGGTCGACGTCGACCATGGTGCGTCCCTCCCCGGTCCGCACCGACACCAGCCCGGCCGGAACCCGGCGCGGGAGTCGGGCCAGTACTTTCCGGATCTCCCCAGCCACCATCTCGGAGACGTTGATCCCGCGCGCCGAGGCGGCGATCACCACGGTGAACGTGGTGTCCGACAGCTCGGTCGTGACGGTGACGCCGATAGCACCGGCCGCCTTGGCCGCCATCCTCTTCGCCCCGGTCAGCCCGGGCAGCCGGTCCGCATAGACCTTGGCCGTGATCTTGCCGGGGGACCCAGCCAGATCCGAGACGGCATCAGGCATCAGGCCCCGACCGCGCGCGATACCGACAATCTCGTCCAGCTCGGCGCTGGCGACAACCTTGTCCGACTCGAAGTAGCCCATGAGCTGCGCCACAGGGTCGGCGCTGTCGATGATGGCCTGGTCGACGGCATGTCCGTTGATCTTCACCCACGCGACCCTAGCAGACAGCCCAGCCGCTCCGGGTCGATCCACCGGTCGGGAAGCCGACGCCAGGCACCCAGCCTTCGGCTCGCGCGCAGCACACCAAGGGTGGGCCGCTACGACGCTTCCTTGCCGGGTGCGCCGACCCGGCGGGAGACCGGCGCACGCCGCGCCTTCTCCGTGTACGGCGCGATAGTCCGGACGAAGGCCTCGCGTTCGGCCTGCGTCAGGTCGATCTCCCAACGGGCGTTCTCGAACGCGAACCGGACTGTGACTGCGTCCGGCTCTCCGGAGAGGTCAGAGTGGGTCGTGACGACGGTGCGCTGTGCCATACGGACATCTTTGCCTATCGGACCGCTCCAGGACGAACCCGCCGCACAGGCGGCTGACCGACACCGAGACGCTCGCCCCACGTACCTCCTGGTTGGGCCGGGTTTCCGTGAGCTGGCCGGGTCTGCAGACCCGGCCAGCTCACGGAAACCCGGCCCAAACGGGCACTGGTGTGGACGACAACTGGGTAGCCTCGAGGCCATGGCACTGAACTGGGTGCGGCTGGCTGACGAGGGGGCCGTGGGGTGGATCACGCAGACCATCGTCGACGACCCCGCTACGCGGAATCAATAAGCGCGACCTACGGTCTGGACGGCCGGGAACCACAGGGCGATCTCGCGGGCCGACGACTCGGGCGAGTCGGAGGCGTGGACGATGTTCTCGATGACGGGGGCGCCGGTGTCGGCGGCCAGGTCGCCGCGGATCGAACCGGGGGCGGCGACGGTCGGGTCGGTGGCGCCGGACAGGCTCCGGACGCCCTCGACCACCCGGTAGCCCTCCACGACCAGGGCCAGCACCGGGCCGGACGACATGAACTCCACCAGCGGGGCGAGGAACGGCTTGCCGGCGTGCTCGGCGTAGTGCTCGGCCAGCAGCGAACGGTCGGGGGTGCGCAGCTCGGCGGCCACCATGCGGTAGCCCTTGGCCTCGATCCGGGACAGCACCTGGCCGGACAGGCCCCGGCGCACACCATCGGGTTTGACCAGGACCAGGGTGCGTTGCGGCTCGCTCATGCCGATCAGCCTACGGCCTCTGGCGCAGCCTGACCGACCAGCGCCACGGCTGCGGCCAGTGCTTCGTCCGCCTGCGGTCCGGTGGCTACCAGCTCGAGGGTCCGGTCCTGGGCGGCGCTCAGCGTCCGCCAGCTGGGGAACGGTTAGTTAGCGGTCCGGTGCAGGGACATCAACCCGTCGAGCGCCTGCGTCGATTCGATACTTCTGTCGCGGGTTTGGGAGGAAAAAACTCCAAACCCCGCCCGAAGAATCGAATCCGCCCCCCGCCGACCCCCACTCCACCCCCGCTTTTGGAGAGCCCTGCCCGGCCCCCCCCGGTGGGGGGGGG